>NZ_JBFUEA010000010.1:0-280010 GCF_056404435.1 Mucilaginibacter sp. P2_D11
CAAAAGAAAGGAGCCTACAAAAAGAAAAAAAGAAGCAAAAAAAGAAAAACGTGTTGGAATATGGAAAACTGAAGGAGTTTCCCACATTCCAACACGACAAGCAAACCACAACAATTATTCTTTATCTTTAGAAAAGGGTAAACCTAATTCAGGACTAAAATAAAGTGTAAACCAACAACAGGACTAATCAGTAAAAGTGTAAACTTTTTTCAGGACGAGACACAGTAGAATGCTTTTTTTGCTTCGCGGAACACCCTAAATCAACAAAAAAGGCGCCGCTAATAGCGATGCCTTAAATATTTTCCTTAAGCCCTTTCGCTAACCAGCGGAGAGGATTTGGGTGGGAAAGGCTAAGCTTACCTGCTGCTTGTAGTAGGTTTCGCAATCACTTCGCCTACTATGGTTAAATATTTGGTAGGTGTTTTTGCGTTAGAGGTAACCACAATGGTTTTGTTGAATGCCGAAGGGTTAAGTGCGTTGTAAGTAATCTTGATGCTGCCTTTTGCGCCTTTCAATACCGGTGTTTTGGTATAATCGGCAATGGTGCAGCCACAGGTAGGGCGTACATCTGTCAAAATCAGCGGTTCTTGCCCAACGTTGGTAAACTCGAACACGGTTGTAACCGGGGTGCCTTGCGGTATCTTGCCGAAATCGTGTTTTTCTTCGGTAAATTTAAACTCCGCTTTGGTGTCGTCCTGCGCCATCGCAGTGTTTGCAGTGAAGGCCAGGCCTAGGAACACTGCGCAAATCATCATTATTTTTTTCATAATTACCTGTTTGATTGTTACAAATATAAATGGTTTAACCTAATTTAAAAACTATTGCACAAACTATATGTTTTACAACTACCGATAATAAAAACAGAATAGAATTTTATAATTTTACCGCCTAAACAAAATTTTGTATGCCCGAAACTGTAATACACCCAGGCAACGAGCTAAATGCTGCCGAACTCAGTTTTGACGATTTCAAGAATATCGTGATCGGCGATTACCGCGTGGGTTACGAAAGCCGGCAGGCAAGTTTGTTGGGCCGCCGCGAAGTTCTTACAGGGAAAGCCAAGTTCGGCATCTTCGGCGATGGCAAAGAAGTGGCCCAGTTGGCTATGGCCAAGGCGTTCCGTAAGGGCGACTGGCGCGCCGGATACTATCGCGACCAAACTTTTATGTTCGCTACCGGCATGAGCAACCTTAAGGAGTTTTTTGCCCAGTTGTATGCGCACCCTGATATCGAGAAAGATCCTGCATCGGGCGGCCGCCAAATGAACTGCCACTACGCTACGCGTTTTGTTGATAACGAGGGTAACTTCGTAAACCAGGTAGAAAGCAAAAACACCGGGTCGGATTTATCCACCACGGGCGGGCATATGCCGCGCCTGCTTGGCCTGGCTTATGCTTCTAAACTATACCGCCAGAATAAAGAGCTTGAATACCTGAAGCAATTTTCGGTAAATGGCAACGAGGTGGCTTTCGGCACCATCGGTAACGGCGCGACCTCCGAGGGCCTGTTTTTCGAGACATTCAACGCCGCCGGCGTACTGCAGGTGCCTATGGCTATCTCCATTTGGGACGATGCTTACGCTATATCCGTACCCGCAAAACTGCAAACTACTAAAGAAGATATCTCCGAGGTGCTGCGCGGTTTCCAGCGCGATGCCCGTGGCGCCGGATACGAAATATTCAAGGTGCGTGGCTGGGACTACGTGGCCCTTTGCGAAACCTACGAGCGGGCCATCAAGATATGCCGCGAAGAGCACGTACCTGTAATGATACACGTAATAGAGATGACCCAGCCGCAGGGCCACTCTACCTCCGGCTCACACGAACGCTATAAAACAAAAGATAGGCTTGCCTGGGAAGAGGAGCACGATTGCCTTTTGCAGATGCGCAAGTGGATGATAGCATCGGCCATTATTACCACCGAAGAAATTGACGAACTGGAAGCTACCGCCAAGAAATATGTGCGCGAATGCCAGAAAGAGGCCTGGGCCGAACTGGAGGACGAGATAAAAGCTGAGATAGATGAGGTAGTGGAATTGATAGAGAATGTTGCTGAGTACTCGCCCTTGCATGCCGAATTATTGGATATAACGCGCGGCTTGCAAAGCGCCATAGACCCCGGCCGGAGGGATACCATATCGGCCATACGTAAAACGCTGCGCCTCACCGTTGGCGAAAGCACTTCTTACGAGCGTAAGGTACTGTTAGATTACCTGCGCACCGAACTGGAAAAAAACAAGGAGCGCTATAATTCTAAATTATTTAGCGATACGCCGCACTCGCCCTTATTGGTGCCCGTTGTAAAGGCCGAGTATGCTGACGATGCCCGCCTTTTGGATGGCCGCGAGGTGCTCAATGCCTGCTTCGATGCCAATTTTGAACGCGATAAAAGCATTGTTGCTTTCGGCGAAGACGTAGGTGCCATTGGCGACGTAAACCAGGGCTTTGCCGGTTTGCAGGCCAAATATTCCGATCTGCGCATTACCGATACCGGCATCCGCGAATCTACCATCATAGGGCAGGGCCTTGGCCTCGCCATGCGTGGCCTGCGCCCCATTGCCGAGATACAATACATCGATTACCTTATTTACGCCCTCACCGTTTTAAGCGACGATGTGGCCAGCCTGAGCTACCGCACCATGGGCGGTCAAAAGGCGCCGCTTATTGTACGTTCGCGCGGGCACCGTTTAGAGGGGATATGGCATTCCGGCTCACCGCTGGGTACCATCCTTAATTCGATGCGCGGCATGCATATTTGCGTGCCCAGGGACATGACACAGGCTGCAGGCATGTACAACACCCTGTTGCGCGGCGATGAGCCCGCATTGGTGATAGAATGCCTTAACGGTTACCGCTTAAAGGAAAAACTGCCAGCAAACGTAGGCGAGTTTACCGTGCCGCTGGGCAAAGCCGAGGTTTTGAAAAATGGCGGGGATATTACAGTGGTAAGCTACGGCTCAACCCTGCGCATTGTGCTGGAGGCCGCTGTTGAACTCGAGAAAATGGGCATCCACATTGAAGTAGTCGACCCGCAGACCTTATATCCTTTCGATACCGACAATGTGTGCGCTGAATCGCTGCGTAAAACCAATAAACTGCTGGTGGTTGATGAGGATTTACCGGGCGGCGGATCGGCCTATATCCTGCAAAAGGTTATTGAGAAACAAAAAGGCTATTACTCGCTTGACTCGCAGCCGCGTACCCTTTGCGGTGCCGAGCATCGCCCGCCCTACGGTACCGATGGCGACTACTTCAGCAAACCATCTTTGGATGATGTGGTAGAAGTAGTGTACAGTATGATGAACGAAGCTAACCCGGGGAAATTTCCGGCGATATATTAAAGCTTTTAGATTTGAACATCAAGATTTGACAACTTTCTGAAAGTTGTCAAATCTGTTTTTTGCGCCTCCTATGCCGGCAATACGACGCGAACTCGCGATAGTGGATTATCTCAAACGAATACAATGAAACTGCTTTGCATCGTATTAATGCTAATATCCGTGCAGTGCAAGGCGCAGTATCCGTTTGAAAAATTTCCGTCGATAAAATACAAGAAACTATTTTTAAACAAAGGCTTTGCAGAAAGCGATACGGCATTCATCGCAACAACCAGCTATAAAAAGTACCAGATAAACCTTCGGCAGGCGCACAATTCCAGCACTTTATATATCACAATCCTTTATACAGCCAAACCGATTTTTAGATATTCCATACCCGATTTAAATTTCAGTAGGTTGCAGAATAACGTTTACGCCGCTGATATCGATGGGAACGGGAAAGTGGATTTTAAGATGCTTTTTTTCAGCGATGGTTCCGGCTTAGGCGGTTCTTTAGAAACTAAGTTATACTTTTTCAATAAAGGCAATCTTAAATTCGATGCAATCTCTTATGTCGATTTTTTTAATTTTCCGGAAAGAGATATAAATGGTGACGGCAATTATGAAATAATCGGCGACGCTCTGAACTATTATGAAGGCCATGCATATTGGACGTTCAACTTATATAATTATAGTGATGGGCAACTTGTGAACGTGAATAAACCGTTCAACTATCCCATCATGGTTCAGTACCTGTATCGTGAAAATTACAAGATAACCAACAAGATTTCGAGGAAAAAAATGAAGCGGTTCTCGTTAAAGAATCCCGATTACTTAAAAAGTAGAGGGCTGTAACGAAACCGGCATATCCTGTTTTCTCGCGGAGCAGAGAGAAGTTTTAAGGTTATTTATTGTATTTTTGTTAGAAAGGAACTGCATGCGATGAAAACTTTAGACAGAATAGTCCTTAACCCGGAGATTATGGGAGGCAAACCATGTATAAAAGGGCTACGAATGACCGTGGGTACTATTATTGGTTTGTTGGCATCTGGCATTAGCAATTCAGAAATATTGCAAATGTATCCTTACCTGCAACAAGAAGACATTATGCAGGCTTTGTCCTACGCCGCCTGGCGTTCAGAAGAAATTGAAGTTCCGCTTACGGGCGCATGAAAATTGTAATCGATATGAATTTATCTCCTGAGTGGGTGCGGGAGTTTAATAGTTACGATATCGAGGCAGTTCATTGGTCGTCCGTTGGGAAGCATGATGCAGTAGATAGTGCAATAATGCAATGGGCGAAAATGAATGATTATATAATTTTTACCCATGATCTTGATTTTGGTACAGCCCTTGCACTTACCAATGCCGAAAAACCAAGCGTCGTACAAGTTCGGACTCAGAATGTAACGATTGGCCATCTTACAAAACTCGTAATTCCATCTTTACAGCTTTATAAAGACTTGTTGGAAAAGGGGGCGCTACTTGTAATAGATGAAGATAAGAAACGTATAAGGATACTTCCATTATAAAAGAATGAGTGTACCAACCTCAACACCATCCACATGCGCAACAAACTCTTTACCTTATTATTAATCTTCCTCGGCCTCAACATCCAGACGCAAGCACAAACCGAGGATATCCGCCTGGCCGATCCTACCATCTTCCAGGAAAAAGGCGTGTATTACCTATACGGCACCGGCAGGCCCGACGGCTTTGCGGTTTACACCTCTACCGATCTGGTTAAGTGGGAACGGCACAAAAACAATGCCTTGCTTATAGGTGATGGCTACGGCACCAAAGGCTTTTGGGCACCGCAGGTATTTAAGCACAAGGGCAAGTATTATATGGCTTACACGGCTAATGAGCACATTGCCATTGCCCAAAGCGATAGCCCTTTGGGGCCCTTTAAGCAAGCCACCATCAAACCGTTATCTGAAGAAGGCAAACAAATAGACCCTTTTATATTCAAGGATAAAAATGGCGAATTGTACATCTACCATGTGCGCCTGCAAAACGGCAACCGTATTTTCGTGGCCCGTTTAAATCAGGACCTTTCAGCGATGAATGAGTCGACTGCAGTAGAATGCCTGCATACCGAGGCCGGTTGGGAAAATACGGCGAATACGAACTGGCCGGTTTCAGAGGGGCCGACCGTAGTTAAAATGAAGGGATTGTACTACCTGTTTTATTCGGCCAACGATTTCAGGAACATTGATTACGCAGTAGGCTATGCAACCTCCAAATCGCCAACCGGGCCATGGACAAAATACGGCGGCAACCCCATACTCAGCCGCGCAAATACGGGCCATAACGGCTCGGGGCATGGTGATATCTTTAAAGCTGCCGATGGCAAGCTTTGGTATGTTTTCCATACGCACAATTCCAATGATAAGGTTCTGGACCGCCTGTCGGCCGTTATCCAGGTATCAATCTCCGCGGGGAAACCGGGCGTATTTTCGGTAGTACCAAATACTTTTCGTTATTTGAAGATAGAGGCGATGCCGCAATAGGGGATAAGCCGGGAGTACATTTATAGCCGGTAAATGAGCATGAAAAAGCACCCTATCTCCCAAAAAAGTATAATATCACACTGCCTGGGTTATGAATGCCAAATCAAATTGATTTTAACCAATTAGAAAAAATTTATCATTAAAATATACAATTGCTTTGTGGTGACAATATTTTTAATTAACTTGCGTATATTTGTTATAACAAATCACAATTTGTAAACCAACAAATCCTGTTCCCGCGTTCCCTGTATTGATTAAATTATTGGATTAAACCGTGTAATATGAGAAAACATTTTTGGTGGGCAATCTGCGTTCTGTTGTTGATTTCCGTATCTGTCATCAGTTGGAAACCATCGAACGCATCAAAAAATATCGAAGTGAAATCTGCTCCGATAAATGCAAAAGAATACTTTAACCAGTACGTAAACGACATTTACCAAACTGCGCAATTGCAGCAGAGTGGTATGGATATTACCGTATTCCAAAAAGCTATAACCGGCTATTTGAACCTTAAGCTTACTAATAAGCTTCCGCAGAATAGCAACGTAATTACGGTGGTAGATTTTAATAAATCGAGCCGCGAAAAACGCATGTGGATCATAGATGTGCTAAACAAGAGCTTGCTGCTGAACACCTGGGTTGCCCACGGACAAGGCAGCGGCAACGATATGGCAACCGCGTTCTCTAACAACAACGAATCGCATCAAAGCAGCCTTGGCTTCTATTTAACACAGGATGTGTACATAGGCAAGCATGGCCGTTCATTACGTTTAGATGGGTTGGATGCGGGCATTAACAACGCAGCGCTGGCACGTGGCATCGTTATACACGCTGCCGATTACGTTTGCCAGAACACCATCAACCAAATTGGCCGCTTGGGCCGCAGCTTTGGCTGCCCGGCTGTAAACCCCGCCGTGTCTGATTTGGTTATCAACACCATCAAAGGCCGTTCGATGTTGTTCATCAACGGGAACAGTAGTAATTACACTTCTAAACTATTAGATGAAACTGCTCCTTTGAATTACCTGATGCCAGCTGGGCCGGCTCCTATCCATGCAGATTCTGCCCGGGTAGCTTCCCTTTAACCTGCTGACAAAATATAAAATAAGAAGCCCGGTATCAGTGATGATACCGGGCTTTATTATTCTGTTTTCACCGATTCGGATGATTTAATTGATTTCACCGATTTTGATTCTGCTATCGGTGAAATCATTAAAATCGGTGTAATCGGTGAAACCCTATAACTCAGCTAACTGGTCATTACTCGCTAAAAAGCGTTGTAAATGACCGTACAGCACGATATCCAACCCGTAAACATCCGGGCGGAACTGGATAACGCCTCTATCATCTGCCCAGCAAGTAATATAGGTTATATACACCGGCATTTTGGTCGGCAATCCAATAGTGGTTGGTTCGGGATTATCCTCGCCCATGGCTTTGGCAATTTTGTCGTATGTAGCACCTGCTCCAAATAGTTGTTCGGCAAGTCCCTGCGGGTTTTCAAGGCGTACGCAACCATGGCTCACGGCGCGCATATCCCAGTTAAAAGGCTCTTTGGCGGGCGTATCGTGCAGGTAAACACTACTTTTATTATTGAACAGGAATTTTATCTTACCCAAGGCGTTATCATCGCCGGGGCGTTGCTTAAATTCGTACTGGTCTTTCGATGCGTTTGCCCAGTCAATGGTTTCGGGATCTTCTACCTTTTTTCCATTCTCGTACACATCAATGCTTTTGTTGGCCAGATAATACGGGTCTTTAGCGGCCTCTACCATAATCTCTTTACTGGCAATGCTTTGCGGTATATTCCAAACCGGGTTTACCTGCACGCTATGGATCAAGCTGCTTAGCTGCGGCGTTTCGCGGCTAAATGGGCGGTCGGTTTTGTCGCTTTCGTCATAGTCAATTAGGGTGTTCTGTTTGTCCTTATTACGTCCCTCGCCTACACACACCTTCATGTTCAGTACCGAGTGGCCGTTATCCATCACATCAAGGCGATAATCAGGAATGTTTACGATGACGTAGCGGGCCTGGCTGGGCTTGTTTTTCCAGCGAAGGCGTTCCATATTTGCAACAAGATAGCGGGTGGTTTCCTCCTTGCTCATGCCAGGTGCAACGCTGCCATCCATCAGGGCCTTTTGCAGCGCCAGGTATTGCGGATCTTTAGGTTGTATGCTGTCGAGGTATGCTTTCATATTTGTAACATGAAGGATATTCGACATACCCGCGCTATCGGGCCTTTTAGTTTCGGTGTAATAGCGTTGGTAAATTTTGCGCGGGCTTAAAATACCGTACTGCAGGGCATTGGAATAATTGATGAGCGAGTTGGCGGTAGTAATCTCCAGCAGGGCAATGTCGCGATATGCCTCATTGATATTTTTGATAGCACGCTTATCCTTAAATTTGGCTACCAGTGCGGTTATCTTGTCGGCATTGAACATCTTCGGATCCAGGCCGTGCTGGTTCACTTTTTCGAAGTAGTTGGCCGTAAGGTCTACGTCGCCGTTGAAAATGTGGTCCATCACGAAGATAGGGTCGTAATCGTTCTGCTCGTAAAAGGCTTTGATGAGATTGGGGTTATTCACCCTGGTTTTTTCTTCGGCCAAAACGGTTTTAAATACCTCGGCAAGGCCCTCGGGGGTGGCATCTTTAAATACCTTATTCTTGGTTTTTTGGTACAGCACCTTGCCCAGGTCAGACCGGCTTTTTTTACAGCTTGGCAAAATCAGCATCAAAAGGGCGAATGCCAGCAGCGTAGACAAGAGGGTGATTTTTTTTAGGTTGAACTTTATCATCGGTTAGATTTATATATTAGCTTTGATACGCTATAGCAATAGCCATACCATAATGCCGCATTTATTTAAATGCCCTGAATAACATATAAAAAGCTTTTATCCCGATGAGAAAAATATTATTATTTATCCCTTTACTGCTGTTGGTGGCCTGCAGCCCCATGGCGCAAACCTTTAAGCCAGTAAACAAGAATGCCAGTAAGGAGGCAACCGACCTGCTGGCCTACCTGTACGAAATAAACGGCAAGCATATCCTATCGGGCCAACATAATTACAACAGCGATTTGAACGTTTTCTCCGATTCGGCAAAGGCAATTACCGGCAAATACCCGGCGCTTTGGGGTACCGATTTTATTTTATGGGGCGATAAAGACCTGGGGCAGAATATCGTTAACGAATCCATCAAAAAATCGCGCGAGGGCTATCTGGTTAGCCTGATGTGGCACCAGGGCCGCCCAACCGACGAGCCGCCTTACGGCTGGAAAGAAAGCGTGCAAGGCAAGCTTACCCCCGCGCAATGGACGGAACTAGTAACTTCCGGAACGGCCCTCAACAAAAAATGGCTGGCGCAGATAGATGTTATTGCCAGCTACCTGAAACAACTGCAGGATGCGCATGTGCCAGTGCTTTGGAGGCCTTACCATGAAATGAACGGCGTATGGTTTTGGTGGGGAAATAAAAAAGGACCCGACGGCATTGTAAAACTGTACAAAATGATGTACGACAGGTACACTAATTACCACCATTTGAACAACCTGATTTGGGTGTGGGGAGCCAACGGCCTGCGCGATATCCCGGCAGATGAGGCCTATCATTATAAGGATTATTATCCCGGAGCCAACTACGTAGATATTTTGGGTGCCGATATTTACCACTTCGATTACGAACAAAGCGATTATAACGAACTGCTTGCCCTGGCGGCGGGCAAACCCATTGCGCTTACCGAAAACGGCGAGATACCTAACCCGCAGGTGCTTAAGGCGCAGCCCAAATGGCTTTGGTTTATGACCTGGACCAGCTGGCTGTGGACCGATAACCCAAAAGGCCGCGCCAAAGAAATATACGACCTGCCCGGCACCCTCAACCACGACGACGTTAAGGACAGGCTGGCCACAAAACCATAAGGCATGAGCACCCAACCCGAAGTATGGCTGCGTGGCCCGCTGCCAGGCATACCCGCTTTACTGCAACCCGTAGCACATGCGCTGGTACAAGCAAGGGACGAACTCAACGAATTGATGGCCGGTTTCCCGGATGATAAATTGTGGGATAAAGTTGCCGGCATGGCATCGCCGGCCTTTCATTTGCAGCATTTAACCGGCGTGCTCGACCGGCTTTTTACTTATGCACGCAACGAAGCACTGACCGAACAGCAGCTGGATTATTTGAGTAAAGAGGGCAATGCGGCCAATAAAGCATACACCACACAGGGTTTAGTTGCTGCATTTAACAGGCAAGTTGATAAAGCACTATCCCAACTTAGCAAAGCTGATCCGGCCTCGCTAACCGATTTTCGTGCCGTAGGCAGAGGGAAGTTGCCTTCTACGGTTATCGGGCTTTATACGCACGCGGCAGAGCATTCGATGAGGCATATGGGGCAATTAATCGTTACGGTGCGGGTGGTGAGCCCCCTAACCCCCTGAAGGGGGAACAGAACTCGCTATTGTGCAACTATCCTCACCACATCCATATAATCTTTCCCTCTATAAGTAACGGTAGCATCGGTATGTTGGTCTCCGGGGTCGAAGAGGAAAGTATCTATGCCCAATTCTGTGGCTGCCTTTATTTCAGATTTTGGGTCGTCGCCTATTACAAGGACATCCCCGGTGGCGTAGCCATTTTCGGCCATGATGTTGGCAAAAACATCTTTTTTGGTTTGGGATGACTTCTCGGGGTCCACGATATAAATACCTTTGAAATCTGCTTCAATACCCAGCATTTTTACCTTGCTCATCTGCAGCTTAGTAAAGCCGGTTGTTACCAGGTATTTATCTATAACAATACTTTGTATCTGTGCGTATTGCTCAAACGCCCGCATGGGTATATCCAGCTCAATGTTATTAAGCATTTCCATGCCTGCGGCTTTCAGTTCGGCACTGAAGCCGAATTCGTCGGCCACATGCTGGTACGGGCGGCGGGTAAGCTCGTCTTTAGCTTTGTTTACCATATCGCTGTCGGCAGGTTCTAACCGTTCGTCTATCAGTTTGAACAGGTAACCGAATAGGTGGTTGGCTATAGAGTTTACAGGGTAGATGGTATTATCAAGGTCGAGGATGAGGACGCGTTTCATGCGGGTAAAGATAGGGAGGAGGGTTGAAACAAAGGGTTTCGAAAACTTAAATTAACGTGTTAAAAATTACTTTAGTTAATTGGTGAAACCTTTTGCCCAACCCTGCGTTGCCTCCATAACATATTCACAATTAAATCCTTACAATACCATCATGACAAACCCATCCTCCCCCAAAAGAATCACCTGGATTATTGGCTTAGCCTGCGGCATTGCCGGCATCATAGGCCATTTAATAGCCGTGCCTTATTTAACCCTTTACAGTTTTACGCTGGTGATGATAGGGTTTATCGTTTTGGCCGTGGGCACAACTTTCCGCGGCTTTTAAAGGCATTATTCCTGCATCTCCGCTTCGGCGGCTTTGATGTCGGCCACTACTTTGCTTTCGGCGTTGAATTTATACATCAGCAATACGCCCACGGCTACTACAGCGCAAATGCCGCCAAGCAGGCCCCACAGCACTGTAAAGCCGCCGTGCTGTATTACCTGTGCACCTAATGCCGGCGCTATAACCTGCGCTGCCGACCAGGACATGGTGTACAAAGCCGCGTACTGCCCACGGTTATGATCAGACGAGCGCGTAACCCAAAATGAGGTACCGAAGGGCATGCTCAGCATCTCGCCGAAGGTGATGATGATAACCACCAGCACGCCTGCGACAGCAGTGGGCGGCAGGTAGTTGAGCAGCAGGAAGCCGCCGCCTGTAACCACAACGCCACTTGCAATGTATATCAAAGGGTGCTTTTTACCCTCGAGGTAATTGATCATCACCATCTCTACTACCACGATGATGATGCCGTTAAGTGCCAGCAGGAAGCCGATAAATCGCTCGCCAAAGTGCCACTCCAGCTTGTAGAAAACCGGCTCCATCACAAAAAACTGGAAGAAGCAGATATTGAACAGCGTGGTCAGTCCGATAAACAGCAGGTATGTTTTATCCTTGTAAGCCGAGGAACTGGCAGCAACCTCGCCAACGACTTTAACCGGCTTTTGATAGCCCGAGCGAGGCATTAGCCACAGTAGCATCAGCGCTGCCAGTATATTGGTGCAGCCATCTACCCAAAACAATAAATGGTAATTAAAAGATGCCAGAAAACCGCCCGTTGCCGCGCCGACCGTCCAACCCAGGTTTACCGCAAGGCGATGGAGCGAGTAGGAGCGGGTTTTATTCTCGGGCTTGCTATAATAAGCAATAGCCATAGAGTTTGCGGGGCGGAAAGATTCGTTGCAGAAACTGAGCACGAAGGTGCCCGCCCCCAGCATAACGAAGGTATGTGCAAAGCCCAGCAGTATAAACATCAATCCGCCGGTTATTAAAGCGCCCACCTGCATATCGTAAAAGCCTATCTTATCAGATAACAGCCCGCCGCAATACGCGCCGATGATAGAGCCGATGCCGAACAGGGCCATTACCGTACCTGCCTGCGCCACCGTAAAATGCAGCTGGTTGATGCAATAAATAGTAAGGAAGGGCACCACCATAGTACCGCTGCGGTTTATAAGCATCACTATGCTTAGGTACCAGTTGTTGCGGGCTAAACCGCTGTAAGCGTTTTTGTAAAGTTGTAACACGGCTTTAGTATTAAGGCGAATTTAACAGGATTTAACTGCATGGCTATCCGCGGGTGGCTTTATTTTTTATATGGATCTCTTTTTATCCCGGGGTAATTTGCAAAGTCCTTAAAAGCAGGACACCCTCGCCGGCTAAGCCGGGAGGGTGTCGTTATACGTTCCGTCCTGCTGGCTTGCTATTTATTCCAGGTGATTTTTTCTTCAATCGGAGTCTTACGGACGCCTGCTGGTTGGGTTTCGGTGTAGCCCAGGTAAATTACGCCAAGCACGCTATCCTCTGCACCCAGGCCGAAATGCTCGGCAAAGGCAGGCTTAAGGGCCATACCGCCGGTGCTCCAAAATGCGCCAATATTAAGTGCCGTTGCACCCAAAAGCATGTTCTGCACGGCGCACGATGTCGCTATCACTTCTTCAAACTGCGGTATCTTTGGTAAATCGCCGCGTTTTTGGTAGGCAATAACCACGTGTGATGTATTGTTACCCTGGCTGCTTAAGTTGGCAAAAGTGGTTGGGTTAAACGTTTCTTCGGTAGTGCCTGCCTTATATATTTCGGCGTGTTGGGCGCAATATTTCAAAGGTTCTTCAAAAACGATGAAACGCCATGGTTCGGTTAAACCGTGGGTTGGTGCCCAGTCGGCAAGCTCTAAAATAGAGGCTATGTGGCCGTTGGGTATCTTGTTGCCGTTCATGGTAGAGGGCTTAATGGTACGGCGGCCTTTGATGATATGAGCGATGGTTGCGAAAGTAGTCTCCATAGTTTGATGCTTTATAGCTGAAGGGCAAAAGTAGCAAAATAGGCTTTGAAGCCATGTAGATTTATCAACTTTCTGAAAAGTCTTGGTCACAGTCGGTCCCACCGCAATATAGTCCGATAATTTTTTTACCTTTCACCATTGCCGTTTTGCGGCAGGCTTAATTTACTTATGAATAATAACTGGTTTAAAAACTACAGTAGTATTATCTGGTTGCTTACGGGCATTATTGCGGGTACCATAGCGGGTGTTGTGTTGGGTAAGGGTGCCGAGGTGTTGAAGCCTATTGGCGATATATTCCTCAACCTGCTGTTCGTGGCCGTAATACCGCTGGTGTTCTTCGCTATTTCATCGGCAATAGCCAACCTGCAGGGCACGCAGAAGCTCAGCCGCATCATGGGTATCATGACAGGCGTCTTCTTGGGCATGGTGCTGGTTGCCGCACTACTTACCATAGCCACCCTGTGGGTGTTCCCATTGGATAACAGTATGGCCAAGGCTGCAGCTGATGTTTCACAGGATGCCGGTAAAAAATTCTCTGGCGATTCTATCGTGCAACTGTTCACCACCAGCGAATTCTTCAATTTACTTTCCCGCAAAAACATGCTGGCCATGATTATTTTCGCCATTTTGGTGGGTTTTGGCGCACTAAGGGCGGGCGAAAAGGGCAGAGCTTTCAGCGATTTTTTAAACGCCGGCAACGAGGCTTTCAAGCAGGTTTTCATCATCATTATGAAAGCCGGGCCGATTGGGCTTGGTGCATATTTTGCCTACCAGGTGGCAGAATTTGGCCCGGCATTATTTGGCACATACGCACATACATTAGGCATTGGCTACGGGGTGAGCCTGTTTTATTATGCCGTGTTTTACAGCCTATATGCATTTATCGCCGGTGGCGTAAAAGGCATCCGCAGGTTTTGGAAAAACAATATCATCCCCTCTGCCACAGCGGTTGCCACATGCAGCAGTATTGCTACTATACCCGCAAACATCGACGCAGCCAAAAAAATGGGCGTAAGCGACGTTATCGCCGGCATAACCATTCCATTGGGTGGGCCATTACATAAAGACGGTTCCAGTGTATCCTCTATATTAAAGATGGCGGTGGTGTTTGCCATGTTCGGCAAAGGGTTTGATAGTGCCGGCGTAATTGCCGTAGCCCTGGGCATGACGGTGCTGGTAAGCATAGTAGAAGGCGGCATCCCCAACGGTGGGTACATCGGCGAATTGCTGTTCATCTCGGCCTACGGCTTCCCGCCCGAGGCGCTTCCTCCCGCCATCATTATCGGCACATTGATAGACCCCGTAGCAACGCTTTTGAACGCCACGGGAGATAACGTAGCGGCCATGGTGATTAATAAGTTTGCGGAGGGAAAACTGGTGCCGGAGGAGGGGTAAGATGCCCCCGCTGGTTTCTCCTGCCTGGCATAGCTCGATATACTCGAAAGCCCCGTTCAATCTGCTTTAAAAGCAGATTAAACGGGGCTTTTGTTTGAAATATCCTCTTAGTGACTTAATGCAAAGGCTGGCTGCTGTCTTACAGTTTCGAATTGCGGTTCCTTAACCAGTGGTCTGCCAGTACCAATGCAGCCATAGCTTCTACAATGGGTACGGCGCGTGGCACCACGCAAGGGTCGTGGCGGCCCTTGCCCGATATTTCGGCGGCGTTGCCTTCGCTATCTACCGTTTGCTGGTTGTGCATAATAGTGGCAACGGGTTTGAAAGCCACTTTAAAATCGATAGGCATACCATTACTGATGCCACCCTGTATGCCACCACTGAAATTGCTGATGGTACTAACCTTGCCGGCATTATTGGTGATAAAAATATCGTTATGTTCCGAGCCGCGCATTTCGCTGCCGGCAAAGCCCGAGCCGAATTCAAAACCGTGTACAGCGTTGATGCTCAGCATAGCTTTACCCAGGTCGGCATGGAGCTTATCAAAAACAGGATCGCCCAGGCCAACGGGGCAATTTTGGATATGGCAGCTTACTTTGCCGCCAACGGTATCGCCTTGTTTGCGGATACCGTCGATAAATTCTATCATCTCCACGGCAGTGGCCGGGTCGGCACAGCGAACGATGTTCTTCTCGCGTTCGGCTAAGAAATCTTCCGCGCTGGTAATAGTAACATTAGGCGCTTCAATCTTACCTACGCTGCTTACATGCGCCAGTACTTCTATGCCTTGTGTTTTTAGTAATAATTTTGCTAAGGCACCTGCTGCTACGCGTGCCGCAGTTTCGCGGGCAGAGGAGCGGCCGCCGCCGCGATGGTCGCGGATGCCGTATTTAGTATGGTAGGTATAATCGGCATGCGAGGGGCGGAAAACATCCACATTGTGCCCGTAATCCTTAGAGCGCTGATCTTCGTTGGGGATGATCATGGCGATAGGTGTACCGGTAGTTTTGCCTTCGAACGTGCCCGAAAGTATTTTCACCGTATCGGCCTCTTTGCGCTGCGTGGTTATTTTGCTTTGGCCGGGTTTGCGTTTATCCAGTTCGCCCTGTATGTAATCCAGGTCTACCGTTAAGCCCGCCGGGCAGCCGTCTACTATTACGCCGATAGCCTCGCCATGCGATTCGCCGAATGTGGTGATCCTGAATAATTGCCCGAATGAGTTACCTGCCATGATGATAGATGTGCAAATGTGCGGATATGCAAATGTGCAGATTGTTTAATGTTATAATGATTAATGATCGACCGTATTATACACTACGTCATTATAAGGTACGAAGCAATCTCTAAGCTTTGCATCTCCGCCCTGCTTATCGGGAGATTGCTTCGTACCTCGCAATGACGTGGTGTTTTTATTTAAGCTTTGCGATACGCGAACCCTACCTTCTCCAGATCCTTCCAAAATGCCGGGTACGATTTTTCTACTACGTCGGCATCTTCTATTTCCAGTTCTGGTATCAATATCGCCAACGGCGCAAAGGCCATGGCCATGCGGTGGTCGTGGTATGTGCTTACGAACATGCGCTGCGGCAATTGCTTTTCGCTGCAGTCCAGTTTGTAAACCTGACCCTTTTCAATCAGCTTCACGCCAATTTTGGCCAGTTCGGTTTGCAGGGCCAGTATGCGGTCGGTTTCTTTAATTTTTAAAGTTTCCAGCCCGGTAAAGGTTGCTTCGTGGCCCAGGGCCGCACATACTACGATTACAGTTTGCGCCAAATCAGGGCATTCCTTCATATCGAATATCTTGCGGAATATGGGCTTTACCTCTTTTGTTAAATGTACGCCGCCATCTTTAAACTGCGATGTGATGCCGAAGTTGGCCATAATCTCGGTAATCACGCTATCTCCCTGCAGGCTGTATGATGTCAGCCCCGGCAGGAATAGTTCGGCTTCGTCGCTTAAAGCGGCTATGGCGTACCAGTAAGATGCTGCGCTCCAGTCCGGTTCGATGTGTAACGATGTAGTTGCAAAACCTTGATTTGGTATAGAGATGACATTCGCCTCCCAGGTGTGCAGTATATTCGCTTCCTTAAGCATAGCTAAAGTCATTTCCACATATGGGCGCGAAGTTAATTCGCCTTCGATATGTAATTCCAAACCAAAAGGCAGCTTGACAGCGATGAGTAATAGCGCAGTGATATACTGGCTGCTGATATTACCTTTTATACTGATCTTACGAGTACGCTGCTCAAAGCTGCCTTTTAGTTTGATAGGGGGATACCCCTCTTGCTCTTCATAATCAATTTCGGCACCCAACTCCCTCAGCGCATCAACCAATACACCTATCGGCCTTTGCTTCATCCTCTCACTGCCTGTTAATATTATTTCTTCGTTGCCAATAGCATAATACGCCGTTAGAAAACGCATGGCTGTACCGGCGGGACCGATGTTGATTTCGGATTTCGGATTTTCGATTTCGGATTTAATGAGTTCCTCATCAATCACCTCCACTTCGTGCACTTCATCCGTACCTACAACAACTTTCGGACTTTCGGACTTCGGACTTCCGACTTCTTTCTTCCTCAAGATTCCCGCTAACAATACGGCATCTGCCGCATCAGAAATATTCTCAACTTTTACCTTACCGTTGCTAAGCGCCTCTATGATCAAAGCGCGGTTGCACTCGCTTTTCGATCCGGTGAGCTGTATAGTGCCCTTTGCCGATTTGCCTGTTTTGGTAAGTATGATGTTATGCTTCATTTACTTAATAGTTCTCGGATAGTTTAATTTGCCGCTATCCATGTTTTTGCAAATTCAATAAATGCTTCGTTTACAAAGCTAAATACAGTTACGTTGGGGATATGGTTTACTTCCAGCAAGTAATTTTGTCCGTCGGCACCTACCATATAATCTACCCCAACAATTTCGAGAGCGAAATGAGCAGCGATGTTTATGCTGTCTGCCAGTAGGCCCTCATTTATCTTCATTTGTCCCGCACCATCATTATGGATGGATTTTAGCCAGTCATCGCCTGTAAGTTTTATCTGCCAGGCTTTGTCGCCTATCAGCATAATTCTTACTGCCTCGCCGGTTATAAACGTTTCAATAACAGAGGTTTCGTTACTTTGCCAATTGCCTACGAATCGTTCCTTGTCTTCTCCACAATGCCATATACCCCATTTTGCAACACTTTCCGTTTCTGCAAAATATTCGTCCCGGCCAATAACCATCCCACGTTTGATACCCGGAAACCCGGATGCCTTCAGCGCCCTTACCAAACCGGGTATGCGCTGCCGGAGGTCCATCATGGCCATAGCGTTGGGCAAACAAGGCCCGTTCCACAATGCGAGTAAGGTTATAAAGTCAAAGTCGTCCTCAAATATCCCGTGGAAGATAACAGCATCTATCTTGAGGTATTTGCCCGGCACTGTCGTGCTTTCGGCAAATAACTCCCCTTCAATAAGCTGCACTTTCGGCAAAACATCGGTGTGTAAAATAAGGTAGTTAAACCCGATACCTTGTTTTATTGCCTGTAGGTCTTGAGGTTCTAATCCTACTACGAGTAACCTTTTCTTTTCCATTGCCTTCAATTTTATAGGGGCAAAGGTGTAGTTTTTGCGCCCTGTGATACACGGCGCAAAAACTATTTAAAGTTCCTTACGCGTGCGTTAATTTCTCTGCTGGTGCTGCTGCCTGGTCGCCGTTCATGATCTCGGTTTGCTTACGGATAGATTCGCTGTGCATCAGCTCAAGCAATTTCTCAGTAAACTCGCCGCTCAGTTTAAGCGCTTTGGCGTAGCCAATACGTTTGTTTAATATCTCATCCCAACGGTTTACTTGTAAAATGGTAATGTCGTTGTCTTTTTTGTAGTTGCCAATTTTCTCTACTATCTGCATCCGCTCTGCCATTTTCTGGATAAGCAGGTCGTCAATTTTGTCGATCTGGTTACGCAGTTCGGCCAGTTTGTCGTTAACCTCAGCATTGCGGACTTCCGGTTTACGCAGGTGCAGGTTGTTGATGATATCTGCAAGGGCAGCAGGGGTAACCTGTTGTTTGGCATCGGTCCAGGCTACGCTTGGGTCGATGTGCGATTCGATCATCAGGCCCTGCATATCCAGGTCTAACGCTTTTTGCGAGATGTAGCCAATCAGATCGCGGTTGCCGGTGATGTGGCTCGGATCGTTGATGATAGGCAGGTGCGGCGCAAGAGTTTTAAGGCCGATAGCCAGATCCCACATTGGTTCGTTACGGAAAGCTGATTTCTCGTATGAAGAGAACCCACGGTGAATAGCTGCCAGTTTGGTGATGCCTGCATTGTTAATACGCTCTAAAGCGCCAACCCATAAGGAAAGATCGGGGTTAACCGGGTTTTTAACCATTACAGGTATGTCAACGCCGCGCAATGCATCAGCAATTTCCTGTACGGTGAAAGGGTTTACCGTTGAACGTGCGCCAACCCAAAGGATGTCAACACCTGCTTTCAAAGCTTCTTCTACGTGTTTGCCGGTAGCAACTTCTACTGCGGTTGGCAAGCCTGTTTCGGCTTTAGCGCGTTTTAGCCACTCTAAGCCAATGCTGCCAATGCCTTCAAATTCGCCCGGGCGGGTACGTGGTTTCCAGATACCTGCACGCAACGCACTAACCTTGCCGGTTTTTGCTAACAGGTGTGCGGTGGCTACCAATTGGTCTTCTGTTTCGGCACTGCATGGGCCGGCAATTAACAGGGGTTCTATACCGGCTTTGTTGATCCAGGTATTAAGCGGTTGTATGTTTAAATTCAGTTTCATGTTATTGTTTTGTAGTCCGAAAGTCCGAAAAGTCCGAAAGTCCGGAAGTGGTTTGTTACTTGTGTTATTGTATTGTTATGGTTTGTATGTCTTTACTATGCTTTCCGGAATTCCGGCTTTTTCTCTTTCTTTCGGACTTTCCGACTTCCAGACTTTCCGGACTCTTTATTCTATTTTTTTGATAGTGATATACTTTTTGGGTTTTTGCGCCTTTGGCAGCAGTGGTGCAACTTCGTCTTCAAAACGTTCGTACTCACCCAAAATGTTGAAGTTATGGGTATATTTGAGTATCTGGCGGATGCAGGCATCGTAGTGCTTGGTTTCCGTCCATTCAATGTCTACATAAAAATTGTATTCGTTGCGCTTACCCAAAACCGGCATGCTCTGTATCTTGCTCATGTTTACGTTTTCCTGTGCAAAAATATTGAGCACCTTGGCCAGTGAGCCTACCTCGTTGCTCACCTG
This sequence comes from Mucilaginibacter sp. P2_D11, assembly GCF_056404435.1. Lineage (NCBI taxonomy): Bacteria > Pseudomonadati > Bacteroidota > Sphingobacteriia > Sphingobacteriales > Sphingobacteriaceae > Mucilaginibacter > Mucilaginibacter sp. P2_D11. Next base: position 19,881 of record NZ_JBFUEA010000010.1, read on the forward strand.
GAAACAAAGCGAAGCCTTGTTGCCTGGTTTCTTTTTGGCATTCTCGTGCGTGGTGAGGATAAGAAAACGCGTAAAATTCTTCTTATTAGATTCTATCCTGCGTTCCAATACATCCAGTTCGTAAAGCTGCGCGGCCAGGGCGTTGGCAATGGCAACAGTATCGGTAAGTTGCTCATCGCGGATGCGTTTGGCGCAGGCGGCGGTATCATTGCTCTCTACCATTTGAAGGTGCGGGTACTCGTCGAAAAAATCGATGCACTGGCGGATGGCAATGGGGTGGGAGGTTACGTATTTAATATCCTCGAACTTTACGCCAGGCAAGGCCATCAGGTGCAGCTGTATGGGCACGTAAACCTCGCCTACCACCGGGAAACTATAGCTCATCAGCAACGAATAGTTGGGTAATATGCTGCCGGCAATGCTGTTTTCTATGGCCATTACCAGGTAATCGGCCTCGTCGTTCTTAAGTGCCTCGAAGGTTTGCTTAAAAGAGTTGCACTCTACGGTGGTTATGTTTTCGCCAAAAAATTTAAATGCGGCTTCCTCGTGGAAGGAAGCGCGTATCCCCTGTATGGCAACTCTTGGTTTCTCGATTTTCATCATTCGTGTTAAAGCAAAAAGTCCCGCCTTTTTGGGCCGGGACTTTTCAGTTTTGTATGTTTTGTTAGTACATATCAGTCCCGGCTTTTACTGCTAAAGTAAAAGTAGAAACCATAAAAATATGCACGTGAGTTGTTCATTGTTGTTCTTATGCCGTAAATGTACAAGTAAAAAACAATTTGTCAAGAGATAATTTCATTTTTTGTGAATATTTGTAGGCGAACAGAATTTAATTGGGCGAAAAAGACTGTTTTTGATTTATTGTATGTTAACCGGCGTGCAAATTGCTTGTGGGTTTATGGTCGGCGCTGATTGTTGCCTTATGCATAGCCATCAATTTCATTGATTACGCTATCGTACATCAGCCATGTATTGCGGCTTACCTGCTCGCGTTCCATTTTCCAACGCCCCGAAAACTTCGATTCTAAATCGCCGATCAACACATTAGAAAGCCTTATGGTGAAATTGTCCTTAAATATAAGATCAAAATATTCGGTATCGTTAGCTCTTCGGTTTGTTGGCTTGTAATGTATTATTTTGATGATATCTGCCTTATTGTATGTCGTGTTCTCATCCTCATCTTCGCCAAATATAAAAACGTTGTTGCCCCTTGAAATAGTGATATGACGCTTTAAATGCTGATGGTATTTCAAGAATAAAAACGCGCCGAAAGCCGCTGGCATAAGTGCGCCGATACAAATGTATAAGCCAACAAGGTTTGTAAAATCATGTGTCCACGAAAACAAGCCCAGGACAAAACATGGTAGTGGTGCTAGAACGAATGTGTTCATAATCAGTATTGCGCTCCATGCTTTTATGGTGTATTTAAAGCTTTTCGTTAAAAAATACCGCCGTTTAAAATAACCCCACGAATCTTTGCCAAACTGGCGCAACTTCACCTGCCCATTAAAAAAATCAATTACCATTTCCTCCACATCGTCTATATGGATGGGGTAGCGTTCGTAAAACCGGTTTCGCCTATCCAGGTAATACATGTGGAAGTTGCCGCCGTAATGGATGCCCACTTTGAGGTAATTCCCGTTTCCATCGGTTATGGTTACTGATGGGCCGGTTAGGTCAATTTCAGCAAAACGTTCCCGCTCCCAGGGGAAAGTGTTTATCAAGGCCAGTGTTTCCTCGAGCGTTCGTACCTGTTCCTCATAATACTCGCCATCTTCGCAGGTTTTATATTGAAGTTTGGATATAAAGGCTGGCATTTAGCATTGAAGGTTGAGGGTGGCAATTTACCAAATTATCTTATTTAAATTACCTTATCTTTAGTCACCAATAAACCCTATATGTCGTCCCCAACAGAATACATCAGCCAACAAGCGCCAGAAAGGCAAGCAATATTGAATGCCCTGCACGAGTCTATCTCAGCGAACGATAAAACCGTTGCCCCCGTTGTAGAACCCATGATGGGTAAAGAGATGATCATCTACAAAGAGGGCAGTACCACGATGAAATACGCATTATCCAGTGTGAAAAAATACATGTCGGTACACTGCCTGCCCATGTATATGAACCCTGCTATACATGGAAAATACTCAGCCTTATTGCCGAACGTAGAATTTCAGAAAGGTTGTTTCAATTTTACAAATGCGGACGAGGTGCCATTGGATATTGCCGGCCAGTTATTTGCCGAGTGCGCTCAAATAAGCATTGTGGCGTTGTTGGCGAACAGGAAGAAAAAGTGAAAGTTTATTAAGCGCTCTCTTTATAAAAGTGTTGAATAGATGCCCTGTTGATTTTCCGCTCGGCGTGCCACACCTCGTAGTTGTTTTGTAGATTTATCCAGAATTGGGTAGAGTTACCGAATGCTTCTGATAGCTTGACAGCGAGTTCGGGGCTTATGCCTAAATGCCCGTTAATAACGGAGGATAGGTTTGCCCGTGCCATGTTCAATCCTTTGGCTACTTCAGTAATAGTTAAGCCGCGCTCAACAATAAACATCTCCTTTAATATTTCTCCCGGGTGGGATGGTGGCAATCCTGTTTTTAACATAGCCTCAATTTTGTAATCCTTAAAACTAAACAGTAAATTTATAATATGAAAAACTTAAAGCGGGCTTTTCTTTCCATTTTCATGATAATACCATTTTCTGCTTTCGCCAGCGGAGGAGAGGCTTTGTTGGGCATGGAACTTCAGGTGACAGCGTTTCTTATTTTAATCGTCATGGTGCTGTTTAGCCGCCTGCCTTATTTGGCTAAAATTGGTTTATTAGCCGTTTATTTGTGGGTGTCCTTTTTAAACTTTTACCTTTTAAAGGATTTAAAATACGGTTATTATTTGAATAATGAAGTCGTAGCTAATATCCGATTTTTTCTGCCTCAAATTTTCGCTACAATATTGGTGTATTACCTGATACTAAAGAAATTAACGAAGAAAGATATACGTAATTTATTTTTACAAGAATCTGTAAGCCGTCAAGACTCAATCTCTAAGGTTTTCGGTGATTTCATCCCAGAGAAATCCGCTGAAGAATTAATAACCGAACTTAAAAACGCTAGAATTTCAACACGCAAGATCGACGAAATTTAGAGATTACGCCGTATCCTTCTTATACTCCCTTTGCATCACCCTCGCAGTTTGCGTGCTCCCGTCGTGGCTCCAACCCGGAGGGTTAAGTAAGTACAACAACTTATTTTTTAAGCCGGGTGCGCGTTTTACATCGCGCAGCAAATCTTTCCATTCGTGGAACAGCACGTTCACCGGCCCCATGTCTTCGGGTTGATGGGTGAGGCCATATTTTACGGGTTCGGCTGGGTCTTCATCGTGGAAGGTGCCGAAGAGCCTGTCCCACACGATGAACATCATGCCCATATTTTTATCGAGGTAGGGGATGTTGCTGGCATGGTGTACCCGGTGGTGCGCCGGCGTTACAAATATAAAAGCATACCATTTGGGCAGCGGTATTTGGTATTGTGTATGCACCAGGTTGCCATAAAGCTGCGTAAGCAGGTAGGCGTATAAAATATCCACCGCATTAAAGCCTAACAAGGCCAGGGGCAAATAAAAGAAAGTGCGGTACAGCGGCTCGAAAACCGTAGAACGGAAGCCCGTGCTGAAATTGAAATGTTCGGATGAATGGTGCGTTACATGCATGGCCCAAAACAAGCGGCAATAATGCCCAGTGTAATGAAGCACCCAATACAAAAAATCCTGCGCTACAACCAGCACCAACCAATATGCAAATGGATTGCTTATCTGCACAAACTTGTATTGATAAGCGAAGCTAAGCAGGAAGAAGCCCGTACCATTCACCAGCAGGTTCATCAAAAAGGCCAGCGCAGTGAGGTAGATATTGGTAAGGGTATCTCGTTTTTCGTAATAATGCCGGTTTTCGCGGTAGCTGAACCACATTTCGGTAATGGTTAAACCTACCAGCAAAACAACCAGCAGCATTACTGCTTCGTGGCGTGCATCTAAAGGGGGCATTTTTTTACAGGGTAGTGTAATATCTTAAACTATCACAAAGTTCTTGCTCTGTGCAGATATTATCAATACTGTATTGTCCAATGCGTGTCAATAAAGTGCAATTTATTTGGCCGTTTTGATTTTTCTTGTCCTTCTGCATCAGTTCGAATAACGCAGTATGGCAATCGTCGGCTATTGAATGTTTGGGGTAAAGTTTGGTCAATACTTCGGCTATTTCATCCAACTGCTCATCCGGCAAGCCGGCTTTTTTATTAGAGAGCCAGGCCTCGCATACCATACCAACGGCAATGGCTTCGCCATGGGTGAGCGGGTTGCTGTCGTTCAGCATCGAGTAAGTTTCAACAGCATGGCCTACCGTGTGGCCAAAGTTAAGGGCTTTGCGGATGCCTTTTTCGTGCGGATCCTCAATTACCACTTCGTTTTTTATCTCTACCGAGCGGTGTACTAATTCTAAAGAAGGAATGCTAAGGTCGCTGGTTTTTAGCTTGTCCCAATAGTCTGCATCGCAGATGAGCCCGTGTTTCAGCATTTCGGCAAGGCCGGATAAGATTTGGCGTTCGGGCAGGGTTTTAAAGAAATCGGCCACCATAAATACCGCTTTTGGCTGCGTAAAGGTGCCGATGATGTTTTTTATGCTATCTAAATCTACACCGGTTTTGCCGCCTACAGAGGCATCTACCTGCGAAAGTAGGGTAGTGGGTACCTGCACAAAATCGATACCGCGCTTGTAGGTAGAGGCCACGAAGCCGCCCAGATCTGTAACCACGCCACCGCCCAGATTTATCATCAGGGCTTTGCGGTCGGCACCGAAGTCGATCAGCATCTTCCAAACGCCGATGCAAAAATCAAGGTTCTTGCTTTCTTCGCCGGCGTTTATTTCGATAATGTCGAAATTATCTGCTTCGCCAAGGTATTGCTGCAATAAGGGCAGGCAATGCACCGCGGTGTTCTCATCGGTTAAAACAAAACTGCGGGAGTATTTGCCTTCCTTTATAAAATTAACCAGTTGGGTTAGGCTATCATCGAAAAATATTTGGTAGCCGTCGCTTTGTATAGTATCCATATTTAAATAACCTTGATGGTCGTCCCCCGGAATTCCACCAGGTCGCCTGCTTTTACTTTGAGGCGTTTGCGGTAATCGACGGTGCCGTTGTAGCTTACCTCACCATATTGCACCGCTATTTGCGCCTCGCCGCCGGTTTGTACCAGCCCTGCGGCCTTAAGCAGTTGTATCATGGGGATAAAATCGCCGATTACTTTAAATTCGATCATGGGTGGCAAAAATAAACTATTCGTACAATAATGGGTTATCATTTTATAATTTTGCACACTGGTTCATAGTTAATAGATTATAGTTGACGGGACACCCGCAGCTACCACGAACTATCAACCATGAACTACGAACATTTTAGCATGAACGAAAAACTGTCCTTCGAAAATACCCAAGTCGCTTTTAAACATTCCAGCAATACCGACCTTAACCGTGCCTATTGGCTGTTCAGGGTTATCAATGTAAACTTTTTGGTAAAGATAGGCCCGCCCATCACCAACTTTTTCATGAAGATAGGCCTGCCCATCAAAAGCCTGATAAAGGCTACCATATTTAAACATTTTTGCGGCGGCGAAACCATTGCCGAGTGCGACAAAACCATTAAAAACCTGGCCGACGGCGGCGTAGGCACCATTCTGGATTATTCGATAGAAGGGGAGGACGATGAAACGGTATTTGATAACACGCGCGACGAGATTATCCGTACTGTGGTTCGCGCATCTAAGGATAAAGCTATCCCGCTTACCGTGTTCAAGGTGACCGGCGTTGGCCGTTTTTCGCTATTGGAGAAACTGGACGAGGGCTTGAAGCTAAATATGGACGAGCAGATAGAATGGCAAAAGGTGCAGGACCGCGTGCTGGAGATTTGCGAAATGGCGCATAGCGAGGGCGTGCCCGTAATGATTGATGCCGAAGAAAGCTGGATCCAAAAAACTATCGACAACCTCGCTATCAACATGATGCGCTTTTTTAATAAAGAGGAAGCCATTGTTTACAATACTTACCAAATGTACCGCCACGATAAACTGGCATCGCTGATAACCGATTTTACCGTTGCCGAGGATGAAGGTTTTATCCTAGGAGCAAAAATTGTTCGTGGCGCTTACATGGAAAAAGAACGTAAACGTGCCGAAGAACGCAGCTATCCATCGCCCATACAGCCGGATAAAGCCGCTACCGACCGTGACTACAACGATGCCCTGGTTTTTTGCGCCGACCATGTAGAAAAGATAGCCATTGTTGCCGGTACCCACAATGAAGATAGCTGCCGCCTGCTGGCCGACTTGCTTGACGAGAAGAAAATAGCCCACAACAACCCCCATGTGTATTTTTCGCAGCTGCTGGGCATGAGCGATAACCTGAGCTTCAACCTGGCCGATTCGAAATATAACGTAGCCAAGTACGTGCCTTATGGCCCTATAAAAGCCGTGCTGCCATACCTGTTCCGCCGTGCGCAGGAGAACACCGCCATTGCCGGCCAAATGAGCCGGGAGCTGAGTTTGATTGTGAAGGAGAAGAAGAGGAGAGGGTAGAAGATTTCGGATTTCGGAATTGCGATTTCGGATTTGAGTTTTTGAATCCATTTTAAATCCGAAATCCAACATCCCAAATCCGAAATAAAATCATTCCCTCACCACATCCGTATCAACCGGTGTATAACCCAGTTGCCTGCTCATACTTACCACCTGCCCTTTGTGGTGGAATTCGTGGGTGATGACGTGCGTGAATATCTCGAATGGCGAGCGGGTGAGCTGCGAGCCATCCGGCCGGGTGATGAGCCGTTGCTGCTCCAACGAGTCCGCAAAATAATGGAGGAACTCGTTCATCAATAAATCTATCTGCCCAAATACCTGTATTACCGAAGCGATATCCCGATGCTCTTCATCTTTAAAGAACGGCCGCGGCTGTTGCATCGCCGATTTAGATAGCCAGAACAGGTAGCAATTGGCTACGTGCATCAGCTGGCTCAGTATGCTTGCGTTGTTGAACGATGGCAGCGGCCTGAGCAAATCTTCCTGCTTAATGGTTTGGCAATAATCAAAAAGCGCGGCACGCGCCGAAAGCACTAAACGATATTGCTGAAGCAGGATCTGTTGCATGGCATTTTAAATTAAATGTTCGCGTTGGGCGAAGGCCTGCAGGGTATCCGGCGCGGTCATCAAAAAAGTTTGTATGCCTAGCGTTTTTGCGGCTTCCAGGTGCTGCGGGCTATCGTCTATAAATAACGTTTCGGATGCAATAAGGTTGTTCTCTTTCAGCACTTGTTCAAAAATATGCGGTTCGGGTTTGCGCTTGCCCACCAGGTGCGAATAATACGTTTTCTCGAAGAGGTGCTCGTTATCCTCAAAACCGAACTCATCTTTCAAATATTTCATGATATAGGTGTAGTGGATATCGTTGATGTTGCTGAGCAAAAAGGTGCGGTATTTATCTTTCAATTGCAGCAGCAGATCGTGGTTGCCGGGGGCGATGCCTAATAACAGGCTGTTCCAGGCATCCGTAATTTGCTGGTCGGTAACGGCGGGATTGCCAATCTTCTCTTTTACGTATGCGCGGAACTCATCGGCACTGACCTCGCCACGGTCGAACTTATCGAATATCTGATCCTGCTGGCGGTGCCCGAAGAAGCCCTCTGCATCGGCAATGCCAAGTTTCTTAAATTCCTGCTGCGCTATGCGGAAATCGATACTAAAGATAACGTTGCCGTAATCGAATATGATGTTTTTGATGTTTTGCATAAACATTTCGTAATTTGATGGCAAATATGTGCAAATGGCTTTAAATACCTTTGCGCAAGGCTTAAAATTTAAAAATGGATACCATGCCCGGCACCCGCGCAAACTGGCAAATTTTATTGATACCCGCTTTATGCTTCGTAGCATTCCTAATCCTCACGCTAATGGGCAAACCCGTTGCCGGTTGGATGCTTACGCTGGCTTTCCTGTCGCTCGGCATTAGCTTCAGGGCCTACCCAAAGCTAAAGGGTTTCGCTTTCACCATGACCATATTCGCGGCATTCATCATTGCTATGTATTACCCGCAGTATTTTAAGCAGGTTGGCGGGTTTAAGCTTTCTGCTTTGATCATCCCCCTGCTGCAGGTAATTATGTTTGGCATGGGGGCCGAGCTCAGCTTTAAAGAACTGGCGGGCATCATCAAAATGCCTAAAGGTATTTTGGTGGGCGTGGTGTGCCATTACACCATTATGCCGCTGATTGGCTTCGCCCTGGCTAACCTGTTCCATTTCCCTAATGAAATTGCGGCGGGCATTATCTTAGTGGGTTGCTGCCCCAGCGGACTGGCATCAAACGTAATGGCTTACCTGGCGCGGGCAAACCTGGCGCTTTCGGTAGCGGTAACCACGGTATCAACCCTGCTGGCCCCTTTGTTTACGCCATTGCTGATGCGTTTACTTGCAGGCAAGTTTATCGAAGTGCATTTTTGGGATATGGCCTGGGATACCACCCGCGTGGTGCTCATCCCCATATTTGCCGGGCTGCTATTTGACAAGCTGGTACGTGGGCGCCTAAAATGGCTGGATAAGCTGATGCCGGTTATATCCATGGCAGGCATTGGCCTCATCATCGTGGTGATAACCGCCGCCGGGCGCGATAGCCTTATCAAAGTGGGTTTCCTGCTGTTTGTGGCTGTGTTTATCCACAATGTGTTAGGCTATACTTTAGGCTATTGGTTTAGCCGGCTATTGCGCTTTAAGGAGAAAGACTGCCGCACCATATCCTTAGAAGTAGGCATGCAAAACAGCGGACTTGCTGCCGGCCTGGCCCTGCTGATGGGCGGGATGGGCACCGTGGGCCTGGCAGCAGTGATATTCGGGCCGGTGATGAATATATCGGGTTCCACGCTATCTAACTGGTGGCATGGCCGCCCGCCTGCAGACGACCAGGAAGCCTTGAACAATAGCCCGGTAAATAAAATTGCTAAAAAAGAGGTAGTTACAAACTTGTAATAAAAAAGGGAAATGAATTTTGCAATTTTCGCATCATTTCCCCATATTTGCAGCCTCGAAAATAACCGCGCCTATAGCTCAGTCGGTTAGAGTAGAAGACTCATAATCTTTTGGTCCCTGGTTCGAGCCCAGGTGGGCGCACTGAGATAAAAAGCCGTTTCCTGTTGGGAAATGGCTTTTTTTTATGCTTTCCGCAGTATTTTCTCCATCTTTTTGCCTTTGGCCAATTCGTCTACCAGTTTATCTAAGTACCGTACCTGTTGTGTCAACGGGTTTTCAATTGTTTCTACCCGGTAGCCGCAGATGAGCCCGGTAATGAGCGTGGCATTGGGGTGCAGCGAGGCCTGGTGAAAGAAGGACTCGAAGGTTGCTCTTTGCGCTATCAGGTCCTCGAGTTGCGCTGCGGTGAAGCCGGTAAGCCAGGTGATAACCTCGTCGAGTTCTGCTTTGGTGCGGCCTTTCTTTTCTACTTTGCTGAGGTACAGGGGATAAACGGAAGCGAATATCATTTTGGCGATGCGTTCATCGTGGGTGCCGGTGTTAGTCATTTTTTTGATATTGAAAGGGCTATTGGAGCTAAATTTAGGAATAAATCCGAATATAAATACCTTTCGGAGATGCCCGCGTAATGAGGGTTTTTGTCCAACTTTTATTTTATAGAAATTCAAAAAAAACAGGTGAAATTGTACCAACCCCGGGTGGACATATGACACCTTTATTTGGCTTAAAAACCTTAAAAAATCTGCGTTTTTCTGTGTTTTTCGTAGTTTTTTAGCGTTTTTTTGACAAAATGCAACACCGCATTTTTCGCATGGAGGCGGCTTTTTTATGCAAAAAGGCGCAAATTTTTTCCAGCTTTTTCCAATAATTCGGGGTTTTTTAGCTGTGAGTTTCCAGGAAATTCCAGGTATGCTGCGGGTATGCAGAAACTCATAGCGGGCATCAGCACGACCTGCTCTTGCAGGCTGCTAGCTTGTTGAAAGGCTCAGGTTAGCTGCATGCGTTATTGGTATGGGTAACCTTTTGCCGGACCTTCAGGGTATGCTTCAACAAGCGATCAAAATCTAATCTACAGCAACACCATTTCGGTAAGCAGCTGTTTGTTGATTAACAAAAAGGAGGTGGATTATGAAAGCAATTGTTGTAACAGATAAGAATGCAGGAATAGCCGGGATGAAACTTGTAGAGCTATCCGAGCCGCAGGCAGCGATAAACGATGTCATCGTTCAGGTTCATGCGGCCAGTATCACCGGCGATGAGCTATCGTGGCCATCAACCTGGACCGACCGCGCCAACCATGACCGGACGCCGTCGATCCCCGGCCACGAACTGGCCGGCGTGGTAACTGCACTCGGTTATGGCACCACCGGACTTACGGTAGGACAACGGGTGTTCGGTCTGCAAGATTGGTACCGCAACGGTTCGTTGGCAGCGTACGTGGCCATAGAAGCAAGAAACCTTGCGCCGCTGCCAGACGATGTTGATTTCAATGAGGGCACTGCGCTCGTGATGCCGGGCCTCACTGCCTGGCAAGGACTTTTCGACCACGGCCGCCTTCAGGCGAAACAAAGGGTGCTGGTACATGGGTCCGCAGGTATCGTCGGTTCAATGGCTGTCCAGCTCGCACGTGAAGCTGGCGCCTATGTGATCGGCACCGGGCGAACTGCCCACCGTGAAGCGGCGCTCGGTTTCGGCGCAAATGAGTTCATCGACCTTGATAATGAAGCTTTAGAACCTATCGGCCAGGTCGATCTGGTTTTTGATATCTTCGGCGGCGAAATCGCGAAGCGATCTTTAAACCTGATTCGTGCCGGGGGAAGGTTCGTGACCATCGCCGGGCCAATCGAAGAGCGGGCCAACGGAGTTCTAAATATTGATTTTGTTGTCGAAGCCGATCGCTCTCAATTGATGGAGATCGCGAAGAGGTTCCGGGAGGGGCGTTTGCAGACGAATACCGGTAACATCGTTACACTCGACAACGCGATTGCCACTTACAACTCGACCGATCGGCTCAAGGGAAAGACTATTGTCCGCGTTCTCCCGTAAATCATGTCAAAGACTTTATTTGTTACGGTAACGTATGCGGCTGCAAAGTTTTTCCAGCTTTTTCCAATAATTGGGGATTTTTTAGCTGTGATTTTCCAGGAAATTCCAGGTGTGCTGCGAGTATGCGGTAACTAAGAAAGGGCATCAGCGCTGCCTGCTCTTGTAGGCCGCTACCTTGTTGAAAGGCTCAGGTTAGCCGCATGCGTTGTTGGTATAGGTAACATCATTGTAGCGATGCCTTCGGTTTTGCCTACCGATAGGCCTGTTGTAGGCTCTCACGCAACGAAGCCTGCTTAGGCACGAGTAGCACACGCTTAGTTCAGCCCGGATACGCGCGTCTGGCTAGATAGTTCTGATAATCATTTAAGTGATACGATGGGTACTTAGCTGTCTGACCTTTTAAATGAATGGACAATAATCCTGAAGACCAATTTCTGTGATGTTTCAAACAAGTCAAATTATTGTGTAATAGGCCGTGTAAAATAGCTCAATAATCTAAAATGTGTCCTGCTATTGTTCTGTAGTATCGTTAAAACACGGTTTGAATTTGGGTTAAAAGACGGCTTTCTGAAGGCGCTAGTGTCGCTAAATTTGTTTCAAATGGTACGCGATTTAAAACAAACTAACGGTATAGTGTAGCCATCAACCAATTAAATATTTAATTATGGCAGACACAATTATTTCCTCTTCGGGATCAGTACAGATTGAAAGTACTGACGGAACCACCCCAGACACCATTCAATTCAGTGGTGACACCATCAAACGACTATCTGACAATAAAGAGGTATTATTTACCGGCGATGCCGAACCGCCTTTGGGGTTTACGGCTGAGAATGTGTCTAACAAAAAGAATACGATCAATAATAGTGCTACTGAATATCCGAGCGGAGCAGCGGTATTGAATGCATTAAATTTGAAGCTTGACGCAGATAAACAATCTATCAATACAACGGTAGATGGATTACGAGCAATAATGGCTCCACAATTGGACGTCCTATATCAGACGACAGACTATGGGGGCGGTAATTGGTATTGGAACCCTGACGATTCAACTCCATGTAATACCGGTACTGTTATAAAAGCAACATCGATAGAGACAGGGCGCTTCAATCGTATCTATGCTAATAAAATAGTATACGTTACCTGGTTTGGAGCTAAAGGTGATGGATTAACTGACGATTTTGACGCAATTCAAAAAGCAATAGACTTCGTCGCTGGTAACGGAATTGTAGTTATTCCAGGCGGAGTATATCTACTTAGTAAATCTTTAGGTGGAGGCATTCGTTTACCATTTGATGCCCAAGGTATAACAATACTTGGTGCTGGTAAGGGTATAACTACGATTAAGTTAAGCAGAAATGTGCCAAGAGCTTTTGATATGAAATATCAAGGTGTTAATACTGCTGCAACGCTGTATCAAAATATTACACTCAAAAATTTCACAGTTGATAATGATAAACTAACCGGAACAATTATAGCAAGTTGTAAAACTATATCTAATTCAGTTACTGGCAATGGTACTTATTTGGATCTTATTGTTGGGGATAATACTGGATTCTTAAATGGGGGTGGAGTTTATTTCCCATTGACAAACAGTGGATCAGCCAAAGGATTATATAGGGCTTCAAGATTAAAACCTGGAAGTCCTACTACTATTCAAGTCTTATTAAATACTGGAGAAAATATAAGCGTAAATGATGTAGTTAAAGGTGGCGATCATAATCATAAGATTTTAGGTTGCTTCTTATATGGTAGTACTTCTATTGATAATAATTCAGTATCTTATCGTAATCTGAATTTTGACAATATTACCGTTGAAAATATAGATCTAATTAATGGAATTGTTGAGCCTGTGGCTACAGATATTGGCCTAACTTTACGTGGTTCAACATTTAGTATTGGTATATTTTTATCTAGTAATCCAACTCCGGAATATACCGAAACCTTATATGCAACCAATATCACAATAAAAAATGTAGGTATTTATGGCTGTGCAGCGGGGGTTTTTGTTGGACCTTCTGCAGGTAACTCAGCAGGATATGCTCAGACTTTTCTTGATAATATTTATATACAAGATTGTATTACTGACACTGGAATTACTCCTACCAACCAGTTTAACTGTTTAGGTTATCTAATAGGTTCTAAGGGATTTGGTAATAGAGTTCTGATAGAAAATTGTGTAGCAATCGGTAGTGCGGATGTCGGGTTTGAAGTTAACGCTTTTACTGATGCTAAATTAATTAATTGTAATTCTTTTAATTGCTATGGTTCAGGTTATTTTACAACTAATTACAACTATCCTGCGGCAACTATGGCAGGTACTCCTACTACTACTATTTCACATACAGGCGGCATTACCAATACCGCCACTGATTTGATAGTAGCTTCAATCCCAACTAATATTGCAGTTAGAGGTTATTTGACTATCGACGATACTGAACTACTATCCTACGTGTACAATGGAACTACTACACTAACTGTTGAAAGAGGTTTAAATCATGCGGCTGGCATTTCACATCTTAATGGAGCAGTAGTAAGGTTTTTTGAACATAAAAAACAAAGCTTGTACTTTGAAAACTGTTCTTATACCAATGATGCTCTTAATGCAGGTGCTTTACAAGGTTGGAGATCAAGTAGGGGATTTATCTTACCTAACTCTCCATTAACGTTAAAAAATTGTATTTATAATAGAACAACTCCATATTTAGGAGCACAAGGAGAAGCTTTATATGTATTAGGTGAAAATACATTAACGAATATTGATGGCTTAACATTAAATATCGTAAATTTTAATGCTACCACAGTTGATGGACAAACTTCTTCACCTATTCATTTTGCAAATAATGATTATGGTACAAATGGAGTAGCGAGTCTATCCCCACAACAACAATTAAGAATTAATAATATAAATTTTAATCTTAATGGCATTTTAAACGATGGCATAACAGCTAACAATAATTATTTATTTGCGATTAATGTAGCTTATGGAAATTATATATTAGACTGGTCTAATATTGTTCTTGATATAAATTTGTCAACGACTGCCGCATCTAGATTATTTGGTATCGGTTTTTATACTTTCACGGAAGACAACAACTTGTATGCGTCTGGTACAATCGATGGGTTTAGATGTTCAATGACCGGTGACTCTGCACCTACAGGGATATTTACTATTGATAAGACTTTTGTGAGAAACTTGATTATAGATCATGTTGATTATACCAATTTAATTTTTGCCTCAGGTGCAGGTAATGCAAACTATCGTGGGTATGTTTTGAATGCAGCTAATTCTGCGAATATATATATCAAAAACACTCAATACCCATTAAGTTATACGGGAACTCCTCCTATCTTAGATGTCTATTTAAAAACACCAAATACTTTTACAAGTGCACAAATTATTAGCTTAACTGGTATTGGTGCAACCACCAGTAGCGCCAATCAGTTAGTAAACACTACTGCTGCTACCAACTCGATACAGCAATATAGTCCTGCACAAAAGTTTACTGGTTATGGTTGGGATAACGCTAGCTCGCTAAGTAAGCCAGTTGATTGGTGGTTATATGCTCAAAATACGGCTGGTGCAGGGAATCCAACCAGTAGTTTTAACTTTGCTTGCGCTATAAATAGTGGAAGTATAAATACTTTATATCAGTTTTTATCTAGCGGTACTTTTGTAGCAACTACTGGTGCAATATTTACTAATAAAGCAGGTATAGGTGCAACTTCAGGCGATGGAGTTGTAATGCAAAATACATTTGCTGCAACCACTGGCGTTCCGGTGCAATATTCCACAAGAGTAAGGCAAACTGGGACTGCCTGGAATACTACAACTACGGCTTCAAATACAATGGATGTGATTCAAGAGTTACGCCCTGTTACAGGAGCTGTACCTTCTTCAAAACTGGTTTGGGCATTTCAAAATATAGCTGCTGGAGGTTATTTTGATAAGTTAAGCTTAAGCAATACAGGTGTACTTGGCTTATATGGTAATACCAGCGGCATTGTTAGCATTCAAACTCAAGCTGCCGCCGGGACCTATAATTTTAACCTCCCTACTACAGCAGGGATAGCGGGTCAAGTTTTAACCTCGCAAGGAGGCGGTTCAAATGCGATGACATGGGCAACGCCTGCTGTAGACGCCGTTAATACCGCAACCGATGCAAACTATACCGTTACCTCAGCATTGCAGTTTGTTAAGCTACCATTTGTAACCGCGAACAGGACGGTAACCATCCCTTCGGCCTCCAGCTATACCGGGCAAACCATAAAAATATGGAATCAGAATACTGCTGCCGGAGGGTTTAACTGGTCTTTTGGAGGAGCAACTGTCAAAGATGCAACCAACACTACTATCACAACATTGGCTAATACAACGGTTTATATCATTGAGTCAGACGGGACTAACTGGATTAAAATGAATTAAATGTCACGCTACTAATCTGTGGCGCGGGTGTATTGATTATACAGCCTAAAGCCAAAAGAGCATACCTGTTCTTCCCCCAGGATTTACTGATATGCTCTTTTTTATTTTTGTCGGACCCTGATTTCGATTCTTAAAACCTAACTTCAAATCCAATCCAGGAAAAATGAAGATTTCCCTTTTATAGGGGGAAGAATAATCTTTGGATTAATTTACTTTTTCTTCAACTTGTAAATCGAAGCTTAGGGCTCGGACCAGGGACGATAATTCAAAAAGTTCGAAAAACGCTCAATAACCGTATTTTTGCAGGGGGCAGAGAGGTGATACACTAAAGCAGCTACAAAGCCTTTCGCGTACCTAGTAAGTGATTGAAATTAATTGATAATAGAGTTACGTATATTTCCCAGATGGGTGTACTTCAAACATCAAACACCGCCTCCACAATATCGTGGCTGCGGTTTTTTTGTCTCGCATTATTTGCATCGAGTTCTCCGGCGCTTAGCAATGGCCCTTTCGGCTAAGTCGCTGTGCAAATTCATGTCATTTCTTACCGTCAGGCGGCGTTATATCCACGATACCAAGACGACTAGCTTGGCGGATAAGCCGCATCCCCCCTAATCATTATTACCCACCCATGACCTCCCCCGCAAGCAGGTATGCTTACCTTTGCCGGTAAATATTGTTTTTGATGAAGAAGATAGGATTTTTATCATTCGGGCATTGGTCTAACCACCCGGCCTACCAAACCCGTACGGCGGGCGATACCTTGCTGCAGTCGATAGATTTGGCTGTTGCGGCGGAGGAAATAGGGGTAGACGGTGCCTACTTCCGGGTGCATCATTTTGCGCGGCAGCTGGCTTCGCCCTTTCCCTTGCTTTCGGCTATTGGCGCCAAAACCAGTAAGATAGAGATCGGTACCGGCGTTATCGATATGCGTTATGAAAATCCCATGTACATGGTAGAAGATGCCGGCGCTGCCGACCTGATTTCGGGCGGGCGCTTGCAACTGGGCATCAGCAGGGGTTCGCCGGAGCAGGTGATTGAAGGCTGGCGCTATTTCGGCTATGCGCCTGAGGAGGGTGAAAACGATGCCGATATGGGCCGGAAAAAAGCTTTGGAGTTTTTGGATAAGCTAAAAGGCGAAGGATTTGCGGAGCCGAACCCGTACCCGATGTTCCCGAACCCGCCGGGCTTGTTACGCCTGGAACCGCATGCCGACGGCCTGCGCGAACGCATCTGGTGGGGAGCTGCCTCTAACGCAACGGCGGTTTGGGCAGCCGAGAACGGCATGAACCTGCAAAGTTCGACCTTGAAATTTGACGAAAGCGGCAAACCTTTCCATATACAGCAGGCAGAACAGATAAGATTATACAAAGAAGCCTGGAAAAAAGCAGGGCACGAGCGCAAAGCAAGGGTGTCGGTAAGCCGCTCCATTTTTGCGCTGGTTACCGAGCAGGACAGGCAATACTTTGGGCAGGCAAAAGGTGCCGATAGCTTTGGTTACATAGAAGCTGATAAACGGGCGGTTTTTGGCAAGAGCTATGCCGCCGAACCGGATCAGCTGATCAAAGAACTGGCGCAGGACGAAGCGATACAGGAAGCGGATACCCTGCTACTCACTATACCGAACACCTTAGGCGTTGACTACAACGTGCATGTGTTATCGGCTATTTTAGAGCATGTTGCCCCTGCATTGGGTTGGCGATAATAAAGCTTCGGCATATATTTAAGCATTCGCCGGATGCAGCAATTGGCTTGCTGTTTAAAAACAATTGGAGCCGGGCCTTGTGCGATTCCCCTCTCGAGAGTAATAGCCCATGAATGGTCAGGTCGATGATTAACCACACGTTCCGATGGAACGAAAACGGTTTTTTTCGTTTTTCTACCAACCAAACATCCCGAAGGGATGAGGAAAGCAATTTCGTTCCATAGGAACGTGTGGTTGGTAGAAATAAAAATGTCGGTTTGCTTACGTTCCATAGGAACGTTTGATGATCCTGTCTAATGATGGGCTATTACTCTCAAGAGGGGAATAAAATCTAAAAGCAATTTCCCTGTAAAGCTACGCACCATCAATCCCGTTAAACTCCTTCCGGTTTTTATTTGGCTGCAAGCTGCTTGTCCAGCTTCTTTTTCGTGTCCGGGTTTTTGCCCAGTTGGTAGGCCTTGGTAAACATTCCTATGGCTTTCGTTTTGTTTTTTTGGTCGGCGTAGTAATCGCCCATGCTATCGTATGCGTTGGCGCTTTGAGGGTAGTTGGCTATATTGATCGCAAAGAACTGATAGGCCTTCTGTGGTTTATGCACCTTCAAATAGTAATGGCCGTTCTGGTTTATATCGCCTTCGTTTGGCAGTACCTTATAGCCCATGTGTTTTGATATATCGGCATAGAAGTTATTGTAAAACGCGGCAATATCGAAGGTATCGTCCGTCTCAATTTTGCTCTCGGCACCCGCCGGCATTTTGTAGAAGGGGAATAAAAAGCGCATCCCATCGTATGCGGTTATCAATGGTGCCGAGCTATGGGTATCATTGGGGTAATATTGATAACCAAAGGTGAGCCCATTGGCGGCGTTGCTTTGCAGCACATCCTTCAACGCTAAAATCGACCGGATATGCAGAGATGCGTTGGCTGTGTCCTTCCTTACTTTCAGGGTGTCCATTCCGTCTTCCATGGTATTGGCAATGCCCATATACAATGATTTCCCGGCGAAACTTTTTTGAGCCAGTACCTGTTGGACCTGCGTAAGTAGCTTTTTGCCGTCCCACCACATGCTGGGATCTATAGCGATATAGGCGTTGAACATATCGCTGTGGTTGATAAGCGTGTTGATAATCATCAGCCCACCTAAAGAGTGGCCGATAAACATTTTATAAGGCGCGGTACGGTACGCCGAATCGATATGCGGCATCAGTTCCTGTTGTATGAAGGCGGTGAATTTTTCGCCCCCGCCCGATACTACTAACCCGGGGTCCTTTTTTCCTTCGTAAGACGTTTTTGCCTGGGTGGGGGTAAGGTCGCGCAGGCGGTTGGTGTTGGGTATGGCTATTATGATCATCTGTGGTACCACCGCATTGCCATTTACCTCGCTCAACTGCTGAATCATCCCGGCGATGGAGCTGAAGTGGCCGTCGCCATCGAGCAGGTAAATCACCGGGTAAATTTTATGGGCGTTGCTATTGTCATTATAACCGCCGGGCAGGTAAATCCAAACCTGTCTTTTTTCGCCTATTATCTTCGAGTAAACACTATCTGTTTTGCCAAGGATAACCTGGTTGTTTTTAACCGTAACCTGCGCACCGGCAGTAAGGGCGGCAAATAAAAAGGACAGGAAAAGTAAAGATTTCATCATTGGGCTGTTTGGAGCTAAATTTAGGATTTCCCCCAAATGCACGAGGCCTTTTTAACATTTAAATTTTCAGTTAATTTGCCCGGAAATTTAAACGGCGATGAAAGTTGTCCATGGACCCGGTGATATTACGGGCCAGCAAATGCTTACTGCCGGCATATCCGCGCTGCTTCAGTTGTTGCTGACTTAACTTATTATAGTTCCTTAATCTTGATATTCTTGAACGAAACCCCTTTGGTCCAATCCTGTAGCGCGATGCGGCCGCTGGTGTAACGGCCAAATTCCGGGTAGGCTTTGAAGTTGGTGTGTTTTATTTTCTCTTTCCAGGCATCGGTAGTGAGGTCTTGCTCGGTAGTGAGCGTGCCGTTGAGGTAAAAGCTTATCTTTCCGTTTTTCTGCACGATTTCCGAGTGGTTCCATTGGCCGGTGGGGTTTAATTTTGCGGGATGCAACTGCGGACCGAAGCTAAACAGGCAGCCCGATATTTTGCTGGGGATATGTGCATCGGGATGGTGCTCGTCTAATAATTGATATTCAGGCCCCGATGCCCATGCGGTTAGGATATCCTTGCGTTCCAGCACGTTGATGAATACGCCGCTATTGCCCTCGGCTGGTATCTTCCAGTCGAAAACAAGGTCATAATTGCTGTAAGGGTCATCGGTAACCAGGTCGCCATGGTCGAGATTGATATCGGGGTTGCAATACAAAACGCCATCTTTTACCAACCAATTATTCCCTATGGGCCCAACGTTATACAGGTGCCAGCCGTTGGTGGTGCTGCCGTCGAACAGCAATTTCCACCCGTCGGTACTTTCCTTTTCGGTTAATTGATTGTCGGTAGCGGCTTTTGGGCTGCACGAACCTAACAGGGCGGCCACAAGGCAGCCTGCGGCTATCGTCTTGATAATATGCATATCGATATAATTGGTTTTAAATGGTTGTCCGCAGGCCAATACCGGGGTTATAGGCAATGGTGCGGATGGCCCGTAAAGATATAGATGAGGCGCGGATTACCAACCTCTTATAAAAAATAATACAGCTGCTTACTGCGTGGTGACGTAAGATTTCAGCCCGATGATGCCGCCCATAATCATTAGCATGAAGAATACTTCGGGGCCGGACACGGATTGTTTCAGGAAGAGCACCTCGGTCAATTTGATGAAGATAAGCGTTACGGCCGTCCAAACAGCGAAGGCGATGGCCATAGGCATCTGTTTAACTGCCAGCGAAAAGAAGTAGATATTCACCAGGCCGAATACGATATAGCCCACGAATGGCAATATTACCGGCAGCGATACCGCCGGATCGAGCAGCGTTTGGAAGTTGAGTTTTTTCAGCTCGCTGAATTTCATCAGTTTGAGCGAGAATGTCCAGGCGGTTTCGCAAGCCGCTGCGATGATAAGGAATATCCAGGCCATGGGCTATTGGTTTACGGTTAACATGGGCGGTTGCGACGCAGCATCTTGCGCTTTGGTCCGTTTGGGTGCCTTGCGGGTAACAAACTTGATGATGTTGGGGCGCAAATCGTAATACCACTTAAACCAGGGGTATTTCAAAAGCTTCTTCTCGTCGAATCGTTTTACCGAGAAGGCATGCTGCAGGAAATAATCGCGCGGGTACTCGTAGTACAAACCCCAGTTTTCGGGCCTGTCGCCGGGGGCGTGGCCGGGATCGTAAACCGTACCGAAGAGGTAATCCCACACCGAGAATTTGGTAGCGAAATTAGCATGGAACACTTCCTGGTAATTGGCATGGTGCCACAAATGCAAGCCGGGGGTATTGAAGATGTATTTGAACCTGCCCAGGTTAACCTTGATGTTGGCGTGGATGAACAGGCCGAACATGGAATCGAGCAGGGCCTTGATGGGCACCACCACCGGATCTGCCCCTAAGAGTATGATGGGTGCGAACTCGATGGTTTGGTTGATGATGATTTCCATCACGTGCGAGCGAGAGCCCGCCAAAAAATCGACCTGTTTTACCGAATGGTGTGCCTCGTGTATCCGCCAGAAAAATTTATTGCTATGCTGAAAACGGTGGAAAAGGTAGATATACAGATCGTGCATCACCAGGAAAAACAGCACTTGCACCCAAACAGGCCAATGCTGCACGAACTGGAAACGCGACCAATCAAAATGCCTTTGCATGGGCGCTATCAGGTAATCGAAGATTACTATCTTAAGCACATAGCTCTGTATCAGCGTGTACCATACCAAATCAACCCAAAAACCATCGCGCAAAAAGGGAAGGCCCTTACGGTAGGGCGATACACGTTCCCAGGTAATAATTACCGCTATCCAGCAAAACAGGATAGCGGTAGTTACGGTAATAACATCTAACTGCGGCATTTACACCAATGGCTTTGTTTTATACTCGCCGCCAATGTTTACGCGCAGGCGCTTCATGGGGGCCAGTTCAGATTCGTAAACTTGTTTGATGCCGTCGCCCGCGGCGGTTTCAATATCGCGGATATCGCGCACGAGGCGCTGGAAACCTTGTGGTTCCACAGATGCGGCATGGTCGGATCCCCACATGGCGCGATCTAAGGTAAAGTGGCGCTCTACGAAGGTTGCGCCAAGGGCTACCGCAGCAACAGTGGTGGCCAGCCCGGTTTCATGGCCAGAGTAACCTATTGGGATGCCGGGGAATTTATTGGCCAAAGTATTGATCATCCGGAGGTTGAGCTCCTCGGGTTTGCAAGGATAAGCCGATGTTGAATGCGCCAGGAACACCGGGTAATTCGGGTCGAAATCATTCACAAAACGCAGGGCATTCTCAATCTCTTTCATGGTAGACATGCCGCTGGATAGCATCAACGGGCGGCCGGTTTCTAATATCCTTTCAATCAATTCGAAATCCGTAAGCGATGCCGATGCCAGTTTATACAGGATGGTATCGAATTGCTCCATAAAGTCTACTGAAGGTGCGTCCCAGGCAGATACGAACCAGTCGATGCCCACTTTTTTGCAGTATTGGTCTATAGTCGCATATTCGGCGATGCCGAATTCGGTTTTGCGCTTGTAATCGATATAACTCATGCGGCCCCAAGGGGTATCGCGCATAATTTCCCACTGGTCGCGCGGTACGCAAATCTCCGGCGTACGTTTCTGGAATTTTACGGCATCGGCTTTGGCGGTAACGGCTTCATCAATCAGTTGTTTGGTAATCTCCAGCGAACCGTTGTGGTTGATGCCAATTTCGGCAATAATATATGCCGGTTGGCCGGGGCCTATCTTGCGGCCGTTGCTTAAAGTAATCACGCCCGATTTTACAGGCAGCGCAGTCACGGTATCGTTCTTCGCATCGATGATCAACTCAGCAAATTCGCGGTAGCAGCCTTCGCCACCTTTAGCCTGGCAAACGTAATCAACGGTGTTTTTTATGGCAGGCAAGGCATCGGCAGGTGCGGCGGTGAGGCCCACCAGTTGCATTACTTCCATATCGTTATAATCATCGCCTATGTAGGCAATTTCTTCGGCAGCGAGTTGCAGGCGGGCGATGATTTCTTTAAGCACCTGCGGCTTGTCTTTCACGAAGAGGTGCAGCTCAGTAATCTGCAGTTTTTGCGCACGGGTAATTACCGAGGGCGATTTTTCGCCGGTGATGATGGCGGTATCTACGCCCGCCAGTTTGCGCAAACGCTCTACACCCATGCCGTCGCGGATGTTGAATCTTTTCAGGTACTCACCGTCCTGGCCGTAATAAACGCCTGCGTCGGTTAAAACGCCGTCGCAATCGGTAATCAGTAACTTAATTTTTGTCGCTTTTTGTTTTACGATTTCTTTCATGGTTCTTTAGTTTAAATTGCGGTCCACCCGCCGTCTACGATTAGGTTTGCGCCGGTCATGTATGCCGATGCCTCGCTGGCCAGGAAAATGAGGGCACCCTGGTAATCGGTTGCTTTGGCCATACGGCCCAAAAGCGTTTTTGCTGAATAACTTTGTATGAAAAATTCGTCCTGGCTGTTCTCTACGCCACCCGGCGAAAGCGTATTTACCCTAACGCCCCTGTGGCCCCAGTAGGCGGCCAAAAAGCGTGTGAAATTGATTACGGCGCCTTTGGTAACCGGGTATGCCGGCGATTTGAAAAAGGTTTGTTCGCCAAACGCGTTACGGTAGATGCTTTGATCGGGACCTACTACGCCATAGGTTGAGGCGATATTGATGATGCTGCCGCTGCCTTTTTTGGCCATTTTTGTGCCGAACACCTGCGAGCACAGGAACACGCCGGTAACATTTACGTCCAAGGATTTCTGGAAAGCATCCAGCGGGTAGTTCTCGAATGCCGAGAGATCTTTGGCCAATGCCGGGTTCTCGAACATATCATTGATGGCGGCATTATTCACCAAAATATCCACGCTGGCGTATCGCTCATAAATAAGTGCCGCAGCATCCAGTAGCGATTGCTTGCTTGTAACGTTGATGCCGATGCCCATGTGACCCTTGCCCAATTGTTGCGCAAAGTGCTGCGCCATCTTGCCATCCATATCGGCAACCACTACGTTTGCACCAGCCATAGCTAATGCTTCGCAATGCTTTTTGCCGATGAGGCCAAGCGCGCCGGTTACGATAGCCGTTTTGCCTTTTAAGCTGAATAGTTCCATCAGGCCAGTGCGCTTGCTTTTGGTTTGATATTGTAATTGCTTACCTTACGGAAAACGGCTTCCAGCACTTCGCCTTTCAGGTAGCTTTTAAGATTGCCGCTTTCTATAGCTTCTTTTACTATGGGCAATACCTCGCGGTATGCCGATAGGGTATAGGCGATATCCTCGTCGGTATGGCTGTAGCACATGTTGTGGAAGCCGGCCCACAGCACACCGCGTTTGATCATTTCCTGTTGCATTAGGGTTTTTACTTCCAGGCCGTTGCCGGCATCGGGCGTGAAGGTTACCATGCTACGGCAGTTGTAGCCTATACAGCGGGTGTATTTATCCATACCCAATTCAAGGGCCAGTTGGTTGTAGCCATCTTTAAGCAAGGCTCCTTTGGTATCGAGGTATTGGGGTACGTTTTTATCTATCAACTCGTTGATGGTGGCAATGCAGGCCGCCAGCGAAAGTGCCTCGCCGCCGAAAGTGGTATAGCTGAACACCTGCGAATTGAACAAATCCATCACATCGGCACGGCCGGTGAGCAGGGCTATAGGCATGCCATTAGCGCATGCTTTGGAGTAAACGGCCAGATCGGCTTTTACGCCAAAGTATTCCTGCGCGCCGCCTATGGCTATGCGGAAGCCGGTCCACATCTCGTCGAATATGAGCAGCGTTCCATTTTCTTTACATACGGCGGCCAGTTCCTGCAAAAATCCCGGCTTTGGTGCCTCGAAGATGAAGGGCTCCAGTATCAGCGCGGCTACGGTTTCGTCTAAGGCGGCCTTTATCGATTCAATGTCATTGTATTCGAAGGTGTAGGTAAGATCCTGTATCGCTTCCGGGATGCCTGCGTTGCGGCTGGTTATACCGATGTACCAATCGTGCCAGCCATGGTAGCCGCAGCAAAAAACCTTATCGCGACCAGTAAACGCACGGGCTACGCGGATGGCGGCAGAACATACGTCGGCACCGGTTTTGGCTATTTTCACCGCCTCGGCATTGGGGATAACCTGCTGCACCAGTTCGCACAATTCCACCTCCAGCGGGTGCATCAACGAAAAGGTAATACCATCTTCCAGTTGCTGCCTGATGGCATTATCCACAGCAGGGTAGGCATAACCCAGCGATAATGGCCCTATCGCCGCGTTGAAATCAATGTACTCGTTACCATCCACATCCCACACATGCGAGCCTTTGCCCTTTACCAGATATTTTGGCGCAACGCCTTTGGTGAACTGGCCGGGACCCTTAGCCAAAGTTTGCGTTACAGGCATCTGTACTTTCAGCGCACGGGCGTATAATTCGTCGGATTGGGTTATCTGCGGATAATCCTGGTTTAAAGCAATTTTATTGGCCATATCTTTTTATTCTGAAAATTCGGTGAGTAATATTTCAGGCTGCTCGCTGGTGGTGCGGTAACCCAGTATTTTTTCGGCTATCTGTTTGCCTGTGAAGCCTTCGTGCTGCAAAACATCGGGCAATAAAGCGGGTTTAAACCAGCGTTCTTCCAGCGCAAAAGGCAACACATTGGCCGTTTGGCGGTGTTTAAGCAGTACTTCGGCAACGATGCTGTACAGGCCACCGGTGAGGAAATGGTCTTCCAGCGTAACCAGCAGGTTAGATTTGGCCGCATCCAGTATCGCTTGCTCGTCTACCGGTTTCAAGCTGCGCATGTTTACTAAGCCAACCGAAAGTCCTTCAGCCCTCAGTATTTCTACGGCTATCAGTGCCTGCTCGAACAGCAGTCCGTAGGTGAGTATGGTTACATCGCTGCCCTCTGCTATAATCTCGGCCTTACCGGGTACGTAATCCGCATGCTGATAGCTGCTTTTGCGTGTGTTAATGCGTGTATACGCTGGCTGCGCCGACTGCCAGATGGCGGGCAGCATTTTTACCAGGTCATCTTCGTCTGCCGGGGCGAACACTGTCATGTTAGGGATGCCGCGCATCAACGAAATATCTTCAATAGCCTGGTGGGTAGGGCCGTTGCCATCTGATAAAAAGCCGGGGATAAAGCCACTCAGCTTTACCGGCAGGTTGGCTATGCCTACATCCGTACGCACGAATTCGAAAGCGCGCATGGTTAAGAAAGCCGTAAGCGCATGCACCACCGGGATGCGGCCCCTGAGCGCAAGGCCGGCTGCTGCACCTATCATGGTTTGCTCGGTTATACCGGTATCTATAAACCTTTTGCCCAATATGCCCGGCAGATTGCGCACGAGCGCACGGTTTTCAGCGGTCATCACAACTACCTGTTCGTTTGCGAGGGCGGTCTCGGTGAGTAATTCTTCGTAGGTCATCTTAGCGGACGATTAAGGTTTCGGATGTAAGGGTGGTGGCGACTTCGCCGTGGAGTTCGAGCAATAGCTGGTCTATCTCCTGGCCGGAGAAATTGCAGAACCACCTGTCGGCGCGTTCTTCTATACTCGGCAGTCCTTTGCCGCGCACGGTATCGGCTATCACCACGTTCAGTTTGCCCGCTTGGAAAGGGTAGGCGCTGAAGGCTTCTTCCAGCTGACCGAAATCGTGCCCGTCTACCCGTTTTACCGCCGCGCCAAAGGCTTCAAACTTATCTTTGAGTGGCTCCAGCGGGATGAGTTCTTCCGTGCGTATATTGGCCTGGAACTGGTTGCGGTCTATCACGAAGATGAGGTTATCCAGTTTATAGGCGTTGGCCACCAGCACGGCTTCCCAGCAGCTGCCTTCATTCAGTTCGCCATCGCCCAAAATGCAAACCACTTTGTTGTTGCCGCCGCTTATTTTAATATCCATGGCAACGCCCACAGCCACCGAAGGCAAATGCCCCAAAGAACCCGAATGGAATTCTATGCCTGGTATATGTGTATTGGGGTGCCAGTAAATATGGTCGTTAAGCGAAAGGTGATTGGCAAGGCGACTTTTCTCGATGATGCCCAGTTCTGCAAGCGTTCCGTAAAGCGCAGGCACATCGTGGCCTTTGGATAGGAAGAGGTAATCCCGGTCGGGGTCTTCCAGGTTGTCGTTGTTTACGTTCAGGAAACTGGTGTACAGGTAAACCATCAGGTCGGCCGCAGAAAG
Organism: Mucilaginibacter sp. P2_D11; assembly: GCF_056404435.1. Taxonomy (NCBI): domain Bacteria; kingdom Pseudomonadati; phylum Bacteroidota; class Sphingobacteriia; order Sphingobacteriales; family Sphingobacteriaceae; genus Mucilaginibacter; species Mucilaginibacter sp. P2_D11. Next base: position 46,404 of record NZ_JBFUEA010000010.1, read on the forward strand.
CGATGCGCCGATGAAGCAGCCGCCATCGGTAGCCATTTTGATGATGTGTTCGCGTACGTTTAATGCTATTTTTTCCATTTATAAGTTAATGGGTTGAGGGTGTATTGGCGTAATGGTTTTGGTTTGGCCGGCATCTATGGTCTTCAATTCATCCAGATGGTGGCGGTACCAGTTTACCCCGGCGTAGGCGCTGTTGATAGCCATGATATCGGGCCGCTCATCAAGTAGGTTCAGTATATCTGCACAGGAGAATTCCGGCTTTGAAGGATAAAGCTCCTCGAATACCGCCCTGATGAACTCATAATCCTCCCGGTAATCTATCGTAAACCGGTGCGACATGGAGTAATCCAGCCCCGTTTCCCAGGAAATATTGCCTATATTGAAGAGCCCGGGGTTCTCCCATATATAAGGCGTGGTATGTTCCAGTTCCAATTGGCGGCTGGCCTGCTGATGCGCGCGGGCCAGGCATTGTATGGTCATTATTTCTACGTCATTGCCATCGGGCCAGGTAGCAGGGTGCAGGTTGCTGATATAATCGAAACGGCTGCCTGCTGCAAAGAAATATTCCAGCGCGGCATCTATGGCGGCAGGGTCTATCAGCGGGCAATCAGACGGGATTTTTAATACCCCTGTAGCATCCAGCAATTGTGCGGCCTGGTAATGCCTGTCAAGCAGGTTGTTTTCGCTGCCTCTATAGCAGGCTACGTCCAAAGTTTCGGCTTCTTGCGCTATTATGTCGTCTTCGGGATTTTCGGAGGTGGCTACGATCAGCGTAACCGAGTGTTTCACCATGTGCAGCCGCTCTATCATCCGTGCCAGCAGGCTTTGGCCAAGTATGGGTAGCATTACCTTACCCGGCAAACGGCTGGAACCCATGCGGGCCTGTATCACAATGACTACCTTATCCTGCATAAACCTCGTTTAATACCGAATGATGGGCTATGGCCTCTGCCATGGCTGCCGTTGGGTCGAAATGTTTTTTATCGCCCTGATAATCCAGGTAGCTCTGGCATACTGCGGCGATATTTTGTGCCGAAGTGCCCCCGTTTTGCCATGGCGAAAGCTTATGCAGGGTAGGTACATCGAACCAGGAATGCACTTTTTTACCTAGCGCGATGCCCGTGAAAACCACGGTAGAATATTGGGTGATGAGCTCGGCACAATTGGCGATCATATGGTTGGTATTGCCCGTGCGGAACACCAGGGTGCCTTGTGGTGCATGCTCGCGTATCTCGGCTTCGGCGCGCTCAAAATCTTCGTTAGGGTGGAATTTGAACAGCAAGCGCCTGCCTGCGGCTATCTTAACGGCCTCCTTGATGAATGCGGGCCTGTTCTCGAAACGATATGTCTCGCGCATATCGGTAGTGGCTACCATCACGTAATCGTGGTAGGGGAAATCGTTATCCCTGAATTGTTGGGCATTATCGTAGTTGGGTATGCCGGTTACCACCAGCTTGCGGCTCTCGGTGCCCAGCTTGCTGAAGTATTGCTTATAACCCTCAGAAGCCGTGCAGTAAACGTCGCAGATATTTGATGAGCCGTTCAATGAGGTATTGGCCGATAATGCAGCAGGCAGCTTCAATGCTTTCACCACCTTGCTAAATGGCGTCATCCTATCAACCATGCCTTCCTGCACCCAAACCGTCTTGAATTTGCGCAGGCGGTGGGGGATAAGCATATCAGAACAATACACCACCAGGTCGTACTGATGCAGGCGGGCGCCGTAATCTACCTGCAGGCCGTGCTCGCGCATATATTTTTCGGCGTTGACCCTAAACTGACCGCCCAGCACGGTGCCGTTTAACAAAGTGGTCTTGTTCGTAAGGAAATTGATCAGGGGGCTATCGGCAAATACCTGGCTAAACCAGCAATCAACCCCAAAAAGCTCAGAAGCAATCTGATGCATTTGCGATGTTTGATGTACAGACCCGGTAATGAATAATACTTTCTTCATATCCTATTCCAAATAAGCAGATTGTAAATAAATCTTAAGCTTCATGTGAATGAGGATAAATTTAGATGTGCCACTTTTCGGTAATGAATATTTTACATTATCAAATTGTTAAGCGTCAAATAATGACATTAAACCGCAACGAATCACAGTTAACGCAAATGCGCTAATTTGTTAGCAATAAGGTAGTTTGAGAGGATATGAGGCCGATTGAGCGTATGGATTTATTTTTTGGTTTTGCACGCTCTTTTACATTAAAAAACCGCAAAGCACCCCTAACAGGTACTTGCGGCGAATTTAATAGAGAACAGTTTGCTTAGTCGATTAGCGGCAATAGCTCAATCAGATTGTCTATTACGGCGTTGGGGTTGGCTGTTTGCAATTGCGCCAGGGTGTGTGCACCGGTAGTAATGCCTATGCTTAAGCCGCAGCCAGCGTTTTGCCCTTCGTGCATATCGATGATGGAGTCGCCTACTTTTACTACACCGGCAGCATCCGTTATGCCGAATTTTTCCATGGCGAACACGATCATGGCCGGGTCGGGCCTGTTTTTGCCTACATCGGTAGCGGTAACCATGGCATCATAGTTTACGCCTTCCTGCCAGCCCAGTTTGGTGATGATAGATTGCGCGGTAGTGCGGTCGTAACCGGTATTCAGCACGGCGTATATTCCGCGTTTTTTCAGTTCGGCAAAAAGCTCCAGGGCATTAGGCTGGGGGATGATATCCGCAGTAACGTAAGCCTCTGTAAGCTGCGGCAAAAAGCTATCGTATATCTTGTTGGTAAATTCTTCGTCTTCTATACCGGCGAAGGCAGCCAGCACCGAACGTATGGCTTGTTTCTTCTCTTTGCCCGCACCTTCGGCCAGTACCTGGTCCAGCGTAAAGTCGAAACCGGCTTCGTTGATGGCTTTCCTCAGGGTTTTGTAAACCAGGTTATTCTCGTCGATAGTGGTTCCGGCCATATCAAAAACCACCATTTTAATTCTCTGCTCCATAATTATCGTATTTATTTAGTTTTCATTATCTATGCTGATGCCCACGCGTACCGGCTTTTGCTCGCTGGCGTATTTAAAGGCTTCGGCAATTTCATCAAGGGTGTATTCTTTTTCTACCAGTTGCTCAAACGGATATTTCTCGTAGTTCTGCTCTATAAAAATGGTGGCGTTCACAAAATCGGCATAATTGTAGTTGTGCAGGCCCTTTATTTCTAAAAGGTTGCGCACCACGCGCTGTGCATCCACAGGCACAGGTGCTGCCGGGAAAACCGCGCCTATCCAAACAACGCAGCCGCCCAGACCCAGCGACTCTACACCGACTTTCATCGCTTCAGGGTGGCCGGTCATATCGAACACTACATCCGCCTGTGGCCAAGGGAAAAGCCCATCTACCGGGTTTTTAGGGAAGATGAATTGCTCATCGGCACCAAACTTTTCGCCCCAGCTTAAGCGCGATGCATCGTTATCTATAAGGCCCACCCAGCTTGCACCGGCTTCACGGCACATAGCCACGCAGGAGATGCCCAAAAGCCCGGCACCGAAAACCAGTACCTTTTTGCCCTTTATATCGCCTGCAACCCTCAAGGCACCGGTCACGGTAGCGTGCGCGCAGCTGATGGTAGCGGCAACTTTCATGGGTATCTGCGGCGATATCTTCAGGAAAGCCGTGTTTGGCCTCAACACGCAGTAGTCAGCCAGGCCGCCGTTGAACAGGTCGGTATCTGTAGCTTGCGCATGGCCGTATTTAAACAGGCCTTGGCTTTTTTGCGGCATATCTGCACGCGGGGCCTCAATGCCGGCCGGCACCGCAAAAATAGACCAGGTGATCCGGTCGCCGATTTGTACGGACTCGCCCCGGTAATCTTTAACATCTTCACCTGGTGGTAACCAAAGGATATCGCCGATGATTTCGTGGCCTAAAACTACCTCGTCGGGCTCTTTGCGGTGGCCGCAGTAGGTGTGTATATCGCTGCCGCAAAGGGTAGTATAACGGTTTTTGACCAGTATCTCGCCTTTGGCAAGGCTTGGTGCTTCGCGGTTTATCGCCTTAAAGGGCTTGCCTACGCCCTCAAACAGCGCTGCCCGCCCCTGTGGGAATGTTGGCATTTGTTGGTTCATCAACTTTTAGTTTTGTTTTAAAATATAAATGCGTGAAAACCATCAGCAGCATGCCGGCAATAGCCAGGCAGATGCATATCTTTAGGAATAAGGACAGCATGGTATCTGATGCGGGCAGGAAAAACCGCATCAGCATCAGGCCGATATAGCCGGTATAACCTACAGAATCTACGATGTACATGAGAAAACCCACCGTGGCCTTTTCACGGGTAATGGCGATAAGCCGCTCGAAAATTACGGCGTGTACAGCCACATAGGGCAAATAAACGCCCAAACCCACGAGCACCATAAAGCTGAATTTTCCCAGCCCGTAATTCAAGCCCACAGCAGCTAGCAAAACGATGAGGAAGCCCACGAAACTGGTAAGCAGCGACACTTTGAAAGCCTTGTAATGGCTTTGCACGAATACCGCGAGGCCGGTTATCACGATAACGCCGAGCGAAACTAATAGTTCTGAGGTAGTAAAAATATCCGGCGTGTGGGTATATCCCAGGCCTGCCCATAGCTCTAAGGCAAAATCGGCACGTACGCTGCGCAGCAGGGTTACGAATAAGTAAATGAGGATAATGGCGATGAGCCCCGGCATGTATTTTTTGAAGAACCGGAGGCGGTCGGCTCCCGTCATGGGTATGCGTGCCGAGCGCGATTTGATATCGCTTGCCGTGGGTTTCGGCACGAAGGCCAGCATGGTAGTGAAGAGCGCGGTGGGCAGCATAAACACCAGCCCAGCCATAAAAGGCATCCAGTTTTCGTTTACGTGGGCGGATAGTAGAAACGCGCCTACCGATTTAGACACCCCATCTGAGAGGATAAAGCTGGCGCAAAGCCCCGCTATCAGGAACTCGGTTTGCCTGCGCCCTTCTACAAAACTCAGTACCAGCCCGAAGATGATGCCCAACGGCAGGCCATTAAGCAGCATGAAGGCAAGGCTCCAGGGGCGGGGTGTTATAGCGAACAACAATAGCATCGTCTCGGCGAAGGCCAGTAGTATGATAATGGCGGTGATGCGCTGATGGGCTTTTATTTCGGAAACGAATTTAATGCCGAACCATTTGGCCAATACGTAGCCGATAGTTTGTACGATGATGAGGCTGAATTTGTAGCTAAGCCCCCAATAACCGGCATCTGCAAAGGATGCAGCGGTGTAGGGCTTGCGGTAACCATACATGCAAAAGTACGTGCCGAAGGCGGCCACCAGTGCCCAAGCAGGGTTTGCAAATATTTTTACCGGGAAGATGTTTGACGAAGGAGCTTCGGTTTTGGCCATAATCATAGTAAACAATGTTTAGCAAAACTAAACATTGTTTACTATTCTGTGTGGTATGGCGTATTAAGTTTTTGTTATGCTTTGTTTACCCTATTGCAATTGAATGCTAATTCTTCACCCGGTTTTGCTCGCTTTCTGCACCGTTAGCATCGTGTTTGCGCTGCCCGGCAATAGATTTGCCGAAACGGTAGGATAGGGACAATACCGCCGTACGGCTATCTGACCGGTTTATCCAGTTGGCCGTGGTGTTGGCCAGGTTGTTTATTGCGCCGTGGGTTTGGAATGTGTAGAATATATCGTTTACTACCAATTTTAGCGAAGCGGCGGGGGAAAGCTTTTTAGACACTGCACCATTTACCCGCCCCCGGCCCTGGATAACGAACTGTGCGCTGGTTACCTTGGTTTGATACCCGCCGTCGAGCTGCAAGGTCCAGTCCTTGCCGGTTTTAAAGCTGAATACCGGCCTTACGAAGTACAGGGTTCCCTTGGTGTCGAGCGTTCCGGTATAAAAATCACTTACCGAATGGATTTGCGTGGCATGGGTGTGCAACTGTATACTGAGCCACTTCGCAGGGTCGAAAGAGGCATCAAAAGATAAAGTCATCACCGTGCTTTTGCCGATGTTGCCTGGCCTGCTGTAGTAAATGCCGTTCACTATTTCGATGGTTTCGTTCACGTCGTCTTTGGTGTTGCTGTAGCTAAAAGTAGTGGTAAAACGGTCGTGGTAGGTGTGCGATATTTCGATGTTATTGGTAAACGATGGCTTCAGGAAAGGGTTGCCTGTATAATAGGTAAACTTATCCAGCGGATTAAGGAAGGGGTTCAAATCCTGGTAATATGGCCTGTCGATACGGCGACCGTAGTCTATGCTGAATACATTGAGCCCTGCGGTATCGGCCTTGTATTGCAGGTAAAAGGTAGGGAAGAGGCTGGTGTAATTGCGGCGGAAACTGGAATCGGCTTTCTGTGCGTTGCCCAACTGGTGCCCATTGGACACGGTGTTCTCCAAACGTAGGCCCGCCTGGAACGAGAAGCGCATAAACTCGCGCGAAGCGTTTAGGTAAGCTGCATTTATATTTTCTTTATAGAGGAAATGGTTGGTTTTGCCATAATCGGGCGACGTGGTGCCGCCTGTAGAATAAAAATAATCGGCAACGTTATCGGTTTTGGTATAGCTCGATTTTAGGCCCGCCGACAGCTTGATTCCGCTGGAAAGGGGGTGCTCGTAATCGGCCTTGGCCGAATAGATATCGATATGCGCCGGCAGGCTACCGGTAAGCAGGTCGCTGCCTTTTGGGTTGCCATCGGCAAAGAAGCTGTGGTTATCGAAAGATTGCCGGTCGTTGGTATAATAGTTCAGGTAATCCAGGTCGGCGCTTAGCTGCGGACCATCTTTTTTAAACTGGTGGCGATAGTTGATGTTGGCGCTACCGTTGCGCAGCAGCGTGCGTTCGCTGTTGGCGGCTAATACGGTAGAATCCAGCATCCCTGCAGCGTTCGTAAAAAGACTGGTAACCGGCGTGTTTCGGTTTGCCGGGTTGTAAAGCCCCGTGAAATTTACGCCCAGCGTGCTTTTATCCGAAAGGTAATAATCGGCACCTATCTTGGCCAAATAGTTATTGCTGCGGCTGCGGATGTACGAGGCCTGCATAAAGTTGCTGAACAGGTTGCCCTGGGCATCAAAAAAATGGCGGTTGATGGTAAGGTCGGTAAAGGAGTTACCGTAATTATAGCTGAAATTGCCGAATAAGTTGAGCTTGCCGCTTCGGTAATTCAAATTGAGGCTGTTATTGGTTTTGGCAAGTTTACCCTGTATGTAAGCCAAATTTAGCCCACCGTTGAAGCCTTTTGCCTTATTGCGTTTGGTGCGTATGTTGATTACCCCGCCATTGCCCGCCGCATCGTATTTGGCGGGAGGGTTGGTCATCAGTTCCAGCTGGTCGATACCCGCCGAGTTGAGCGAACGAAGGTAATTCTGCAAATCGGCACCGGCTAGGTAGGTGGGCTTATCGTCTATAAAAATGACAACGCCTTTGCCCTTAAGGGTAATACCGCCGTTTTGGTCTACGATTACACCGGGCGCTTTCTCCAATACATCCAATGCGGTGCTGCCTGCATTGCTGATGAGCGCTTCGGGGTTTACAACCGTGCGGTCTATCTTCTGCTCTACGAAGGGCCTCGCGGCAGTTACTGTCACTTCCTGCAACTGCTTGTTGGTGGCAGTAAGCACGATGTCGGCCAGTTTCAAATCTGCAGACAAGCTGAAGGGGCCGATTTTGGCTGTTATGTGACCTAGCATAGTAACCGATAGGCGGTAATTCCCCGCAGCCTGCCCCGCGAACGCGAAATTGCCCGACGCATCAGTAAGGGCACTTTTTATTAGTGTAGAATCCTGTGCTTTTAGCAGGTAAACGGTTGCGCCATCTAATGCCTTCTGTTCAGCGCTGAGTACCTTACCGCTAAGCAGGTACGTATTTTGTGCCCTCGCCAAAATTGGGGCAATACTTATCCATACGGCAATGAGGGCCGCTATCCTTAATTTCATGATGGTTGGGTTTTAAAGGTTAAATGTTGTTTTTCTTAGTTTAGGGCCATAGTTATCCTGCTGGGACTGAAAGCCCTTGTTGTTATTCTGTGTAGGTTCGGTTACTTTTAGTCGAAGTTATACTTCCATGTCCAGGTGCCCTGCTTGCCGTTCTCGGGTGCTTTTACGTATGCTTTTCGGTATTTAAGGTAGGTTTCGCCGGGTATTTTTTTGCCGTTTACGATGAACTCCGTATCGCTTAACTTAAATGATGTCAGCTCGTCAGCGTTTTTGATGATGCCATCAGCAATCAGGTCGGAAGTTAGTCTTTCTCTCGCTGTACCGTCATGATAGGCTAATGCGCCGGCCTTATAAGCATTGTAATTTGCATTGTAATTGGCGTTATTATTGGCATTGTACTGCGTATTGGTATTGTAGTCGGGCTGCTGCTTTAAGTTGCTTAGGCCGGTACTGATCGGCGATAGGGGAGACGCGGTAACTTTTAAAGGCCTGGTGATGCCTCGCAATTTCGTTTGCATAAGATTATCGATAACACTTAGGTAACGAGGATAATCTTCCGTAGGTACAGTTTTGCCATTCACCTGCATAGACATCAGCTTATCGGCGTGGCTGTTCAACTGGTATAAAACGCCATCCAGTTTTACCAGGCGGGTTTGTATGTCGCCATTGCCTATGAGTATATCGGTTGGGTCGCCAATTTGTTCGGGGCGGTAAATCGTTAGCTGCGGCGTATCCAGGTGGGCAATCGGGTCTGCCACGCTTAATGCAGCCACATTTTTCGGTTTGCCCAATGGCGAAAGCTTTTGTAGGGTGTCGGGCTTTTGCGCTTTCTGTTCGGCAACTTTAGTAATGGTGCTTGCAGCATGTTTAGCTTTAGCTACTAGTTTGCTCACCTTATCCGGGTTGGTAAATGCCGCCGTGAACAATACGGCCATAAGTAAACCGACTGCTAAAACAGCGCGTTCGGCTATGCTTAATGATGCATTGCTGTTAGATAGCATCCGTTTTACACGGCCCAGCAAATGTTTTTTTTGCCCGCCAAAAGCCATGGCATAAGCAGGTACAGCGGCCTGGTATTCGTGGCAGGCCACAAGGGCTTTGATATAATTGGTTTTGCTGCCGGTTTGGGCAAGCGCCATATCATCGCAGCAGTTCTCGCGTTCTGCACGGATAAGCGCGGCCAGCCAAAGCACGGCGGGGTTGAAGAAGAACACCACCTCCAGGCTGCTGATGAGCAGGTTCACCAGGTAATCGCGGCGGTGGATGTGTGCCAGTTCGTGCACTAATATGGCTTCGATGCCCGCGGGAGGTAAGGCGGTAATTAAGCCCGCCGGGATAAGGATAAGTGGTTTCAAATGGCCGATTACCATAGGCACCTTAGCCATGCCCGATTCTGCAATGCCCACCAAACGCTTGATACCCATCTGGTCAGCGAGTTGCTGTACCCGCTCTGCCCATTCATCGCCCACGGCTGCAATTTGCCTGCGTCTTAAAAAGTAGAGGCTCTGTAAGCCGGTAAGCAGCTGTAATGCCCTGGCCAACACAATAAGCAACCACACCAGCACGATACTGTTTGCATGTGCACGAAGCAGGCCGGCAATATGATTGTATTTGTTCGTGTCGATGTGTTGTTGCGATATAACTATCGTTGGCAGTGCGGTAGGCTGCGCGGCAACAGTACCTGATACCGTTTGGTGCGCCAACATCTGTTTCACGAATACGAACAGCACCGCGGCCGTGAAAACGCCCAGGCCCCCAACCAACAGGTTGTAGCGTAATTGCGCGCTTTGCTTACGGGTGCAGAGCACGGCCAGCCCGGCAGCCGCCGCCAATAAAAGTCCCAGCCAAAGAGAGCTCAGCAGCGTGTCGCAAATGGCATTTATCAGATGGTTGGGTATCGTTTCCATTGGGTGGTTTTTTGGGTGCTAGGGTATTACTCTTCGTATTTATCAAGCAGGTCCTTTATCTGCTGCAGTTCCTGTTTCGATGGTTTTTTATCGCCCAGCAGTTGCATTACCAGTTTGCCGGCCGAGCCTTTATACATCGAATCCACGAATTTATCCAGCAGATGCGCCTTGGTTTTCTCCTCCGCTTCGGCTACGCAGTAAATATGCTTCATCTGGCTGTCGTCGCGCTTCAGTAAACCTTTTTCGGTCATAATCTGCATAAACTTAAGGGTGGTGCTATAGTTCACCTCCTTTTGCTTCAGCAATTCGTCGTTAACGGTGCGCACTGTGGCTGGTCCGGTTTCCCACAGTACCTGTAGTATCTCCAGTTCCGATTTGGTTGGCTCCACCATTTGCCGCTCGTTTTTGGTATCCATAATCCAAAGGTAGGAATTATTTTCTACCATCCAAATTTATTTAGGAATTTTTTCCTACCTTTTGATTGGAGGTAATCGGAATGGTTTTTTGCGATACATCTCCAAAAAAAAACACAAAAAAATGAATGACATCCGGCGACCCGCGCCTATATAGTATTAGTTAACACTAAAAACTATAAAGTATTATGATAATCATCCAGAAGAATATACCGGCTCATCCAAAAAAAACGTCGGCCGCGCTCCCGAAATTGCTGTTTTACGCAATATCCGCAAGTTCTTTTACCTACTATACGGTATTGCGCAACTACATTAAACTCATTAATATAGGCCCGGATAGATGGATGGGTATTACAGGCCACGCCCGCCCGGCTTTTAGTTTAACTATGGCGCATTATAAAAACCGTAACAATAGTATTATTTAAATAAGTTAATAAATTAATAATTAGCGATTTATTGCTGTTTTAAATATTTGATTTATTTTTTTTGATACCTTTCACAATCAATTATGAACCTTAAAGATCGTTACAAATATCACTCTGGCAGAGATTTGCCGGGTAAGGGGGATTTCGCCCGGATATTATCTTTCCGACTAAGCTAAATGCTATTTTCATAATACTAGAAAAACCAGACTATAAACTAACACACAATAAACAACACACTAAATAAACTAATACGATGGAATTTAAAGACCGTTACCAATACCACCCAAGGACAGATTTGCTGGGTAAAGGGGGCTTCGCCCGGGTGTTCAAGGCGTACGATACGCTGCTGGATAGGGAGGTTGCCCTCAAAGTATTCAATACCGAGGCATCTACCAAGTACGATCTGGTTGCCGAGATAAAGAAAGTGATCAAGCTGGATCATCCTAATCTTTGCCGCTACTATGATGTAGCCTTTGTAGAATCGGTAAGCGCGTTCAATGAAGAGGAGAAGCACCAGGTGGGCATTATGGAATATATCAACGGCGGCGAACTTAAAGCATACATCAACGCGCATCCGGAAAACCTCGATGGCTTGCTGAAGGGCATATTGCAGGGCCTGTCGTTTTTGCACAAACGCCACATCGTACACCGCGACCTGAAGCCGCAGAATATCCTCGTAAATAATACCGAGGATGGCCCTGTGGCCAAGATAACCGATTTCGGCATCAGTAAAGATACGGGAGCAACCGGCGGCACCGCATCCTCGCAACTGATGGGTACTATAGAGTTTATGGCTCCTGAACAATTCAATCCGGCTAAATACGGTATAGATGGCCGCATAAGCACTAATCTGGATCTGTGGAGCTTCGGCGTAATGCTTTACGAACTGGCCATGCCGGGGCTAAAGCTGTTCCCTACCGCCAGTACCGAGCAGATGATGAACAACATACTCGATCTGGAACAGGTACTCCCCAAGCTTATAACCCTTAAACAGCCTTACCGGGCAATGGCGCAGCGCTGCCTGATAAAAGATGCCTCGCAACGAGTGCAAAATGCAGATGAGTTGCTGGCGATACTGGAAGGCAAAGCACCGGCTGCAGCACCGGTGTCCGCAGATGGCGGCGAAACCCGCGACCTATCGGGTACCATGCAGTATGCTAAACCATTCGACTCTGGTGCTACCACCGTGATGCCAAAACCTTTGGATCCGGGGGCAACCATGGTGCACCCAAGGCCGCAAACCCAGCCCGTGCCGCAACCTGCACCAAGGCCAAAGCCGGTACCTGTGCCGGTCCCAGCCAAAAAAAGCAGTTGGCAGGTGCCTGCTATCATAGTGGCGGTATTGCTGCTGATAGGGGTGATAGCCTTCGTTAACAAAGATAAATTCGGCGATAGCAAACGCACGGCCGATACCAACGACACCACAAAAAAAGATACCAACAAGGTAGATTCGCCTAAAAAAGTTGTGCCAAAGGTAGATACCGTTGTGAAAGCACCTGTGGGCGGAGTTAAGCCATTGCCGGGTGTTAAACCAAAACCGGTAACGCTGGCAGATAAGCCGCAAACGGTAAATCAGCCAACCGTAAGGCAGCAAACGCCGGATAAGCCCGTGGTTACTGCCCCATCGGGCGGCGGCAGTGGCACAGGCGGTGTAGGTGGCCTGGGCTCGGGTAGTTCTGGTTCCGGCGGCGGCTCAGGCTCAGGCAGTAGTGGTGCTGGTGTGGGCGCGGCCGGTGGCTTAGGTTCCGGCTCGGGCGGTTCAGGTTCCGGCGGTAAAGGCGGTGTAGGTGGCCTGGGCTCGGCCGGCGGCTTAGGTTCCGGCGGCGGTGGCAGAACAGCTACGCAGTACGATGAAACCTCCAGCTTCCGCGAGGGCATGGCCAGGGTTAAATTGAACGGCAAGTACGGCTTTATCAATACCGATAAGCAATTGGTTATCCCTATCAAGTACGAATCGGCAAACGGTTTCTTCAATGGCGTAGTACCCGTTGAGCTGAACAACAAATGGGGTTTGATAGATAAGAGCGGGGACGTAGTTATCCCTTTAAAATACGATCTGGCCTTCAGGCTGGCAGCCGAAGGACTCATTGCTGTAGAGCTGAACGACAAATGGGGCTTTATAGATAAATACGACAATGTGAAGATCCCCATCAAATACGAGGATGCCTGGAGCTTTAACGAAGGCGTAGCCGCTGTTAAAATGGGTGGCAAATGGGGCTTCATCAACAAATACGGCCAAACTGTAGTAGCGTTCTTGTATGACGATGTTGACAACGGCTACCTCATTAGCAAACCTACCATGAAAGTAAAGCTTAACGGCAGCTGGTTCGAGATTGATAAACAAGGCAACAAAGTAGATTAGTTACCGATAACAGCAGCAGGCAATGGATTTCCACGCCCGTTACAAATACAACCCCAAAACCGACCTCTTAGGAAGAGGCGGTTTTGCGCGGGTGTTTAAGGCACAAGATACGGTGCTGAAACGGGAGGTGGTCCTTAAGAAAGTGTCATAGCTTGCAGCCATAAAAAAAGCAGCATAGTACCTGCAAAATCAGCATAAGAAGAATAGATTTTTATTAAACAAACCTTATAAACCAAATGATGAACAATACAGCCTTGCAGCCGCATGCTTTCCCGCCTTAGCGCGTATAAAGCAACCCTTTAAGGCCGTCGCCCCCGGCATTGTTTTATCTCTTTAATATTAAAAATGACATTTTTCAACCAATCCTATATCATATAAAAACACAATGAAAAAATACATCATAGTATCGCTGGTTATTGTATCTACAACAATCAACGCTTTCTCACAAGACACCAAACTTAGTAAAGAGAGAATGGACCGGATTATGGCGACCTATAAAAAGGGGCTGTCGGCCTTTGCCAGTTACGACCGTTGCGGCAGCGCTTTCGATCGCCCGGCCGATGTTGTAAAACGTGCCGAGAACCGGCAGTTAGATAAGTTGGGGAATATTACGCCAGACCAGGAAGCCGAACTGGGGCTGCAGATGTTCACGAACTCGCAGGAGCCCAACCTGGCAAACGACCCCCGCAGCCTGGCAATGGTGCGTGGCCTGGTTACTAAAATGGCTGCCTACTCGTCAGACCCATCCCGCACGTACCATGTCTATATCCTCAACTCAGATCAAGTAAACGCCTATTCAACCATTGGCGATTATATCTATATCACCACCGAATTGTTGAAATTCGTTAAATCTAAAGACGAACTGGCATTTGTTGTTGGGCACGAGATGGGCCACATCCTTAACCACCACTGTTTGCGCAAAATGAAAAAAATAGCCCTTATTGCCAGCATGGGCGAAAAACTCAACTACCAGCGGCTTTCAAACGTAGCCATCAATGCAACCATGGCTATATCTGCACCCTTCGACCAGATGGATGAGTACGATGCCGATGCCACAGGTTTTGATTTGGTAAAAAAATCGGGCATGGACCCAAGCGCGTTCAACTCCTTTTTTGGCGAACTCGAAAAAATGGAGCATAAGAAACTGCTTGCCCGTTTTACTTCTACGCACCCTTCATCGGCCAATCGTCGCAAATGCTTAAACGTGTTGCTAAACCAATAATAAAGCTATAGCCAACAGATAATGATACTTAAAATAGATGAGTTAGGCGTTAACCGTACCCTTATCGAGGGCAAAACGGTATCCATAGGGCGTAAAGGGTCGGGGAGTGATGTGCAGATAGATAACGCCAGCGTATCCAGGCACCATGCCGATGTGATGCTGCAGGATGGCAAGGCCATGATAAGCGATGCGGGCAGCACCAACGGTGTGCTGGTAAACGGCGTAAGGCTGGAAGCAGGCAAATGGTACCTGGTTGGCAGCAACGATAAAGTTACGCTGCAAAATTACGTACTGAAGTTTGCCGACGCGAAATCAAGCGCTGAGCCGAAGCTGAATGCAACTTCATCGCCGGAACCATCAAGCACGGGCGATTTGAACAAGCGTTTCAAAGATTTGCTTGCCCTTAAGTTACCCATAAAAATTGGCCGCCTTAGCACTAACGATATCCCCCTGCCGGACGCCCTGCCCGATGATAAGATAGTTGGCCGCCTGCATGCCCAAATAACCTACCGCGATGGCAGCTATTATATAGAGGACCTGGACTCGAAGAACGGCACCTACATAAACGAGATACGCATCCCCCCAAGGCAACTCCGGGTAATAGATAAGGCGGATACCATACTTATCCACCTGCACTATTTTAGCCTGGAAGATGGGTACCGCGATTTGCGCAACGAGGTGGCCATCCGCGCCGAAGGTATTGGCAAGAAGTATCCGAGCGGCTTTGTTGGCTTGCAGCCTTTAAGTATAGAAGTAGAATTTAAGCAGATAGTGGCTTTAATGGGCCCGTCCGGTTGCGGTAAATCAACTTTGCTAAAAACGTTGAATGGCGATAGCCCTGCAACCTCGGGCGATGTTTTCATCCACGGCCTGTCGCTTCGCAAAAACTATCACCTGCTTAAAAAGAAGATAGGCTACGTACCTCAGGACGATATCATACACAAAGAGCTTACCGTTGCTCGTACGCTTTACCTGGCGGCCAAGCTAAGGTTGCCTGATGGCACTTCGGAAGTGGCTATCCAGCAGAAAATAAGCGAAGTATTAAAAGATCTGAACTTCGATGAGGATGATGGCGATATCATCAACAAAGTAGTAGGTGGCCTATCGGGCGGGCAGCGCAAACGTATTTGTATAGCAGTAGAGTTGCTTAGCCAGCCTACCATCCTGTTTTTAGATGAGCCCACCTCGCCGCTGGATCCCGAAACGATCGAGAAATTCCTGATATCGCTGGCCAACCTGGCCCGTAAGGGCACTACCATCGTAATGGTTACCCACAAGCCCGAGGACCTGAACTATGCCGATAAGGTGATTTTTTTGGCGGCCAAAGGTTATTTGGTGCACGATGGCAGCAAGGCCAAACTGCTGGAGAAATTTAAGGTGGATAACATTATTAAAGTGTACACC
Source organism: Mucilaginibacter sp. P2_D11 (assembly GCF_056404435.1). NCBI lineage: Bacteria > Pseudomonadati > Bacteroidota > Sphingobacteriia > Sphingobacteriales > Sphingobacteriaceae > Mucilaginibacter > Mucilaginibacter sp. P2_D11. The sequence goes on from NZ_JBFUEA010000010.1 coordinate 62,016, forward strand.
CAGTGCGGCGACACCAAGGGCCAACCTTTCGATGTGCGGTATTATGTACCGCCTAAAGGGGCATCTACGCAACGGAACGCGCCTAAGGAAATCGTAGCCGACAAACAGAACTCGCTTTGGCGGCAGTTTTATTGGCTAACGGTGCGCTACCTCAATATTAAATTCAACGATAAAGACAACCTATACCTGCTGCTGGCCCAGCCCCTCATCATCGGCGGACTGGTAGCTATTATCTTCCCTAAGATAATGCCGCAGGTTTTGTTCATGATGTCTGTTTCGGCTATATGGTTCGGGGTGAGTAACTCTTCCAAAGAAATAGTGGCCGAATTCCCGATTTATAAGCGCGAGCGCATGTACAACCTCAATATACACATGTACGTACTCTCCAAATGGGCGGTGCTATCATTGATAGCCCTGGTGCAGGTGCTTATATTCGTAACCATAGTACAGCTGCGTTTCCACAGCGATGAAAATCTGGGCGCGTTTCTGCCCAACATGGGTTATATGTTCATGATATCCTCTGCTGCTACATTGTTTGGGCTGTTCTTGTCGGCCTTTTTCGATAATACCGAGAAAGTGCTCACCGTAGTGCCCATTGCGCTGATGCCGCAGATTATGCTGGCCGGTATCGTAACACCATTTCAGAAACTGGCGGTGGTAATCATCAGCTACTTTACATTCGGCCGCTGGGGTACCGAGGGCCTGATGCGTTTGCAAAAGAACGTGATTAAAGAAGAATTGCCACCGGGCTCCAAGCATTTTGTACTCCCCCCAAGGAACGAGATCCACTTTTATTACAACAAAGAACTTAAAGAGAAAGGCGAGGCTATAGTCACCCTCTTCAACGGCATGGACAAGAACGTGCTGGCTGTATTTATACTGGCTACCATTATGTACACGGCTACTTACATCTCCTTAAAACGGAAAGACACGATATGATGACGCTACAAATCAACAGGCTTTTACCGGCCAAAAGCAGACTAATGCTTTTTTGCGCCATGCTATTGTATAGCCTGTTAATGGCGTCATGCGCAAAAAAGCCCGTTTTCATCAATGTGGAATCTGTAAAGATAGGCTCGCTTAAAGATTCTATCCTGCAAACGTATATCAATTTCAAAGTATATAATCCTAACAGCATCGGCTCTACGCTTACGGCATCAGATGTAAAAACGTATTATAAGGGCAAGTTGGTAGGCAGCAGCAGCATCGAAAAGGATGTCAAATTGCCGGCCAATGATACCATCATCATCCCAATAGTATCGCAGCTGAATATATGGAGCCTGGCCGATGTGTTCCCCGAACTTTTGGCTACAGATACCGCTGTTTTCAGGATAGAGGGTAGCAATAGGGTAAGGGCGCTGGGCATGAATATTACGGTACCGGTAAAGCAGGATATAAAGCTGAACGTAAAACATGCCGTAAGCGATCAGCTTAGCCGTACCTTCCAGAACGATTCTAACTTCCGGATAAAACAGATAAGGCTTAGCCGTATGCCCGGGCTCAGTAAAAGTGGCTTCAATATGGTGGTGCAGGTGAAAAATAGTTTCCCCTTCGATTACCAGCTGCAGAGCCTTGATTTGGATATCTATCGTAAAGGGGGCACCAACGTAATTGCCAACTGGAAAATGACCGATGCTATCGACCAAAAAGCCGGCGGCGTAGCCAATATCCCTATCAAGATAGAAGTGGATAACCTAAATTTGCTGGGCGAGGCGAGGCTATCAGATTTGTTTAACCCTAAAATCGACGTGGTGGTGAAAGGCCAGGCCGTAATTGCCATACAGGGGCGCACGTTCACCATCCCCGTAGAAGAAAACAGGACAGTATCTTTTAACCCTTTAACCGGTGTGTCTTATTGAGATATGGATGATTTGCAATTGATAGCAGGATTGATAGATGGCGACGACGCGTGCTGCAGGTACTTTTATAAAAAGAACCTGCCCGCAGCTAAAAGGTACATCTTAAATAACAGCGGCGACGAAGACGATGCCAAAGACACTTTTCAGGATGCGGTAGCAGATTTGATTGATAACCTGCGGAAAGATAAATATGTACATAAAAGCAAACTCGAAGGCTATTTTTTCATCATGGTAAAAAACAAATGGCACGATAAGCTCGACAAGATGAAGACCTGGAAAAAGCACCTGCCCGGCCTGGCGGTTGACGAGGACACGCAGGACGATGGCCTGACCTTTAAGCCAACCATGAGCCTGGCCGATTTTATGAACCGCGAACTGAACAAATTGGGCGAACGCTGCCGGGCGGTTATTACGGCCACTATTTATATAGGCATGAGCATGGAAAAAGCTGCTGAGGAACTGGGTTTTCCTACGGCGCATGCGGTAAGGCAAAAAAAGCTTACCTGCCTTAAAGAGATGCGTGGCTTTGTGCGCTACGAGGACGTGATTAATTTAACTTAAAAGGTTGTGGAGAACGATTTAAACGATATAGACCTTATTGATAAATACCTCAGCGGCAATCTTAACGAGGTTGAGCAGCGGGAATTTAAAGAGCGCTTTTTAACCGACGAGGAGTTTAAGAAGGAAGTAGAGGTATATCAAAAAATTTATCAGGGCATAGAGCAGGCGGGCCGCGAAAACCTAAAGAAACAGCTTAATTTTTATTACGACGAATACGCAGCAGAGGAGGAGGAAAGCGATAACGTACGAAGCATAAACTGGCGGCGGAACATCTACGTAATAAGCGCCATTGCCGCTGCTTCTGCCGCTTTCTTTGTAGTATTTAAGTTGACGAGCCCTGTTACCAGTAACGGTACCACCGGTACCGGCAGCCTGCCCGTGGTAGTTAGGCCCGTAAAGCCGACACCACCAAAAGCAGGGCCACAAGATACCGATGTTAAGGTTCCGCAGCCGCAGGTGGCACAACACCCTAAGCCACCCCCATCGCGGCCGCTGCCGAAAGATACTTCCGGCAGGCAAGTGTTGCCCAATATAACGCCGCCCGGTGGCGGCTACGCCCTTAACGACCAAACACGTTTGCCTGCAACAGCCATACGCCGCGCCGGCTACCCGCAAGCGCTAAGCTATACCTTTAGCCAGGGGCAGCTTACGGTATTCGGCAATCCCTTACTTAGGGCGCTGGACATAAGCGTGTATAAAAAAGGCGGGCATTATTATCTGGATTGTGATGATTCTGTTTATGAAATAGTGAATACAGCTACCGAAAAACCGCTGGTAAAACTGGATAAGCAAATAACCGGCGACGGGATAAAATCTACCGAAAAAATTAAGGTGGTGCTGGCTCCGCTTAAGGCTGCCGTTTATGCGAATGCCCCATTTGCCGTAGTTGTTGAAAAAGCAACCGGCGCACCCAGGTATTATTTCACCAAAAGCGCGGGGGTGAATACACTGGTACTATTGGGCAATTTCGTGCCCGGAAACACAACAGTAGTAAGCCTGAAGAACGATAGTGGCACCAATTGGTACATACGCAGCGGCACCCATATCTATAGTGTGGATGGCCAGCCCGCTAGCCCGGTGGCTCTTAAAGAATTACAGGCATTATCAAACGACAACGCCCGGATGTTGATTGGCCGCGACGGCATAGAAAGAACAGTATTGACGTTTTAAAAAAAAGAAGAAAAAAAATTAGAATAATTCGTGACGTTTTGAATTAAACCCTATATACTATAAACCAAGGACCGTTTAACAAGCATAACCAAATGATTACCCTAAAAAAAATAACTTATTTAAACCAAATAGGCCAACGGCCACAGCTGGAAGATTCTATTTATCCGAAAGCGGGCAGCGCCACCACCGCCGACAAGCTGTTTTTGGTTTGCGACGGCGTGGGCGGCGAAAGCATGGGCGAGGAAGCCAGCCGTATTGTAAGCGAAGAGCTCCCGGTTTACTTTAAAAAGAACCCACCACCGGCAACCGGGCTAACCAAAACCTACATCAACGATGCCCAGCAGCATGCATTGAACACGATGCGTGTTTTTGCGGCTATACACCCCGAGGCAATAAAAATGAGCACCACCCTCACGATGGCTCATCTGGAAAAAGACCATGTTACCATTGCCTGGTGCGGCGACAGCCGTATTTATCACCTGCGCAACGGCGAAGTAGTTTGGAAATCTATCGACCACTCCCTTGTGGCCAACCTGGTAAAGCAAGGCGAAATAACCGAAGAGCAAGCGGCCACTCATCCAAACCGCAACGTGATTACCCGCAGCTTAAGCGCATCGGGCGGGGCATCTGAAATAGAGTTGCACCGTATAGATGATATCCGCGATAACGATTACCTGCTGCTTTGCACCGATGGCGTGCTGGAGCAGATAAACGAAGACCGGCTGAAGGGCATCCTGCTGAACGATAACGATGATAAAGAAGGTCTGTTTATGACCTATTGCAAGGATAAAACCCGCGATAACTTTTCGCTGTACCTGCTTAAGCTGGGCAGCGATAAAAAAGCGGTCCCGGCCGGCGCCATGGGCAAAAGTAAGGGCATCAGTCCGCTTATTTTTGTGTTGATAGCCGTGTTGGCCCTGTTAATTTTAGGCGGCATATTCAACAAGCAGGTACTGGGGTTGCTGGATGGGACTAAAAAGGATACTACGGAAACACATACAGTTAAGGATAAGCCGAAATTAGTGGAGCCGGACCCCGTTCCCGCAGGCGGAGCGGTGGAGCCAACTCATACCGACAAACCGACTTCCACAAAACCAAAAACCGGCGGGAATCAAAAACCGGCTGTTACAACTGGTGGCACTACTGCAACGCCGCAGGGCGGTAAGCCGGCTAAACCGGCAGGCACAACAGGTGCGGCGGGTACCGGAAAGCCTCCTGTGGATATAAAACCCGGCGCTGGCTCCGACGGAAACCCCGGCCGTACCACAAATGGGAGCGGAGGTAGTGGAACCGGTGGTAATGGCGACAATGGCAGTAGTGGCAATCAAAGAAAAACGGAGCAGGATCCCGCTGTTTCGCCAACTGATAAACCACTCGACAGAATTAAGGACAGAGTAAAAAGCACGCAACACAAACTGGATAGTATCAAAAAAGCAAAACTCGACAGTATTAAGGTGCGAAGAGTTTCCCACGATATTTAAGCGCCTTTAAGAAACACGTATCTTATCGCACTTCGGGCCATCATACACCAAAGCCGCGGCAGTAATGCCCGGCTTTTTGCTTTTAGTCGGGCATTGCTGCATGACCGGCCATAAAAAGCCCCACCTCATTACTGAAGCAGGGCCCATAGTATAATTGTGATGTATAGGTTAAAACTTGTGTTTCGTTGTTCGTAACGTTGTTTTCAACGTCGTTAACATCTATATATAGGGCACATGTATGCTATGTCACATGCAAACCATGATTTATTTGTGATTTTTTGAGGAAGGCGACGCATACTCACTGCGGGTTATGCGCTCCGGCAATAACTTCCCCGGCTATTTCATTTCTTTAAAAACCCGTGGGGCTATAATCTGTTAACCCACAAGTCATTCACAATAGGATGGCGCTTATACAGAAATGAAATTATTTAAATGCACCAATTGCGGTCAGTTGTTATACTTTGAAAACAGCCTTTGCGAATGCTGCAAACACCCCTTAGGTTTTATACCCGAAAATTTAAGCCTTGCCACGCTTGTTCGGGGCGAGAATCTTACTTATACCTTGCACAGTGCCAAAAAGACGCCCTTGTTCGGTAAGATTTTCGGGAATAGCACTAAGCCGACTTTTAAATATTGCAGCAACTTCCAGTTTGGGGTTTGTAACTGGTTGATACCTGCCGAGAGCGATAAAACCTTTTGCCGCGCCTGCGAACTCAACCACATCGTGCCGGATTTGACCGACCCTGAGCATATACGCCAATGGGGATTAATTGAAGGTGCAAAACACCGCCTTATTTACAGTTTGCTGCAAATGAAACTGCCCCTGCTAAGTAAACTGGATGATTTGGAAAAAGGCCTCAGTTTCGATTTCCTGACGGATTTAAGCCCTGCGCAAAAAGTGTTGACAGGCCATGAGAACGGCCTGATTACCCTGAACATAAACGAAGCCGACGACGACAAGCGCGAGCTATCCCGCAAGGAAATGAATGAGCCTTACCGTACGCTGCTGGGGCATTTCAGGCATGAGGTTGGCCATTATTATTGGGACCGCCTGATAGACAACAGTGCTTTTATTGATGAATACCGCCAAATATTCGGCGATGAGCGCGAGGATTATACTCAGGCTTTGCAGCGGCATTACAGCCAGGGCGCACCTGCAGGTTGGCAGCAGAATTTCATCAGCGAGTATGCCACATCGCACTCCTGGGAAGATTGGGCCGAAACCTGGGCACATTACCTGCACATTATGGATACGCTGGAAACAGCAGATACCTTCGGGATCAGTGTAGCGCCACGCATTGCCACCAAAAGCGACCACTCTAACGCGGTAATCAAGGTAAACCCTTACGAGCAGCAAAATTTTCAGCAGTTATTGGATATGTGGCTGCCGTTAACCTTCGCCATGAACAGCATGAACCGCAGCATGGGCAACCATGATTTGTATCCCTTTGTTATCCCGCCTAAAGTGGTAGAAAAGCTGAGCTTTATACATAAGGTGTGCTATGCATCGAGGGTGAATTAGTTGGAAGATAATGTTGAACACCGAATGCTGAATATCGAATGACGAAGTTAGAAATTTCGGTATTCATTATTCGGTGTCGGTGTTTCCGTCTCTTTGAAAAAGGACCCTGCGGCAGTAGGACATTCCACATAGCATTGTTCGCTATGCATGGTGTTTTACTTCATCATTCGAAATTTGACATTCGGTGTTCGATATTTAATATTGAACACAAAGAGCCAAGAATTACTCCACCCGCCTTACATCCACATTTACGTACATGCGCTGGCCTGCGCCGCTGTACACAACGCCTTTAAGGGGCACTACGTCGGCAAAATCGCGGCCTATGGCTGTGCGGATGTGCCGGTCGTTTACCAGCAGGTTGTTGGTCGCGTCGAACTCGGTCCACCCCACGGAAGGGATAAACAAGGCTATCCAGGCGTGCGAAGCATCCGAGCCGAATAGTTTTGGTTTGCCCGGTGGGGGCAGGGTTTCTATATAGCCGCTTACATATCGCGCGGCAAGGCCTATGGCCCGCAGGCAGGCCAACGAGAAGTGGGCAAAATCCTGGCAAACACCTTTGCGGTGCAGGAAAACATCTTCCAGTTTGGTGGTTACATCGGTAAAGCCCGGGGTGAAATCGAAATCGTTGAAGATGCGGGCGTTCAGGTGCAGCATAGCCTCCATAATGGGCCTGCCCGGCGTAAAGGATTCCAGTGCGTATTCCCGTATGCCGGGGATAAATGTAACATGGTCCGATTCGAGGTAGAACTGCCTGATGTCGTTATCAGCACTGGTACTGCGCAGCCAGCTGGCCACGTTTTCCCAGGGCGTGGTATCCTTGGCTACGGTGTTTGTCCAGATAGGCTGCTCCACCTTAACCTCGCTTTTTATTTCCACCGTGAGTTTCTGGTGAAACTCCTCAATGGAAAAATAAATGAACTTATTATTGAAGAAATCCTCCCGCGTGGCTAAAAAATGCGGCACGGGGTGTATCTGGTAATGTACCTTTTCCACCTCCTGGAAACTATGGTTCACGGGAACCTGGTACACCAGGTTGTGGCAAAGCGAGGCCGGGAGCTGGTACTCGTACCGGGTGATGTGGGTAACCTGGTATTTCATAGTTCTGGTAAGGCGTTATTGCTTTTTACGAAGCTGTACTGGCTTTGGGTAGGGCTAAAGTAACTCTCGAAGATGATGCTTGCCGCCTGCCCCAGTACCTCTATCAAATGATGCAGGAACCTGTTGAGGTCCCTTTTACTGAAATCGTTTAAGGGACCCGTAGGCACCATTTTGTTAATATCGCAAAGCCTTATCATAGTCAAGGCTTCCAATAGTTTTTTATGTGCGGGACTAAGGCCGCCTTCATCGTAATTATCGGGCAGGTGGGCCAGGTGCTCATCTATCTTGGCAACCAAAAACGCTACCGACTTGGGGTTATCCTCGTTCACGAGCAATAAATTAAGCACGCCGGGCAGTTGCAGCGTAGAGCGGTACAGGTAGCGGTAGGTAACCAGGCTTTCGTTGCACATCAGCACCAGTTCCATTAGCTGCTTCTCAACATCGGGCTTTACGTTATTGCCCAGTGCGGCCTGCAATACGGCGCAGGTATTAATTGCCGACTCTAAAAAGCGGCCTATGTTGAGCAAGCGCCAGCTGGAGGCGCGCGTCATGTTATCATTATTGAGGCCGATGAAGGCCATCAGCTTAATGATGAACTGATCCAGGTTATGGTATATCTTACGCAAATCGTTGCCGTTTTGCTTCATCAGCTCAAACTCTTCTGATATGCTGTCTAAAATACGCCAGGTATCCAGGCTCAGTCGGTCGCGCACGGCGTAACCGTTGGTCAGGAATGACTGCAGCGATTGCGCCAGTGTGCCCGCACGACCGGTTTCTACCGCGAGCGAAAGCAGTTCCTTCTCGGGTTGCCGCAGTTTGGCCTGGTCGGGCGCGGTGAAGCCGGGCAGGGTGCTGGTGAGGGTGCTGAGGCTCTTAAGCAGTATCACTAGCGTTTCGTTGGTTTCGGGGTGTATCTCGTCGTCGCGCTCGTTGTATATCTTCAGTACGATGCGCATCATCCGCACACCGTTCACGGCCCTATCCAGGTATCGGCCAAGCCAAAAAAGGCTCTCGCCGGTGCGGCTGGGTAATATATTTTTTACCTGCCTTAGTATTGGCTGGTTTACGATGCGTTTGGGCTGGTCCTCGGGCGAAGGGCCAAGCACCCAGGTATCTTTACTGATGCCGCCGGTTTGGTTAGAGATGATGAACTCGCCTTTGGTAGGGAAGCTGCGCGATAGGCCGCCCGGCATTACGTTATAGGCTTCCTTCTCGGTATCGGCCACGATGTAGCTGCGGAAGATGGCGTTACAGGCCTGGAGGCTGTTATCTATCAATGATGGCGTGGTGCTGAAGCTCACCACCTCCTGCGCCACGTATAAATAAGGGCGGGTGATGATTTCTTTGCGCAAATCCTCTATCTGTTTCTTGCTCATCTCGCTGCCAATGTAGGGCCGGTTTTCGTTGCTGCGGTATATGGAGCGGATGATGAGGAAGGGCAGGTTATCCAGCACGTATTTCTTTTCCTTTTCGTGCCCGCACCACCAGGTAGCTACCGATGGTAATATCAGTTCCTGGTTTAGCAGGTGCCTGCAGAGGCGTGGCAAAAAGGCCATCAGACCGGGGTTTTCTAATATACGGGCACCCAATGGGTTGATAACGGTTACCTTTTTTTGTCTTACGGCTTCCATAAGCCCCACTACGCCCAGGTGCGAATCGCCCAGGAACTCCAGCGGATCACAGAATATGTCGTCTACACGGCGCACAATAACGTCTACCTTTTCCAGCCCTTTGAGGGTTTTGAGCCAAACGTAGCCGTCGCTCACGGTAAGGTCCTGCCCAAAAACGAGGGTAAAACCTAAGGATGATGCGAGATAGGCATGTTCGAAATAAGTTTCGTTGGCCGTACCCGGCGATAGCAATACCACCCGCGGGTTCTCCTTATTTTGGATGGATAGCTTTGTGAGGGTATTCTTAAGCGTTTGATAATAAGAAGATATCTTGCGTACCTGGTTCTCACGTATCAGATCCGGGAATACGCGCGTCATGGCTGCACGGTTTTCAAGCGTGTAGCCTGCGCCTGAAGGGGCATCGGTACGATCGTGCAGTACCCACATTTTGCCGTTTGGCCCGCGCACCAAATCTGCTGAGTATTGTATCAGTTGGAATTTGCCGGGCATGATCACCTTATCGGCCTGCCGCAAAAAGCCCTTATGCGTAAATATCAGGTCGAATGGGATAAAGCCCTCTTTGATGAGCCTGCGTTCGCCGTAAATATCCGTGAGGATAAGGTTCAGCAGTTCCGCGCGTTGCGCAAGGCCACGTTCTATGCTTTCCCATTCCAACTGGCTGAAAACCATGGGTACTGGGTCGAGCTTCCATGGGCGGTTGATGCCGTCGGGGTCGCTGTAAACGTTATAGGTTACGCCGTTATCGCGTAGCTCCTGGCTAATTTCGCGGCTGCGCAGCTCCATCTTATCCAGGCCCAACTCTTCGTAAGCATGCGCAAGCTTTTTCCAATGCTCGCGTACCACACCTTCGGGCGCAGCGAGCTCATCAAAGAAAGGTTTGGCAGTGGTGCCGCTCCGGCGCAGGTACGTTTCAATCATTTCCCAAATCTATATTTTTCCGCTATAAATTTTTGGCATTTTTATATCTGCGTAAATCCATGGTATAAGGGTATTCGGGGCTTACCACCTCGTTGGTAATGGTGTACTGCGGTAATATGTTCATTTTGGTTACGAAACGGCCGCCGGTAGTTTGCTGCGCTGAGGCTGGCTCTACCAGGTTTACCGAGTGCCCAAAATCGAAGAAGCGGGAAATGATGCGCGATTCGGCCTCGTAGCTGTTCACCGGGAAAGTATCGTAACTGCGGCCGCCCGGGTGCGAAACATGGTACTGGCAGGCTGCTACGGATTTCTGCGTCCAGGTGTCGAAGAGATCGAAAACCAGCGGAGTATCCGTGCCAATGGTGGGGTGCAGCGCCGATGGTGGTTGCCATGCCCGGTAACGCACGCCTGCAATATACTCGCCTTGTACGCCGGTACTTTTCAGCGGTATTTTGAGGCCGTTGCACAGGAAGGTGTAGCGCGAATCGGTAAGGCCGGATATTTTTACCTGTACGCGCTCCAACGATGAATCTACGAAGCGGGAAGTGCCCGTACTCGACATCTCTTCGCCCAATACATGCCATGGCTCTATAGCCATCTTTATCTCGATGTTGATATCGTCTACCTGCAGTTCGCCCAGGAAAGGGAAACGGAAGCTGAAGAACGGCTCGAACCAGGAAATATCGAAACCGTAACCCGCATCGCGCAGGCTGTTCACCACTTCGGTCATGTCTTTCAGGCAATAGTGCGGCAGCAGGAAACGGTCGTGCAGTTCGGTTCCCCAGCGTACCAGTTTGTGGTTGTAGGGCGTTTTCCAGAACCAGGCCAGCAGCGTGCGGATGAGCAGGAACTGCACCATGCTCATGCGGTAATGCGGCGGCATATCGAAGCCGCGGAACTCCAATATCCCCAGGCGGCCGCTCGATGAATCGGGCGAGTAGAGCTTATCGATACAGAACTCCGAACGGTGGGTGTTGCCGGTGATATCCGTTAAGAAGTGACGGAAGATTCGGTCGACCAGCCAGAACGGCACTTCGTTTTCGGCCCTGTCGGGCACCTGCTGGAAGGCGATTTCCAATTCGTAAAGGTTCTCCATACGGCCCTCATCTACCCGTGGCGCCTGGCTGGTTGGCCCGATGAACTGGGTAGAGAACAGGTACGACAGCGATGGATGGTGCTGCCAGAAGGTGATGAAACTGCGCAATATATCGGGCCGGCGCAATAGCGGACTATCTGCCGGGGTTTCGCCGCCAAGCGTTACGTGGTTGCCGCCGCCCGTTCCGGTATGCCGGCCATCAATATTGAATTTTTCTGTAGCCAGGCGAGATTCCGCTGCTTTTTTGTAGAGGATATCGTAATTGGTGGCCAGTTCTCGCCAGCTGGCTGCGGGGTGAATGTTCACCTCGATAACCCCAGGATCGGGCGTTATCATCATTTTGGTAACGCGGTTATCGGTAGGCGGGTCGTAGCCCTCTATCAGCACAGGCATTTTTAATTGCTGCGCGGTGCGTTCAACGGCGTTAACCAGATAGAGGTAATGCTCGAAATAACTGGTAGGCGGGAAGAAGATGAACAGCTTGCCCTGCCGCACCTCTACCACCAATGCGGTTTTAAATATGATTTTGCTGTTGTTGAATTTAGGGCCTACCGACGGGATAAGATGGTCGCCATCCGGCAGGGCTTCAACATCGGCAAACAGGCTCCTTTCGGGCAGTTGTTCCTGCTCGGCTGGGTCGTAGTATTGTATCGAATCCAGCGGCAGGCGCAGGCCCACCGGCGAATTGCCCGGTACGACGAATAAGTTGTTGCGGCGGAAGCTCCATTTACAGCTTTGCCAATTGCTTTGCTCCAAATCCCACTTGATTGGTATCACATAGCCAACAGGCTCGTTGAGGCCGGTATTGAGCAATTCTGCCAGTTTTTGCCTTTCCAAAGGCGATTTCAGGTCAACCTTTAGCGGGTCTACATTTATTGGGGTCTTGCTTTCTTCCCAAAGAAAATAAAAAGGGTCCTCGTAGGTGGGGGCGATGTTTTTGGTATCCAGGTGCAGCTCCTTGGCTAGCAGGCGCATAAAATTCTTGGCATCCTTAGGGCCAAGGCCATAATCTTTGGAGATATCGGCCATCAGCTTATCGTTGTTCCACATCGGCACGTGGTCCTTGCGCCAGTAGCAGGCCAGTTTCCAGCGGGGGAGGGGTTCGCCGGGGTACCATTTGCCCTGCCCGTATTGCATCAGCGCGCCATCGCCGTATTCGTTCTTTAGCTTATGGAACAGGATATTGGAAAGGCGGCGTTTGTGCTCTCCATCGGCGGCGGAGTTCCATTCCGGGGCCTCGTTATTATCTACCGATACGAACGTAGGCTCGCCGCCCATGGTGAGGCGCACGTTGTTGGCGGCAAATTCTTCGTCAACCTTATCGCCCAGGGCCATAATATCTTCCCATTGCTCATCAGAGAAGGGCTTGGTTACGCGGGGTTTTTCTTCGATACGGGTAATGGTGTTCTCAAAGTGGAACTCGGTTTCGGCAGGCTCGGCCATGCCGCTGATGGGGGCCGCGCTCTGCGGATCGGGCGTACAGGCCAGCGGGATGTGGCCTTCACCGGCGAACAGGCCCGAGGTAGGGTCGAGGCCCACCCAACCCGCGCCGGGGAGGTAAACTTCCGTCCAGGCGTGCAGGTCGGTAAAGTCTTCTTCGGGGCCGGATGGGCCGTCTAAGGATTTGATATCGGGCCTTAGCTGTACCAGGTAACCCGATGCGAAGCGGGCGGCCAGTCCGAAATGGCGAAGCAATTGCACAAACAGCCAGGCTGTATCGCGGCAGGAGCCGGATTTAAGCCCTAATGTTTCCTCACAGCTTTGTATGCCCGGCTCCATCCGGATGTTGTAGGAGATGGTGAGGTACAGCAAGCGGTTAAGGCTCACCAGGAAATCCTGTGTAACGGTATTTTTTTTGAGCAATTCGGCGGCTTTTTCGGTAAGCTCCATCAGCAGGGGGCCGCGCTCGGTTATCTCCAGGTAGGGCACCAGGTTTTTCTGCAGCGAATCCTCGTACTCAAAAGGGTAGTGGTTGGCGTATTCCTCCACGAAGAAATCGAAGGGGTTTATCACCACCATATCGGCAATCACCTCAACATCTATCACAAATTCGTTCACCTTCTCGGGGAACACGATGCGGGCCAGGTAATTGCCAAAGGGGTCCTGCTGCCAGTTGATGAAGTGCTTCTCGGGCAGTATCTTAAGCGAATAGCCTTTGATCATGGTACGCGAATGCGCGGCGGGACGCAAACGGATAACTTGCGGCGACAGCGTGATATGCTTGTCGTATTTATAACTTGTAAAATGACGGATTGCTACTTTTATCGACATCGGCTACGTTTTATGTTATAAACATAGCCTATTTATAGTAAAATACGTAACAAAAGGGTTGTTTTTTTGTGGGAATTGGAAAAATGGGTATCGAGAGTACTGTGAAGGAATGGCTTTTGCAAACAAGCATAGATTAAAGGGTTTAGCCTAGGCCTTCAAAATGTTGGGTAGTTAAACTAGAAGTTTGACCAGTGCAGCGTTTCTCTTTGAAGAAAAACATATACATTTATGACTTATTAGTTAGTAACCTAAGTTATGTCCAAATCACAATTTTTAGTAAACCTTGATGCGATGATAACGAGGGCCGATTTTGCCCAAACTACTGGCAATGACAATTCCTCAGAAATAATAGATAGAATTTCAATTACAGACTTTACTACCGGTTTAACTGGTCGACTTTTAAGAAAGCCAGATTTTCAAAGGGAAACAAATCATTGGACTCCCGCTCAGGTTTTTTCGTTGCTTGAATGCTTTATTAATAACGATCTTATACCATCAGTTATCTTATGGAAATCACCCACCTTTTTGTTTGTTATTGATGGCGGTCATCGTTTAAGTGTGTTAAAAGCTTGGGTGGAGGATGACTATGGGGATGGCCCCTTATCTCTTAAATATTTTGGAGACTCAATTTCATCGAATCAAAAAAAGAGTGCTGAAAAAGTAAGAAAATTAGTGGCTGATTCCTTTGGAACATATCAACATATAAAAACAAAACTGGAAAATCAAGAAATCGATGCAAAAGTTTCCAGCGTAATCACCAGGGCTCTTCCTGTACAATGGGTAAAAGGGGATGCCGAGAAGGCAGAAGCATCATTTTTCAGAATAAACACTCAAGGTACCCCACTCGATGACATTGAACATTCATTGCTCGAATTTAGAAAGAGACCAATTGCCATTTCGGCAAGGGCAATAATCAGAGCTGGTAAGGGTCATAAATACTGGTCAAGTTTTTCGGATGCCAATACCGTCACAATTGAGGACTTATCAAAAAAACTTCATTATGATTTATTTGATCCCGAAACAACATCTCCCATAAAGACTTTAGATTTGCCTTTGGGTGGCTCAAAAGGCATAAGGGCCGCCTTACAAATACTTATTAACTATTTAAGTATTACTTGCTTAACTCAAACCGATAAGGATATCAAAATTAACTATGGAACAGACGATACTGCTGGTGATCAAACGATAAGTGTTCTAAGAAAAGCACAAAAAATAACATCAAGGATAACTGGCAACGATAATGGAAGTTTGGGACTTCATCCCGCAATATATTTTTATGGCCCCTCTGGCGTCCATTCAGCGCCGCTTTTTTTAGGTACCACAAAATTTATTTCTGAGAAATTGGCAAATAATGACGGTGAGTTTTTTAAACATTTCACGAAAGTTAGATCTAAGATTGAGGATTTTCTAATTGATCACAAAGATTTAATAGCGACCGTTTTACAGAAGCAGGGATCAAATAAACGAGTTGATATTTATTCGAAAATTATTGACCAAATTTATCTTGCTTTAAAAAACAACCAGGCGGTTACGGAGCAAGATATAATTGATTGGGCGTTATTGACGGGAAAAATATTTGTAGGGAATGAAAAGAATACCTCAAGCCGTTTCACAGACGAAGCCAAATCCAGAATTTTCATTTACTCAACGTTGAAAAATGCGCTTAAATGTCCAATTTGTCAAGGGTATATTGATTCCGAAAAATCCATTTCTTATGACCATATAGAAAGAGTGCAGGATGGCGGCTTAGGCAATTATGAAAATGGTCAGTTATCACATCCTTACTGCAATCAAGCTATAAAAAACTAAAACAGGCTCGTTCCCAATATTGGCTTTTCGAGATTGTCTTATCTCACACCAGTCTAGATCCACCACAGGCAGGGGTGGTAATCAGACGTTTCCACTAATAGGTAATAAAAGGGCAACAACTAACCTGTGACGTTTTTTTTCTAAACTACTTCCGGAACTAACCGCTGGCCGGAGTTGAACCGACGTTTCCCCGGCATAGCCGGAGCGTTCTAACCGATGTATCACCAGGTTTACGGCACCTTTAAAAAGAAGAGCGACAATTGATCAGCGTGCGGTTTGGCGTTTAAGGCGAAGTAACGCTGATACACGGCATCTTCTTTTTTTCCATTAAAAAGGGTAACAGGCAATAAGTGAAATACACCTTTCGGTGTTCCTGCTCTGACCAACTGAGCTACACCAACCTTCGCAAAAGCGAGAAGCTGATGGTTGGACTTGAACCAACGACCCGGACGTTAACAGCGAAGTAACACTTATTTACGACACCTTTTTGTTTTCAATGTCTTTAAAAAGAAGGGCGACAAGCAACAAGTGGCTTTTGCCTGCGTTGTACCGTCTCAACTATCCTTGCGGAACCGGACTCGAACCGGTGTCTCAGTTTTGGGTTGCGAAGTAACACTTGTTTACGGCACCTTCTTAGTTTTCAATTTCTTTAAAAAGAAGGGCGAAAAGCAATAAGCCGATCTGCACTGTGCTCTATCCAATTGAGCTACCCTCATACAGAGGGGCCGGATTCGAACCAGCAACCGCAGCATCCCATCGAAGTAAGGCTTATTTACGGCACCTTCTTTTTTTCTTTTAAATAAAGAGCAACAAGCGAGAGCGGGATATTTGTAAGGAGTTGAACCTTATACGGCTTGCACCGCACTGACCACAGCATTTCTAATTTGGGCGAAGTAACCCACCTCTAACGGCATCTTTAAGTTTTCAATTCCTTTTAATAAAGAGCGACAAGCGATACAGGACAGGGAAATTGCTCAGGATTCGAACCCACACCATAATTTGCATTATGGTGCCATTTCCCCCTAACCGGTGACTCGAAGTACCCCACATCTAACGGCATCTTTATGTTTTCAATTTCTTTAATAAGGAGCAACAAGCGACTCGGGACGGGGGAACGCTTTTGGGACTCGAACCCACAGCACAGCTTGCGCCACACTGACCACCCCCTTAATGAGCGAAGTATCCCGTTTCTAACGGCATCCTTAATTTTTAAATTTCTTTTAAAAGTATGGGGCTTTAACTTCCCCATACTTATTTATAGCTCCACATTATTTATGGCATCCAGCGCGGTGCCTCCGGCTTCCAGGGCAGCTAGCACCTCGAAAACCTTATCGCTCCAGCCGGCTATCAGGTACACGCCGTTGTTCAGCACCTGCAATGGTGCCTGGCCGTAACCCTTCAGGTCGAACAGGTAGAGCTTTGCATTTGGCGCAACCTGTGCCTTGTAACGCACCCATAGGGTTTGTATATCGTCGGCAGTGCGGGCGCTGTTCCATAGCTGGCAGTCGGTAAACAACATTACCTTATCCATTTTTACGCGGCGCAGCAATAGGTCTTTAACAACCAGGTAGCCATTGGTGGAGTAACCCACCTCGCCCTCGCGGCGGTAAAACTCCTGCACGTTGCCCAGTATATGGCTGTTTGGCACCATGATGGTTTTCCAGGTATCGCCGAACATGCCCACCTCCTCATTTTTGCAGCGGCTCTGCAGCAGCATGGCCAGCATTAGGCCCACATCGTACAGCAGTATCTTGCTATTGGCCGATACAGCAGTTTGCATGGAGCCCGATACGTCGCAAGCCAACAGCACACTAGTCTCCGGGCCGAAGCCTTTGATATTGGCGGCACTTGCCTGCACCGCTTTTTCCAATGCATCCAGCAGCTGGCCGGTATAGCCCTTGTTGCTTACAACTTTGTTATCAGCCAGCAACTCGCGGTACGCCGCCAGGTAACGGAAAGGGAACTGCTTTGCACGGGCCACTTCATCCGCATCGGCCAAACGGGCGCATACTTTTTCGAAATGCGCATAGCTTACGCCGGCCTGCTGTATGTTGCGCAGGTTACGCAGCAGGGCCATGTAACCCAGCTTGCCACTATCGATCAATTCTTCCCACTTGTTGCGGAAGGCCATTGCTTTTGCCTCGGCGCTATCGTAATTCAGCTGACCTATGGCCGATAGCTCGGTTTCCCAGGTGTATGGCGTTTGCAGGGTACCGTTCACTATTTTATCAAAAACCTGCTGCTGTATATCGCTCGCAGCTTTTGGGTGCACCAAAAACAAGGCATCGCGCAGCTTGATGCTACCATCGCGGTTGTACTTGGCAAACTGGTACTCATCAAACCGGTTGAAGGCCGCCGAGAGGCCCTTTTGCATCTGCTTGCTCAGGCGGTTCAGCTTTTTGGTGCCGGTACGCGTGTTGAGCTGTTGGTAGCAGGCCAGCAGTTCGGTTATCTCGTCGGCACGGTTTACAACGCCTTCGGTAACGCGGGCCACCAGGCCATCGCCGCGGTGCAGGTGCGCCAGTTCGGTAGTCAATACCAATGGTACAGAGCGCATATACATTTTGGTGCGGGCGTACACTGCCAGCTTACCCACAAATGTTGGGTTGCATTGCGCAATCAATTCACGCAGGCGGACTAGTCGCGTTTGGTCTTTTTCGTAAAAAGAGTCGTTCAAGCTCCAGGTAACCACGGCAGCGTATAGCTCCATTTCGGGGCTTAGCTTGTAGGCTTTGGCACCCTCGTGGTTTACCGTTTGGTTCTTGAATTTGCTTAACAGGTTGAATTTCATCATTTACTCCTTTCTTTTTTGTTTGTTGATACAAAGGAATAAGGCTGCTGCGCAGTGTATTTGCGCAGTAGGGAATTATTTGAAAAAAGTTTGAAATAATTGAACGAAGGATGATTTTGGGATATCGCCTGCCAACCACTCACTATTTAACCACTCACCACTCTCCCAATTGTAATAACTTCTTTACGTCCTCTCTCCACAATAAGCACAGGCTGTTGCTGTTTTAATGCTATCTAATAAATACATCACAGCCCCCAAAATGAAAACTCATGCTCATTACCTTTTGCTGGCCGCTTTTGCGCTGCCGCTTGCTGCCCTTGCCCAAAACAAAAACGATAAACCAACCCTGCAGCCTGCGCCGGCTACGGTATTGGTAGATGGCAAACTGACCGAATGGGGCGATAGCCTCCGCTACATTAACGAGGAAAAGAAGATCCCCTACACCATCGCCAACGATAAGGACAACATATATGTGGCCCTGCGCATAAGCGACCATAGCGAGCAGCGCCGCGCGCTGATGGCCGGCATCACCTTCTCTATCGACCCGAAAGGCAAGAAGAAGGAAAGCTTCAGCGTAACCTTCCCTTATACCGACCCGGATGCGATGCCCGATTTCCGCGCCATGCAACAGCAACAACCCGGCGATGATGCCCAGCAGCCCCAACCCGGCACCGATGGCGACCGGCAGGAACGCCTGGAAGCCGGCCTTACCCGCCTCAAACAAATAAAGGCAACCGGCTTTGCCGATGTGCTGAACGAGGTGATGACCACCGCCAACCTTTACGGTATCAAAACCGCGCTTGGCTTCGATAGCGAAGGTTACCTGGTGTACGAAGCTGCGGTACCCATAGCCATGCTGCATGCGGATGCCAGCGGCAAGAACGAATGGGCATTCAATATCAAAATTAACGGACTCACCTTCCCTAAGAAAGGCAACAGGCCCGAAGGTGGTGATATGGGCGGCCCCGGTGGCCCTGGTGGTGGTGGCCGAGGTGGCATGGGCGGTGGTGGCGGCATGGGTGGCGGTCGCGGCGGAGGTATGGGCGGCGGCGGTGGCCGTCGTGGTGGCGGCATGCGCGGTGGTGGCGCAGGCGGCGGCAATACGGCCGATAGGAGCGAGCTCACCAAATCGGTAGATTTTTGGGAGAAGTTTTATTTGGCGGGGAAGTAGGGGAGGATGCCTTTGCTGGTTTTGTGATCAACAAACCTTAACGCCATTGTCTGAACCTTGATTTCCCTGATTTAAGGATTTCCTGAAATAAACTCAAGGCCATCTTTAAATCCTGTTAATCATGGTTCAGAAATTACGCCGTTGTTGGCCTTGTGGTCAACAAACCGAATGCGACAGCATCAGCGACGGCAAAGAATTGCTGCTGGCAACACCAACAAAGGCACACAAATGTTTGCTTTCCTAACCCCATGATGCCTTTGTTGGTCTTGTGAGGAGACTATATACATGTTAGACCATGAAGAAAATTAAGGCTTTTTTTTGGGGATTGTTTCCCAAATCCAATAAGGATAATCTTTGTGAATTGGATAGAACCAAATCCACATACTCCATAATAAGAGAAAGGCAGCCGCAAAACCCGCAAACCAAGTCCCAATCACCAAAAGCTTCTCATTCCGAATTATTCGCTTTTCGTTTTGGGAGGCGATAATTTCGTGTGCTATTCGCCTGTTTCGTTCTTCTGTATATCCTCCATTGTCTATAAATAACCGACCATCAAAGTTTGAAAAATATATCCCATGCCCTCCTCCGTGGGGGCTTGTGATATAACCATCTTTCATTAGCTTTAAAAGTATCTCAAATATTTCTTTACCATATCCGTCAGCTTTCACCATTTCCACGATAAACATGTAATTAAGGTTATCGTTTTCTGACATATTAACGACCGCTTGTAATACAATGTCTAGTTTTTGCTCTGGTGACAAATCTGGTTTGTAATTCATAAAAAAAGAGGCTTTGGTTTAGCCTCTTAAATTATAGAAATTCTTTCACATCCATACCTAAAACATCGGCAATACTTTTAAGGCTTAGTACATGGCAATTGCGCATGCCCCGCTCCAAGAACGATAAGTTGGATAAATCTATTTTGGTGCGTTTAGCCATTTCGTCAATGGCGATTTTCTTTGCTTTTCGGGCGGCTCTTATCTTCTGCCCCATCTCGATTAAAAAGGTATCGTTTTCCATCACTTCAATAAATCTATAATATCAACTTCTAATTTGTCAGCGATATTCTTTAATGTCAATATACCGCTTGACTTTTGCCCATTTTCAATCCTGCTAAGGCCGGAGTAATCCAAGCTACACAACTCACCTAATTTTCTTATGGAAATCTTGCGTTCCTTGCGGATGGTTTTAATCCGCTGGCCGATTAGCTGCAGGTAAGCATCTTTTCTCATTTTCCAACCAGTTTTTTGTATGTTAATGTACCCTCGCAGTTTGCCAAAGCATCTGCAAACCTTTCGTCCTGAAACGCTTTACGGTGATTGTAGCGGAACGCAGACTCGTCACAGTAGCGTTGTAGGTGCTTATCACTTACAGAATGATGTATGCCATCAATCTGTTTCTTTAAGATGTTCCAAAAGCCCTCTATTGAGTTAGTGTGAACTTTAATATCTTCATAACGTACATACTCTTTTTCACGGTGGTTAACCCTTTTGTGGGTGTAATCTAAGTGAAGCTGATTATAAGCGTTATGCTCGTCAGTTACCATAATACTATCAGCGGCAACAAACTCTTTTATGGTAGGGATAATGTTTTGGGCATCGGTTTTGGCAATAACCTTTGTCTTAACATTTCCGCCTCTTTCAACCGCGCCTAATACCATAGCCTTGCCACCAGTACCACCCTTTACAGTTCTTTTGCTTACATGCTTATTAGACTGCGAGCCGCCTACATAAGTCTCGTCTATCTCTACTATACCCTCTAATAATTCGGGGGCTGTAACGGTCAGCATTTCACGTATGCGGTGGTTTAAATGCCACGCTGTTTTTTGAGTAACACCTAACCATGAAGCTAATTGCAAGCTGCTGATGCCCTTGCTATGTACGGCTAAGATGTAAGTAGCTAAGAACCATTTCTGCAAAGGGATTTTTGTGTTTTCATAGATAGTGCCAACGGTAACGCTGAATTTCTTACGGCACTCTTTTTCGCGGCATTTGAAGATGCGATTATTGTTAGCAAACCTTTTGACATTCAAAGAACCGCAGCAAGGGCATGCAGGTGTATTGCCCCAACGTTGTTGCTCCAAATATTCCCTGCACTTATCCTCTGTATTGAAGTGTGCTTGAAAGTCGAATATGTTTTTGAATGTCTTCATTGCCTTATCGTTTGCTTATACAAATATAAAGTAAAATTTTGGTTTGAAACAAAATTATTTAAATATATTTTAACATAAATAATTCTTAATATATTATAGGTCAATTATTTATACAAAATTTGTTGCAATAAGGAAACCAAACACTTAATTTAGCGTACAAACAGGAAAGGCCGCCTTTAGGGCGACCTACTTCAATTGGCCTTGCATCCGATGTTCCTGCTTAACTTTGCGATTACTGGCGGCTTCTATCTCATTTCTGATAATGATTTCAGAATATAGTTCCCGCAACGCTCATGAGGTCTACGCTATCTCGGTCTGTCGTACTCCTTCACCAACATTGTTAAGTATCTTTAAATTGGGCGGCTATCACCGCCTTTTTTATTTCATATTTACCATATCTCTACATAGTTCATTTATTATGTTTCACTTGTGTTACAGAACTAATATTTACCTAAATTCTTGCGTATTCGGGTAATTAGGATTAAATTTGTAGTGATAAAAAAGCCGTGTTAGGGAACATCTTTCCCTCTTTACTTTGTTTTGCAACTCCAGTAATACACACTTTTTTATTATTAAACAGAAACTTTTATAGTCCGTTGTTAACAGCAACGGACTTGTTTTTTAAATCTCGATAGGTTCTTCCTTTGACTCTTCCACATACATGTATTCAGGTTTTGGCGCACCATCTTCTCCCAACCATTTAGCTGATCCCCAATAGACACCAGTATTACCGACACCGACTGATATTTTGTGTACTCTATTTTCATTTTTTAGGAAATACAGCGGATTTGATAGAGCAACCGTAAAATCTTTTACAGAAATTTCTGGCTCTCTTTCATGAAGGAATTGAGCTATCTCCTTATTTTTTACAAATCGGTTTAATTCCCTAATTGCAAAAAGGGTTTTAACCCTCATATTTGACTTTGGGTCATATTTGTTCACCGAAATCGATGGCAAAGGGATAGTTTCTCGGCCATGATTAATTAAATCTCCAGTAAGATTTTTAATCGTTTCTATTGCTTCATACAAGCCTTTGGCCTTAGGATGCAATGAAAAGAGTACCTCCTCTAATCCAGAGATAGTTTCTTTTGTATTCATAAATTTTATTTTTTAAAGAACTTTGTTTTGCATTCCAAAAGTAAAGTATATAAATGGTATTTCAAAGTGCCTGAAAGAAAAAAGATGGGATAATAACGAAATGTTGTTTGTTACCTAAAATGGTCTTAAATAAAGTTTACACATATCAAATGCTTCATTCATGCATAAAAGTGTCTTAAATCGCCTAAAAACCATCAATTTTTAAATCTCTACATGACTTCTGTTGTTAGTGGAATGTGGAAAACTTCGCTAATTGTTAACCACATGAGATATAAGCGAACTAAAGAAAATAGCAATGGAAAAAAAAATTAAATCTTTACAATGCTTTTAAAAAAGCAAAGTGAATATAAAAAAGGAAGGGACTTCAAAGGGGCTTCAAAGGGGCTTTCTTTTTTATCTATGCCAAAATTGGTATATTACCACCTATGAATAACTACATTGAAACCCGTACAGAACTTGAACTGTTGCAAAAGGATGAACAAGCATTGTTAGTAGAAATAAAAGAGTTTCAGTCTATACTTGCCGTACTTGAAAAAGATTTAGCTGAGGTAAGGTTGAAAATTCAAAAAGAGTATCTATATCAAAAATCGTAACTTTACATTATGTCAGAAGATAAGAAAAACCCAAAGGAGGCATCGAACATCTTTCATTCTATTATGAAAGCCTCTGTAAGCAAAAAAACTATGGAAAAAGAAGAAATGGCTGATGCCATACCGATTGAATTATTAGAAAAAATGCACGCAGGTTTACCCAACATTGACAGTGTAGACTCCGATTTTATTACAAAACAGTTTTCTTACGGTGGTAAAAATTTTTCGATAACTTTCTATAAGGTTAAAGATACAGGCGCATATTTTTGGCTATTTAATCCCTACAATGTGTTTGAAATTATTTAGATGAATTAAAAAAATAATTCTTAAAATTTTCAAATCCGAACATTCATGGTCTAACATGTATATAGTCTCCTCTTGTGACCAACAAACCGCAATTCTCTAACCTCTAAACCAACCGTTCGTCAACGCCCCATTGCCGTTCGTCAAAACAATTTCTACACCCTGCCTGCAAGCCATTCTTTTGAATAAAAATCAAACAAAATGGAAAGCACGCAACGACAAACCTACCTCGACTGGCTCCGGATCATATCCATTGCCGGCGTACTCATCTTCCACTCGGGCATGCCCTACGCCGACGACGAGTGGTGGCATATCCGCAACCACGATACCAGCCAGCTGATGGCCATGAGCAACTATTTTATGCACCTGGTGCGCATGCCCCTGCTGTTTTTTATCAGCGGAACGGTGAGCTTTTATATGATGCAGCGCCGTTCGGCCTGGAGCTTTATCGGGCTGCGCTTTACCAGGCTGTTTATCCCGTTGCTGGTGGGCATGTTTATCATCGTACCGCCGCAGATCTATATGGAGCGCCTTACGCAGGGCTTTACCGGCAACTATTGGGATTTTTATAAAACCGTATTTAAATTCGAACCATACCCCAAAGGCAGTTTCAGCTGGCACCACCTGTGGTTTATTTGCTATCTTTTTGTGTACGATCTGGTTTTTGCCCCGGTGTTTATGTGGCTCATCTCGCCAAAAAGCGCCCGTTTTAAGCAAGCGCTTAATGTATTGGCAAACGGTAAATGGGTTTACCTGCTGGCCCTGCCATCTATTGTATGGTACACCATGTATGCCCGTAAATTCCCCCAAACCAGCGACCTGATACACGATACCTGTTTTATTGTTTATTGGCTGCTGTTTTTGCTGGCGGGGTTTATTTGCATACTACAGCCCAGCCTGATGGAAAGCCTGCAGCGCAACCGCCGGTTTGCTATCACCATAGCCCTTATCAGCCTGGTTCCTATCTATTACTTTTGGCTAAACCCGCCCGCAAACGGTGCAGAGTGGAGCGTACTGAGAGGCTACAGCTTCCGTGCCTTCTCGGTAATAGTAGCCTGGAGCTGGGTGCTTGGGCTGGTTGGCTACGGCAAACAATATCTCAACAGGCCGCATCGTTCGCTGGCTTACCTAAACCAGGCGGTTTACCCTTTTTACATCCTGCATCAAACCATAATTGTTATTTTAGCCTACTACATCGTAAAAACCAACGATACGGTGATCATGAAGTACATTTACACGGTAGGGGTAACGCTGTTCTTCACCATGGGTATATACCATTTGCTGATAAAGCCCTATGCCATCACCAGGTTTTTATTTGGGATGAAGCCGTTGGAGAAGAAAGAAAAGCTAGAGGTTGGGGAGTTGGAGGTTAGGAAGCAGGAGGTAGTGGTAGAGGAAGTTAAAGAAGCCGTACTCGTATAGCCCCCAAATTTTTTCTGAACTCGAATTAAACGAATTAAAGAATTAATAGAATTTGTATTGGCGATTTAAGCATTCTGGAAATTCTAAAAATTCGTTTAATTCGAGTTCAGACAATAAAAACAACATGAAACAATTCCTCAAAAATATATTCCCCGCGTTTTACGGCTTGCTCAACTACTTTACCATAAGGTTGTTGCAGGATACCGATTCGCACTCGCATTTTTGGAGGCGCCCGTGGCAGACCACTGCGGGAGAAATTGCGGTAAGTGTACTGGTAGGTTATGTGGTGCTTTTTGGGGTTAAACGCATTTGCCGGTATAACGATAAGGAGTCGGTAAAAAGGTCGCTCACCAGGGAGCTACTTACCATAATGGCGCTTTCTTTCGTTGTAAATAACCTGGTGCTGATGCCTATGGCGGCCTTTACCGATGATGGGCTCTCCATAAGCGACTTTGCCGAGATAAACGTTATACCGCTGCTATACACCATCCTGTATTATGGTATCATCCGAAGCCGTAGTTACCTGCGGGCTTACGTACAACACCAGGTATTGGTAGAAAAACTTACCAACGACCAACTGGAAACCGAACTGAAATTCCTGCGGGCGCAGTACCATCCGCATTTTTTGTTCAATGCGCTTAACACCATTTATTTCCAGGTGGATGATGATGTGCCGGGGGCGAAGCAGAGTATAGAGTTACTTTCCGAACTGCTGCGCTACCAGCTTTACGACCGCCAGCACCAGGTAAGCATAAAACAGGAACTGGATTACCTGCAAAATTACATTCTGCTGCAAAAGGTGCGTGCCAGCAAAAAAATGGCCCTGCAGGTCGATTTTGATGCGGCGCTTGCCGGGCAACAGGTTTACCCGCTGCTGTTTTTACCGCTGGTAGAGAATGCTTTTAAATACGTGGGAGGGAAGTACGGCATCAGCATAATTGCCCAAAGTGAAGCAGGCGGCATATTATTTAAGGTAGAAAATGATTTGCCCGGGCAATACCAACCCAATAAAGAAAACAGCGGTATCGGCCTCGAAAACCTAAAACGCAGGCTGGAACTTTTGTATCCCGGCAAGCATACTTTAACTTTGGACAGGCATGCCGATAGGTTCGTGGCCACGCTGCAATTAAAATATTAACATGAAACCGATCACCTGCATTATAACCGACGATGAACCCTACGCCCGCAAAGGGCTGCAGGCCTATGTGGAGAAAACATCCTTCCTGCAGTTAAAAGGGCAATGCGAGGACGCGATGGAACTGGGCGAAATGCTAAAGCAGCAACCGGTAGACCTGCTGTTCCTGGATATACAGATGCCGCATATTACCGGGGTAGAGTTCCTGCGTTCGTTAAGCAATCCGCCAAAGGTGATATTCACCACTGCCTTTAAGGAGTATGCGATAGAAGGCTTTGAACTGGATGTGCTGGACTACCTGCTGAAACCCATCAGCCAGGAACGGTTTACCAAAGCGGCTTATAAGGCGAAGGACTATTTCGGCCTGAGGGGCGCTACCGAACAGCCCACCTACCTTTTTGTAAAAGCAGAGGGCAAGCTGGAGAAGGTGGTTTTTGATGAGGTGCTGTACCTGGAAGGGATGGAGAACTATGTGATCATCCATACGGCAACAAAAAAGCTGATAACGCATAGCACGCTAAAAGCCCTGGCTGAAAAATTCCCCAGGCAGGCATTTATGCAAACCCATAAATCGTTCGTTGTATCCCTCGGCAAGGTAAACACCATCGAGGGCAATATGCTGCACATTGGGCAGCACCGCATACCCATTGGCCGGCAACTGAAGGATGAGGTGATGAACCGGATAATTAAGCTGTAAAAGCAATATTTATGGCAGTCCTCGATATTAAGCCTTTGTTGGTCTTGTGACCAACAAACCGAATGCGGCAATGCCGACGACGACGAAAGCTATAAAAGCAATATTTATGGCAGTCCCGCTGGTAGAAGCGGGCCGGGCTTTATCGGGCTACGCTTTGCTTCGGCCTACCTGCCTGCCACTCAAGCCCTGCGCGGGCGGCTTCCCCTTTCAGTCCCTACTGCGAATGCTGGTTAAACACACACGGCACGCGCACACCGGCATAGGGCACCGGCCGAGGGCATTCCCGCGCTTCAGTTGTTGGTCATAAGATACAACAACGGCCAGCACCGCGAACACCAACAAGGGCGGAAAATAAAGCATCAACCCTTACCTTGCAAGTTGTCAGGCCCGAGAAGCCTCTACGCACTTTCCCAACCCCTCGCGCCACGCTTAGAAAGCCTCATTTGCCTTTTAAAAAATCTTTAATTAAAACCAATAAACTGTCATTGCGATAATAAAAATTCCCAGAGTTAATAATTCCCCCGTCCTCCACAGCATTAGTTATCGTCATATTAAAAGACTTATTATTTTTTAATTTTAATTCAATATCACATAGTCCATTGCTATTTCTAAGATTAACATCTGAATATTCGATTCGTTTAGATGCTTTAAACAATTCAAATAAATGATTAACCTCTGAGTGCTTGGTTATCTGAATCGAGTGATTGCCTAAAATCCCTCTGTCATCTAAACTTATAGCATTAATTTCGGAACGACGAATATTCATTAAGTCGTAGTTGGCACTGTAACCTGTTAAGTGATATACGAACGCCAGCAAAATAATAACTAAAACGGTCGCCTGGAAGGTTCTCTTCATCTTATTTACTTTTTAAATTTTATCGATAGTCTATCTATTAACCACGAATTGGAATAGGAATATTGCGCCCCAAAGTCTAAGCCTTCTACGCCATCACCAAAGCCATTAAACTTAACAGTATACAAAAGAGGGCTTTTATTTTGTCCGTTTAAGTCCCCGCAGGGTCTCTTTGAAAAAGGACCCTGCGGCATCGGGACGTTCGACGGAATATTTGGTGCTCATGCAAGCTAAAGTAAAGCATTTTAGCTACTTTGCAAGTACTTAGGCACGATTACGCCACCTGCTTGTGCTGCGCTGCATACGCGCGCCAGATGGGGTAGGGAGTTACCAGGGCTCATAATTATACAAATACATACCCCGCTGTTAATTTAAGATTACCTTTAACTAATCAAAACTTGAAACCCCGGTCATGAGGTGCATATTTACTTTTTTATTATTTTCTATTGTTGCACAAAGTGAGGCCCAGAACAAGCTGCCCCTTATCAAAGCTACCTCTATACAAGCACAAATTTACGAAAAGGATGATCCGGCGTCCAATTGGACTATCAACCCTAAAATTAAGCTGGATGCCCACATTACAGGAAAACTGGTCAAAACTTCATTAATAAAATTTAAGACCGATATTGATTCCATCAGCTTCAGACTGAAACCCGGCCAGTATAAAGATTTTTTAGTTCTCCTGAATGGCAAAGATACCTGCCTTACACGCATCCAAAGCCCGGAAGTTAAGAACTTCAGTAAGTTATCGCCCGAAGTTCACGACACCATTCCTTTTTTTGTAAACAAGTTCAATACCAACTTCATACCGGTGCTTTTTAATAATGCCGATACGCTTATGATGAACTTTGATACCGGCGCCACAGAGGTTTCTTTTACAGAAGATGCGCTAAAGCAAAAGATCAAGTCTAATCCCAGGCTTTATAGTGCATTTTATAATTTAAAGATCGGAAGAGGGGATTTTAAAAGCAAAATCTATGATATCCGGCTTGCAGGAAACGAAACTGACGGGCTTATAGGATGGGACAACTTCGATGGGATGATTGTAGAACTTGATTATGATCACAACCGGATGATCGTGAGTTCTAAAATGCCAGGGCAGATAGCAAGAGACCATACCTATTCAAAATTTAAGATCAGGTATTTTAAGAACAAGCCCTTTATCGAAGGCGAAATATATCAACGCGATAGCAAAAGTAAAAACTGGTTCCTCTTCGACCTGGGTTATCAAAGAACGGCTATGCTGGATGATGACCTTCTGAAACAGGCTCAATTTCCGGTTGCGGATATGAAGGTGATTAAAAAAGTGATCATGCACGGCATTAAAGGCAATGAAATCCCGGTAATCACTGCCAATTTGAAAATGTTGAAATTGGGGGACTATGAGCTGGTTGATGTGCCTGCTCAGCTAATTGGACAGAACAAGCCTCTCCGGGGAGCAAGTATCCATATTTTGGGAACCGACATTTTGAAACGATTCAATACGGTGTTAGATTTTCAAAATAACATGATTTACCTTAAGGCGAATACCATGTACCGCACCGCATATGCCGATTGATGACTTTGTTGGTACTATGATCAACAAACCGAAAGCTATAGCCAGCTGCCTGCAAGTACTTAAGGCACGAGTACACCGCGCGCTGGGCCTGCGTTGCATACTCGCGCCAGATGGGAAGTCGGTAAGCGCATTGTAATACGTTTTTACCACCCGCCCGTTTTCGTTGAAAGTAGGGCTTATATAGTAATCGGTGTAGGGGGGGTAGCGGTAAGTGAAAAAGCATTATGGCAGTGCCTTCGGCCCGGGCTTTATCGGGCTACGCTGCGCTTCGGCCGCCCTGCCTGCCACCCAGGCCCCGCGCGGGCGGCTTCCCCTTTCAATCCCTACTGCGAATGCGGGGTTAAGTAAAAACATTCGTCGTTTAAAGAAATTGTGCTTTGCATGCTTAGGCACGAGAAGCCCTTACTCGCTTTGCCCCACACGTCATTCTCGCGCCAGGTTGGGGTTTGGAACGCGCGACACGCGCGCACCAGCAGAGGGTGAATATCTTGCAAGTGCTTAGGGCCAGACTGGAACTTATTTAGTGCCCGGTTGTGATAATACAAAGTAGCGCCTTCCATCAAACTTTTTTATTTCTGCTTTAAAAATCGCTTTACCGGAAAAATAGGCCTTATAATAAACGCTATCAGGGTAATCAAATACCACGTGGCCATCGGTGGCTGATTCTTCATCTTCATAATTATTTTCGAAATAAACAATTTCGTTTTTTTTGATGAAGATTATAGGCCTTGAAAACTCCTTATATACAGGATAATCTATCCCTATTACCTCTTTGATACGATCTCCGGAAAGTTGTGGCCCAATCACATACATTTTGTCCCAAGCGAACGGAGTAAATTGATTGATATTGATAGTACATGCTTTGCTTGCACATTTTGTATCAATTTCATTTGCTATCTGCTTTTCGATAGTCTGGTTGAAACACCCTATGCTCAAAACTGAACAAAAGATAATGTAAATATATTTTTTCATTTGAATTATAAATTGCCAGATGCACGATAATCGTTCACTGTTGCGTTAAATTTCTTTTTGTCAGCTACTTCCGTAGCGGTTTGTCCATTCGAATCTAACGGTTTTTAAGTCCCCGTCTCTTTAAAAAAGGACCCTGCGGCACTAGGACGTTCGACAGCAGCATATCCGCTCTGCATACTGCCGCAGGGTCCTCTATCGAGAGACCCTGCGGTTACGGAGAGTACTTAGGCACGAGTACACCGCGCGCTGGGCCTGCGTTGCATACTCGCGCCAGATGGGGCATTTTAACTAAACCTGCACCTTGCAAATGGTTAAGAACGCGCGACACGCGCGTACCAGCATTGGGGAACCCTTCTTGCAACTCAGTGAATATAATCGTCATTGGTTTTACAATAATATCGTATGAATTTCGCTAACCGCGGGTCAAGTTGTCTTTCTAATAGGATAAATTGCGGGTCTTTAAAAGAAAAAAAAAGATAACATGATTTCTTTGTAAGTACCCCCCAAAACTTGTCACAATGGTCTAAGTTAGCTTGAAATCTTATTAATAACATATCACTTGAAAAATCGGAATGAATTTCAAAACCGCGCCGAACTATCATTCTGTCTTTATAGTTTTCGAGGGTGATTGAATCATTAGTCCCGCGAAATTGTTTTTGTTTCACGAGATATTGCAATAATTCATTTTGATATTTTTTGATTCTTTCATCTTTAGGCACAAAAAGACCTACTTGTGCAACTGCTATAGTACACGTTGTGCTAAGACACAAAATGATGGTAAAAAATATTGTTACAATTTTTCCTTTCATTGCTTTTTATTTCTTTTTAATTGAATTTGTCGATAATATTTTAAGTCCCCGCAGGGGCTCTTTAAAAAATTTAAGTTAACCCATAAAATCGTCGCGCCACTTATCAAATCCTCAGAACCCATAAAGCGTTCCCATGGAACGCGCTTTATATCTTTCTTTTTTCTACCTATAAGGTATCCCGAAGGGATACGCATTTGCTTTCTTCGTCCCTTCGGGACGGCTTATGGGTAGAAACATGTAAACCGTCCATTTTACGTTCCATCGGAACGTTTTATGATATTACGTATGCAGTAGCGATGTCTTTTTAGACACGGTATTTTTATGGGTTAACTTAAACTTTAAAAAAGGATCCTGCGGCATCAGGAGATTCGACAGCAGCATATCCGCTCTGCATACTGCCGCAGGGTCCTCTGTCGAGCGCCCCTGCGGTGACGAAAAAGTTCGTCCGTTAAGGCGTTGCATGGTAATAAATATGCGGATGTTTTCCGACATTGCAAAAGAGTTGGTGTAAGCGGGACGCTTACATTTACTTTAGTTCAAGCGGGGCGCTGAACCGGGGGGGAGACGACACTACGGCACATATTCCGAATACCGGGGCTCTGGTAAAATAAAGCATAAATAATTGCGTCATGAATAAAATATTACGCCTTTGTTGGTCTTGTGACCACATGTGTTCGGAAGATTATTCTGGAGCGCTCTTGAGGAGGTTATCTACCTTATCAGGATCGCCACCACACATAAAAACGATGCCTTTCATTAACGACTTTTCCAGATCGTGTACGAACTTTTGTTTCACGATTTTGTAGCCTTTTAGTCCGTTAAGCTCTTTATATGCAAGTAATAATAATGCTGCTATCATAGTACAGTATAGCATTACTTTAATACCGTTCTCGCTTCTGTTAACTAAATGCCCGAAATTCAATTCTTGCTTAATGAATTTAAAGAACACTTCTATTTCCCATCTACGCTTATATAAAATGGTAATATCAGCCGCAGAAAGCACCTGGCTTTCTATGTTGGTGATAAATAAAATAGTTTCTCCGGTAGTATTTATTAACGCCTCGATACATCTTACCGGATGATCTGCTCATATGTCTCCCGCTTTATAGAGATAGGCCCAGCTATCACTATATATATTTAAGGTTGAGGTCTGGACAACCAATTCCGGTAAAATATTGTATCCTATTATGTCTCGTTTGCATTGAGCGTTAAGCCTCGAAATAAACGGCATATTGTTCTCTGTCAACTCATCATAGGTCTTACGCGCTGTGATTCCCCTATCAAATATCCTGATGATGGAACTATTGTCCGGCTCAAATGATAGAACACCTTCTTTGAGCGCTATATTTTCGCTGGAATGAGTTTGTTCGGTAAAAAAATGAACGGCTACAGGGAGACTCGAAAGCCCGATTGTGAACTTTAGCTGTTTAACATGTGCTGCATCACCTCCTTTAAGATGATATCCGACATTTAGAAGTTTACCGGATAAGGCTACAATAGTGGAATCAAAACATATAATATTGGTTTTAGGCGTGTTTAGGATAGCACTATAAGTTTCTACACACTTATTATAAAGCTTTTCAAAATAAGCCGGTTCGATCACAGAAAGCCGCTCACTTATGGAACTAAAGCTAATATGCTCACTTTTCCTTTTTGTATTCAGTAACCTAAAACCAACCGATTCTTAGGCTGATTCCATAGTTCTAAGGCTATTATCTTTAAATGAAAGTATACAATGGATTAGTAGCTTAAAAACAATTTCGCCGTAAAGCTTTTTTGTGTATTTATCGACATCAGTCTCCAATGCCAACTCCTCAAGTATGCCTTCGGGTATCAGAGAAAGGAGTTGGCCCGCTTCCATACCACAAAATAATTAGCTATTCGCCTCGGCTTCACACACAAATTATCAACTTAAGGGGATAAACTAGTCTTCCGAACACCTATGGTCTTGTGACCAACAAACTGAATGTCGTAACCCAACCTTTTAATACTCAAAAAGGGTAAACCACAACTAGCGGCTTACCCTTTTTTGATTTTAAGGCTGCCTTTATTTTGCCCTTTTCAAGATAACATTCATCGGCTCGCCGCCATTCATGCCGGGGAATACGAGCGTAATTACATCGTCTTTTACCTTACCGGTAATTTTCATGTCGGTATCCATAATGTGAATGCCGAAAGAAAGCTCGTCGCCTTTAATCACGCCATCCTGGATATTGATTACGTTGCCTTCGGGGCCTGTGGTAGAGCCGGTTAGTTTTTCACCGTCTACCTTAAAATTGTAGGCGATATCATACTGGTCCATAATTTTTCCGGTCCATTTTCCGGTGATGTCGGCAGCGAAACAGGCGGTTATAATAACCATTACAAGCGCGGCGGTGGTTGATAGTTTTTTGATCATTTTGTTTTGGTTTAATAATTATGTTTATGGTTGTTTATTTAATTCATTTGTAATAACCTGCAATGCTACGCTTTCCCGCTCTGCTTTTTTATAAGGCTCAGGTTGCCGGTAAGCCCAGGGGCAAGCGTTGTGCGGTTTACCTGTATAAAAGGTAAAAACCAGCACACCGGATATATGCTCACGCATGCAATCGATTGCATTTTTAACGGTGTTATTGGTTTATTGGCACATCCTGAAAACCCGTGGGGTTTTGGGTTGCGCTAAGAAACAACTATGTGCCGAAACCCTAAAACGCGATAGACGGACAGCAATAAAACATAGATGGAACGCCAATTTTAACCGATGGATATGCGCTTTGGTTAGTGGCGCCCGGAGGTTCGTTTAAAAACAAACACTCGGTAGCAGCAATGCTGTGCGGCATGTACGTGCTTCCCGTATCGACAAAAAAAGTATCTCCCGGCAGTAAAAACTACCCTTTTTTTGATGCGTTTTGGTAAAAATACGGAGATTTTGACAGGTAAAATTCACCGAAATGCACCTTTTTGCGATGAAATAACAAAGAAAAACACCGAAATATTTCCGATTTCCTCCGATTTTCTTAGGTGTTTTTGGATGCTATAGTTTGAATTATGTAACTTTGCTTTATGGCAACTACAGAAACCCTCGAAGAATTTTACAAGCAGAAGTTCAATTGGATGCCCGATAACCTGAGCCAGGATATCGGCCACTTCAATGTTTTCCGTACCGAGGACTGCTATATGCCCGGTGCCAAGCCCGTGGTGTACAGCCGCCGCGATTTTTATAAGGTGAGTCTTTTCCGCGGTAAGGGGGTTATCCACTACGCCGATAAAAGCATCGAGATGGAGGGCAGCGCGCTGGTGTTCTTCAACCCTTTCGTGCCTTATACCTTCGAGAACCTCAACCAGCAGCATTCGGGCGCGTTCTGTATCTATAAAGAGTCGTTTTTTACCGAGATGATGCGCAGCAATATCCACGAACTGCCCATGTTTGCGCCGGGTGCAAACCCGGTGTATGCGCTTACAGATGAGCAGGATAAATACGTTTACTCGATGTTCGAGAAGATGCTGGCCGAAATCAATTCCGATTACCGCTATAAGTACGATCTGCTGCGCAACTACATCACCGAGCTGATCCACTACGCCATGAAAATACAGCCTAGCGACAGGATGTATAAGCACCCCGATGCCAACTCGCGCATCACATCCGTATTTACCGAACTGCTGGAGCGTCAGTTCCCCATCGAGTCGCCTGCGCAGCGTTTCGGGCTGCGCTCTGCCAAAGACTTTGCAGACCAGCTCTCGGTACACGTAAACCACCTAAACCGCGCCATACGCCAAACCACCGGCAAAACCACCACCGATCATATTATGGAGCGCCTGGCCAGCGAAGCCAAGGCCCTCCTCCGCCACACCAACTGGAACGTATCTGAAATTAGCTACAGCCTGGGCTTTGAAGAGCCGGCGCATTTCAATAACTTTTTCAAAAAACAAACCCAAATAACGCCATCTGCATTTAGGGTTGTTTGAATTTTGCAACAATTGGTTTGATTAACGTAAACGCTCCCCCTGCGTTTAGCCCTAACTTTGTTTCATCAAAACAAACAAGGTTATGCAAAATATCAAAACATGGTTTATAACAGGTGCATCTAAAGGGTTTGGCCTGAGCCTGGTAAAACAACTACTGCAAGCGGGCCAGAACGTTGCAGCAACCTCGCGCAACGTTGCTGAGTTGGTAAAAGCCGTTGGCGTTGATACCCCAAACTTCCTGCCCCTTGAAGTTGAGCTGGGCAACGAGGATAGTGTGGGTTGCGCCCTTCATCAGACAAAAGCTGCCTTCAAAAGCGTAGATGTAGTCATCAACAACGCAGGCTATGGCATTGGCGGCAGCATAGAAGAACTCACCGACCGCGAAACCCGCGATAGTTTCGAAGTAAACGTATTCGGCACGCTGAACGTTATCCGCATGGCCATGCCTTATATGCGCCAACAGCAATCGGGCCACATCATCAACATATCATCTATTGCAGGTTTTACCGGTGCAACAGGCTGGTCGGTTTATGCGGCTACCAAATTTTCTGTAGTAGGCCTTTCAGAGGTGCTGGCGCAGGACGTAGCCGAATTTGGTGTAAAGGTAACAGTAGTGGCCCCCGGCGCGTTCCGCACTAGTTTCCTTACCGATGATTCCCTCAATATAGCTAAACACCCCATCGCAGAATACACTGCCGTGCATGAAACGCAGTCGCGCTATCTGCAAATGAACGGCGCCCAAAGCGGCGACCCCGAAAAAGCAGCAGCCGCCATTATAGAAGTTGCGCAGATGGAGAACCCTCCTTTATACCTGCTGTTGGGCGAGGATGCTTACGACAGGGCGATGGCCAAGCTGCAAAAATTGGAACGGGAATTTAGGGTGAACGAGGCTATCACTAAGTCAATGGCTTTTAACGGCTAATAAACAAACAATAATCTACTCAACACAAAACAATAACACAAAATGAACATTCAAAAAACATGGTTCGTAACCGGCGCTTCAAAAGGTTTGGGGCTTAGCCTGGTAAAGCAATTATTAAATAAAGGCTACAGCGTAGCCGCAACATCGCGCAAGGCTGCCGACCTGAACAAAGCCGTTGGCCAGCACGAAAACTTTTTGCCGCTGGCGGTTGACATCAAGGCAGAAGAAAGCGTAACCGATGCGATAACCGAAACCATCGCCCGCTTCGGTAAGATAGATGTGGTGGTAAACAATGCAGGCTACGGCCTCACCGGCAGCCTGGAAGAACTGAGCGACGAGGAAGCCCGCGAAAACTTCAATGTAAACGTATTCGGTTCGCTGAATGTAATACGCGCTGTAATGCCGCACCTGAGGGCGCAGCAGTCGGGCCATATTTTTAATGTGTCTTCTATCGGCGGTTTTACCGGTAACTTCCCGGGTTTCGGTATCTACTGTGCCACCAAATTTGCGGTGCAGGGCTTTACCGAATCGCTTTCGGCAGAGGCAAAAGAATTCGGCATCCAGGCTACCATTGTATCACCGGGATATTTCCGCACCAACTTTTTGGAACCCGATTCATTGAGCACGCCTAAGAACGAAATACAGGCCTACAAACAGGTACGCGCCGTGCAGGCCGCCCATCAGAACGATATCAACGGCAACCAGGCCGGCGACCCTGAGAAAGCAGCCCTGGTGATGATTGCCGCTGCCGAATCGGCACACGCACCGATGCATTTGTTCCTGGGCGCCGATGCTTATGGCGTGGCCGAAAAGAAGATCGCTGATGTACAGGCCGATATGGAAGCCTGGCGCGAATTGGCCACCGCTACCGGTTTTGAGGTGGAAGCCTAAAGAATAAACAATTGTTGACTTAAAAGCGGGCGCGACTATCGCCCGCTTTTTTTATATTTAGGGAGTTTTGCTAAATCCCCTGATGGAAACTACGATACGCCGTTATTTCGACGACCTGTATGCCAATGATGCCGTTTCGCGGTATTCATCGTTCCTGGATATTATTTCTAAAACCAATCAGCCTGTTGCCTGGGTGTATGAAGTGTGGGACGAGCTGATTGCCATGCTTAGCGATAAAAACAACCACCGCCGCGCCATTGCTTCGCAGCTGCTATGCAACCTGGCCAAAAGCGATACTGAAGGCCGCATGCTGCAGGATGTAGGCAAATTGATGCAGCTTACGTACGATGAGAAATTCGTTACTGCCCGGCACACCTTGCAATGCCTTTGGAAAATTGCCGTGGCGAAGCCGGAGTACAACCAACTGCTGATAGGGCAGCTAACCGACAGGTTCTCCCATGCCATGAGCCATCACAACGGCACGCTGGTGCGTTTCGATATCATAGAACTGTTCAAAAAGATATATGATGTAACCGGCAACCCCGAAGTGAAACAACAGGCCGCCCAACTGATAGCCACCGAAACCGACCTTAAATACCGCAAAAAATACGCTGCAGTTTGGAAGGCGCCAACAGGGGAGTAGGTGGCGTTTTAGTTCTAATAAACGAAACCGTCGTGTTTGAAATTAAAATTTGAAGCCTTCGAGTGGGATGACAAGAAGCGCGAGGTCATCCTGAGCTTGTCGAAGGACACGCGTAAAGGCCAGCTCACTATGGTTCGACGAGCTCACCATGACCCAACGCACCAACTTGTTCAATTGGTTTGGCATTGTTTTTCCTTTTCGTTTTTTTGCCAATACGGTTCAGCCACATCATCACCCCCGTTACCGGGAATATGAGCGAAAGGAGGCAAACCACAAAACTGAGTATTTTGGTAGGGACACCATAAACCGCCCCTGTGTGTACAGGCTTTACAAACGAACGCACCCGCTGGCCCAGGCTTTTACTGCCAAACAACTCACTGCCAATAATTCGCCCGCTGTACTGATCGATAAAGTAGGCATCAGCAGTATTTTCAAATGCGCCCTTGGGTAAAATATTGACGCTGTAAGCTGCTACAGAGTCGGCCGGGAGGCGTAGATTATAATATTCGGATGTTTTAATCTCCGGGTTTACGCTTTGTAGTGCCGCATCCATGGATATGGGCTTTTGCGCTGCAATTATTTTAGAATGCGGGGCTTCTTGTTTGTCGGTTTGCTTAGAGCCGGTTAGGGCAAAAAGAGTTGCGTTTGCCCACTTGAACGACATAATAAGGCCCGTTAGTACGATGACGATGAGGAAAACGGAGGTATAAAACCCGGTTACCAGGTGCAGGTCGTGTACCAGCCTCTTGGTGCTGCCATCCCATTTTACTTTAATGCGCTGGCGTAAAATAGCTTTGGTTTTCGGCCACCACAGTATTACGCCGGTAATCAGGATAAATAGAAATAATAGGGTGCATATGCCAACTATCATGTCGCCGACGCTGTCTTTGCCTGCCAGCAAAAAGCGGTGAAGCATTTCTACCGTCGTAAAAAAAGACTCCTTTTTACTGTATTGGCCCAGCACCTGCCCGGTATAAGGGTTTACAAAAACGGTGGTAAGGGGCTTGCGGCCCTCATTTGGTTTTTTATCTTTTTTGCCAGGTTCCGCGCCGGCTTTTATTCTCTCTTTAGTTTTTTCGGGCTGCCCGGTGCCTGTCCCTTTCTTTCCGGGCAAAGTTACGCTTACTTCAACGCTGCGGGCAGGGTCATTATAAACCAGTACCGATGCCGGTTTGCTTTTTGGTATTTGCCTTAACGCTGCCTTTACCAGCAAAGCAATGGGCATGCGCCCGCCTTTGGCTTCAACACGGTAATATTGCGGGTTTAGCGCCTGGTTTATTTCCTTCTCGAAAACGAGGATAGTGCCCGTAAGACAGGAACAAAAAATGACGATGCCGGCTGCGAGGCTTAGGTAAAGGTGTATGTTGCGGAAAAATACCTTCATGGCTTAATGATAAAACCGGGGCAGCTTACGCCGCCCCGGTTAGTTTTGGTTTTTAGTTTTGTTTAGAATTTATAGCTCAGCGTAGTTAAGAATT
Source organism: Mucilaginibacter sp. P2_D11 (assembly GCF_056404435.1). Taxonomy (NCBI): domain Bacteria; kingdom Pseudomonadati; phylum Bacteroidota; class Sphingobacteriia; order Sphingobacteriales; family Sphingobacteriaceae; genus Mucilaginibacter; species Mucilaginibacter sp. P2_D11. Next base: position 100,862 of record NZ_JBFUEA010000010.1, read on the forward strand.
GCCTCGGCGGGATAGGGTTAACACTGTAATTTTCGTGCACGTTCCAGTTGAGTACGTTGCCAATGTTAGATACTTTAGCTATGATGGAAACCTTTTTGCAGGTGTAACCAACAGAAGCATCAACCGTTGTGAACTTTGGTACATACACCAACCTGGATGCGGTTTGTGTTTGGCCCACCGTGTTGAGGAAGCCTGCGGTGCGGTTGCCAAGGTAAAATACAGATACACCTGCCTTAAAGCCTTTTAATTTGCCATCTAAAAAATTGTAGAACACGCTGGTGTTGGCCGTGTGTTTTGGTACGTTTAGCAAGGGCTGCCCTGCAATGGTGCTACCTAATACCGTAGAGGTTTTGGTATAGCGCGCGTTGGTATAGCTATAGCCTGCCAAAACATCTAAGCCTTTAAATGGGTGGCCGGCAATATCCACTTCTACGCCATCGCTTTTGGTTTGACCGCTTAATACTTTAATATTGGTATTGGTGTTGGGGGTTACACCATCAGCCTGGAAAGTTGCTGTTTGGGCCAGGTTGTTGTTTAAGATGCGGTAGGCAGTTACGTTTACCGATAAGTTGCCGTTGAGGAAGTCGTTTTTGATGCCGCCTTCAAACTGGTCAATAATCGATGGGTCTAAGGGGTTGGTGTTAACATCGGTACCGGTATTTACTACGAAAGAGTTGGAATAACTGGCAAACAAGGCAGTGTTTTCCGCCGGCTTATAAACAATGCCCACCCTTGGCGAAAAGGCCTTGTCCTCTTTGCTTTTTGCAGATTGGGTTAAAGCCGGGGTATAAAAATTGTTTACAGTGGTAGGAGCGATGTATTGGTATGACCAACGGATGCCAGCCAGTACCTTCAGTTTTTCTGATATGCTTATCAGGTCGTTAAAGTAAGCGCCAAAACGGTTGGTTTTGGTTACCACATCATAAAACGGATTCATGGTTGGCATATCAGTACGCTGGGTGTACTTGTTCAGGTCATAGATATTGATCTTGTCGTACGTGGCGTTTTGCACGGCATTGTTCTGATCCAGGTAACTTGATTGCACTTTGCCGTTTACGGTTACATTCGTTACATAAGTATAGTTATCATTACTGTATCGGTCGGCATCCAGGCCTGCTAAAATATTGTGTTTTATAGGCCCGGTGTTAAATTGCCCTGTAATATTCAATTGGCCGGTAACGTAATCTTCCAGTGTTTCAGTACGGTTAAGCGGGCGCGACCAGTCGCCGGCTGCATCAGGCTGCACACGCTCGGTTGTTTGGTAGCGGCGGTCGTAATATTGGTAAGATATGCCCCCGCTAACCTGCCAGAGGCTGTTTAGCTGGTGGTTGATGGTTGCCGTAGCTGTAGATTGTTTTGTTTTGCCGGTTGACCATACGGCACCCAGGTACCTGTTGCGCGGTACATTGGCAATTACGTTATCTACCTGGCCGGTACCAAAATCGGGTACGAAATCGTAATCCAATATATCGCCTTCTACTATCAGCGTGGTTTTATCGCTTATTTTGTATAATAAGGATGGGTTCACGTAAATACGCTTGTTTTTAAGGTAATCGCGATAGCTTTTAGAGTTTTCGTAGGTTGCGTTTAAGCGGTAAGCCAGTTTGGAAGTAATGGGGCCATACACATCAACCGCAGGCTTGTACAGGTCGTAGCTGCCATATGTCATGGATACCTGGCCGCCCTGTTCAAATTTTGGTTTTTTTGTGATCATGTTTAAAACGCCGCCGGGGGCAACATTGCCGTATAGTAATGCGGCGCTGCCTTTCAGTATTTCTACACGGTCCAATGAACTGATTTCGGGCATGGCGCCGGTATTTACCCGGAAGCCATTTTTGAACATGTTGGTTGCCCCAAAGTTATAACCGCGCGCAGCAAATGTTTCCTGGGTATTGCCGCGGGCGCTGTATAAATAAACCCCGTTTACGTTTTTTATAACATCGCTTAAGCGCAAGGCTTGTTGCTGGTCAAGCACATCGCGGCCAATTATGGAAATGCTTTGCGGCAAATCAATAGGTGCCACGTTCATTTTACCAATGTTGATGCTTTTACGATTGATTGTTTTGGTAGAAGATATGGTAACCTCGTTCAAATCTGTGGCGCTTTCTGCAAGCGTAAAATCAACTCTGGTAGTATTGTTTGCGGTAACCGTTACGGTTTTTTCTTCGCTTTTAGCACCGGTATAGGTGATGCGTAAAGTATAGTTTCCGGGTTTGATGTTGTTGAACAAAAACGAGCCCTCGTCGGTAGTCATTGTGGTTTTGTTGAGGCCTTTTATGGCAACTGTAACAAAGCTGGCCGGTTTGCCATCGCTGGTTTTTACAAAGCCGCTTATTTTGCCATTATTTCCGTCGTCGTCGGGGCCATTGGCTTTAAGCGAAAAGCTACTAATGATGAGCAAAAAGAAGAGGAAGGATATTTTTCGGAAGATAGGATGTAGGGTTATTTTCATTAGTTATTTATATCAAGTCTAATTAAGCGCAAAAATAACAACACAATCCTTAATCACAAATATTATTTAGAATTAATTTAAATAAGGATTAGCCAAGCCAATAGGCTATGCTTGATATCAGATATCCAGGTTATACGTCCTCTATAGAAAATATATTTCGTATTTATAATGGCGGGCATAGCCGAAAAGGCCCGAATGGATGTTCAGGAACGAAGTAACGCTCACGTATTGGATAGGATCAATAAAAAAGGCACCGATGTGGGCCTATTGTCATTATTTAAGGAACCCCATGGGGGTTTAATGTCGGTAGCATATCAATAAACCAAACAAAATCGTGCCGTCAGGTACGAAACTCGCGATGTTGCGTACCTAACGGCCAATGTCATTAAGTTAAGGCTAGACAAGCATTTAGCCCCTCTAAATCTCCCCCGGAAGGGGAGACTTTGGCTTCGTCCGCCTTACTTTTTCAAGTCCTCCCTACCGGGGAGGATTTAGGTGGGGCTTAAAAGCAATGGTAGAACGAATTGATTTTTCTTAACTTAATGACATTGCCTAACGGCACGCCAAAATATGTGCTATTTGTTTTCTACCGACATTTTGCACCTATGGTGCAACCTATATAACGTTTAAATAATGATATTGGGCGTTGGCTTTTACGCCGTGAAAGCCCTGGTAGAGAAACTGCAGGGTAAAATCTCAGGTGGGTAGCGGCACCACCAGCTAGTTCTCGGTAGGTAAGAATACGGACGCAAGCGAAAATATTTAACGCTTTATATCTGCCAGCACCTTATCCAGTCGCTGGTTAAATTCCGCAGGAGCTTCTACCATGGGGAAGTGCCCGGTGCCATGCACTTCCAATAACATAAAGGGCAGCTTATTTTTTACCAGCCAAGCAGTGTCTGTAGGCTGGTAATCGCTGTTTATCATGTATAATTTCTTTTTCAGCTTGATAAGGGCGGGCAGCTCGTCATAAGCCTGTTGCTCCATTGAGGCAACGGCAACCACCGTGTCGGCATGCGCAACATCGTTCAATATCCTGTCTTTAATGGGTTTGCTAGTGGTTTTAGAAAATAGCCCCTCATTAAACCATTGGAACGCCACCTTCTTGAAATCTTTGCGCATGGCAGCAATGGCATCGGCAATTTCTTTTTTCTGTGCTTCGGTTTGCGGCGGCGCGCCCTGGCCCTTGAAATTATCTACTCCCACCAAACCTATTATTTTATCCGGCGCGTTGATGGCCGCCTGCAACACGATATCGCCGGACATGGAGTGCCCTACCAGTACTACATTCTTAAGCTTCAATTGATTTATCACTACGTTAACGTCGCTCGCAAAGGCATCGGTACTCCAGTTATCACGGTTATGGCCCGACCGGCCATACCCTGCCAAATCCATCGTAACTACGCGGTATCGTTTGCCAAAATAAGCCACCTGTTGGGCCCAGTAGCTTTTGTTGATGCACCAGCCGTGCACGAATAGCAATGTGGTGTCGCCTGTGCCGGTATCGGTATAGTCGATATGCACACCATTATTTTTTACGGTTGTTGAGGTGTCTGTCGCAATTTGCACAGTTTTGGGCTGCGGGCTATTGCAGGCAAATAATAATGTGCTAAGGGCAAGCAGGGGCAACAGGCGGATGAGTTTCATGGGTTATTAGTTTATGTGCTGCAAATTAGTTGATAAATTGTTAACGCGCAATTTGCCAAACATGTTTAAATTATTTAACACGCCGCTGGTTAAGGCTTTATACTTATATTGCTGCTTTATATCCCCGATTTAAACCTTGATTGATGACTATGAAAAAATCTGCTGAGATAGCAGCCGTTGCGCCTATGCCCGGCAACCGCCTAACCTCTATAGATGCTTACCGCGGCTTTGTAATGCTGTTGATGATGGGCGAGGTGCTCTCATTCGAGCATGTATCGAAGGCCCTGCCAGGGAACGCCTTTTGGCGCTTTCTTAATTTCCATCAGAGCCATGTGGAGTGGGCGGGCTGTTCGCTGCACGATCTGATACAACCCTCATTCTCGTTTTTAGTGGGCGTTGCCCTGCCGTTTTCCATCGCGGCGCGCACTGCCAAGGGCGATAGTTTCGGCAAGCTGCTGCGGCATGCGCTCATCCGCTCGGTAGTGCTCATTGCCCTGGGTATCTTCCTGCGCTCGATGTGGACCAACCAAACCTATTTCACCTTTGAGGATACTTTGAGCCAGATTGGCCTCGGATACACTTTTCTGTTCCTGCTGGGCTTTTGCAAACAGCGCACGCAACTCATTGCTCTCGGCCTTATTTTGGTAGGCTATTGGGCCGCTTTTGCTTTTTACCCATTGCCCGGCCCGGGTTTCGATTATGCCTCGGCAGGTGTTACGGCCGATTGGGCAGGCAACTTCAAAGGCTTCGCCGCGCATTGGAACAAAAACACCAACCTGGCCTGGGCTGCGGATAAATGGTTCCTTAACCTTTTCCCGCGCGAACATTACTTCAACTTCAACGGCGGCGGGTATTCTACGCTGAGTTTTATACCCACCCTCGGCACTATGATCATCGGTTTGCTGGCCGGCAATATGCTGCGCTCGGGCGTGGCGCCCGTTGTGCTGGTGCGGCGTTTCGCCATGATAGGGGTGGGGCTGCTTGTGCTCAGCGCGGCGTTGCATTTCGGCGGGGTAGCACCCGTAGTAAAACGGATATGGACACCCGGCTGGGTTATTTTTAGCGGGGGCTGCTGCTTTTTACTGCTGGCCCTTTTCTACGGACTTACAGATGCGAGGCAAAAACAACGGGTGTTGTTTTTGGCGGTGATAGGCACCAACTCTATAGCTGCATATGTACTGGCAGATGGTTTCGGCGCGTTCCTCAGCAAATCGCTCTACATACATTTAGGTCCGCATTACGACCAGCTTTTTGGCGATGCCTATAGCACGCTGATAAAGGGTGCGCTTATGTTAACGATTTACTGGCTGGTGCTTTACTGGCTTTACCGGAAGAAGATATTCATTAAAGTTTGACAGGATTTAAAGATTAAGGGAGTGAACAGGATTTTTTACACGATTTCGAGATGGAGCGATTAACACGATTAATTGTCTGAAACTCGAATTTAAATCTTTCATCAATTCTGTTAATTCTAAAAATTCCCCCAAATTCGAGTTCAGACAAATGGAACAACTCAGCTTTTTCGACGGCGGCCTGCAAAGCCCCAAACTCCCTATTGAGTTGATGGACTACCACCCCGGCTTTTTCAGCAAGGCAGAAAGCGACCGGCTTATTCCGTTGCTGAAAACAAGCATACAATGGAACCAGGAAACCATACAGATGTACGGCAAGTTGCTTAACCAGCCGCGCCTTACCGCATGGTATGGCCACAACAGTAAAACTTACGCCTTCTCTGGCAAGAAGTACGACCCATACCCATGGACGGACGAACTGCTTTTTATCAAGGATAGGGTAGATGCGGCAGCCGGCATAACCTTCAATAGCGTTTTACTGAATCTGTATCGCAACGGTAATGACTCTGTTGCCTGGCATGCCGACGATGAGCCGGAGCTGGGGATAAATCCCATTATCGCATCCATAAGCTTTGGGCAAACCCGAAGGTTTGACGTTAGGCTTAAGGTTGATAAGAAGCAGAAATATTCCGTGGAACTTGAAAACGGTTCGCTCCTTATCATGCAAGGCGACTTGCAGCACCAATGGGAGCACCAGGTTCCCAAATCGACCAAAGCTTTAAAAGAGCGGATAAATTTGACTTTTAGGGTGATTAGCTGAGCTTGCGAAATTCGTAAAAGCAACCAAGGCGAACTTTACTTATAGTTAAATAGAATTGTAAATCAAATAGTAATGGATGTTAACTAAAGTAAAGCTTAGGATATTGAATAACCTATCGATAACCATTATAAATAATTATGAACTGCTGTGGTAATGTCGTAACTTTGTTTGCACGTGTTTTACAATCACCATTTAACCATATGAAAGCCATAACATTATTTATTACTTGCCTTTGCTTTTCGGCAATCACATTTGCCCAAACCAATATTACTCCTGCCGCTCCCGGCGTTACTTACGGCAAATTGGTAACTGCCGATAACTATCTCACAACAGATGCGCTTGGTACTACATTGAGCACCGATACCGCTTACACCGGTAAAATTACAGGCACGGTAGTAGAGGTTTGTAAAAAGAAAGGCTGCTTTATGAAACTGGCCCAGGCAGATGGCAAAACCATTATGGTGCAGTTTACAGATTACGCTTACTTTATGCCGCAAAACATCGTTGGCAAAACGGTAGTGGTAGAGGGCCTGGCCCGGGTGAAAGAAGTGCCTGTTGAGCGTTTGGTGCACTACGCTAAAGATGCCGGTAAAACCGATGCCGAGATAGCTGCAATCAAAGAGCCACGGAAAGATATCTCCATTATGGCCGATGGCGTATTGGTGCTGAAGTAATCCTTCCCAAAATATACTGCAAAGCCTCTGACAACCTCAGGGGCTTTGTGCGTTTTATCAGCGCGTGCCATTTGCAATCTTCCGGCAACGTTTTCGTGAATAATTTTGGGCTTTTTGCAAGAATAACCCTATCATTACAAATTCCCGGATACGATTAACCTATGAAACCCTTTCTCGACGAGGACTTTTTGTTGCAAACCGATACGGCCAGGCGTTTATATCACGACTTTGCCGCCGACATGCCCATTATAGATTACCATTGCCATTTGCCCCCCAACGAAATTGCGGAGGATATCAACTTCGGCAACATTACGCAAGTTTGGCTCAACGGCGACCACTATAAGTGGCGCGCCATGCGCGCCAACGGTGTAGACGAAAGCTACATAACCGGTGGCCAAACCGACAGGGAGAAATTCCGGCAGTGGGCGGCCACCGTGCCCTACACGCTGCGCAACCCCCTTTACCATTGGACGCACCTGGAACTGCAACGCTACTTCGGTATCCAATCGCGACTGATGCCCGGCACCGCCGACTTTATTTTCGACGATTGCACCGCCAAGCTGCAAAGTCCGCAGTACAGCGTGCGCAAGCTCATCACCAAAATGAACGTGGAGGTGATTTGTACTACCGACGACCCCATCGATAACCTCGAATACCATAAGAAACTCAAAGCCGATAACTTCGGCACCAAGGTATTGCCCGCTTTTAGGCCGGATAAGGCCATGAACAGCGATAATATCCCCGCGCTGAACAACTACATCAACCAATTGGAAAAAGTTGCTGACGTGGCTATAAACGACTACTACGGGTTCATAAGCGCGCTGAAGAAGCGGCATACCTATTTCGCGGGCAATGGCTGCTGCGTATCCGACCATGGCATCGACCAGGTTTACGCCGAGGATTACACCGAGAAAGAGGTAGCCGAGATATTCGGAAAGATAAGGAGCAGGCAGCCGATAAGTGTACTGGAAAGCATTAAATTCAAGTCGGCGATGCTTTACCAGTTCGCCATTTGGGATTACGAGAAGGGCTGGGTGCAGCAATACCACATCGGCGCGCTGCGCAACAACAGCACCCGCGGCTTAAGGCAAAGCGGGCCGGATACCGGACGCGATTCGATAGGCGATTTCCATCAGGGCAGAAGCCTTTCCAAATTCCTCGACAGATTGGACAGCGAAGACAAACTGGCAAAAACTATCCTCTACAACCTCAACCCTGCGGACAACGAACTGATGGCCACCATGGCGGGCAATTTCCAGGATGGCTCGGTTGCAGGCAAGATACAATGGGGTTCGGCCTGGTGGTTCCTGGATCAGAAGGATGGCATGACCAAACAAATCAATGCCCTCTCCAATATGGGCCTGCTGAGCCGCCTGGTGGGCATGCTTACCGATTCGCGCAGTTTCCTGTCCTTCCCCCGGCACGAATACTTCAGGCGGATACTCTGCAACCTGTTTGCAGAAGATATTGTGAACGGAGAACTACCCAATGATATAGAATGGACAGGCAAGATCATACAGGACATCTGTTACTTCAACGCTAAGAATTATTTTGATTTCGATAAGAAATGAGCGACATATTAACCAACGACTATAAGCAAGGTGCGGTACTATCATTCGGCGAGTTGCTGTTAAGGCTTAGTCCCGATGACGGCGGGCAGTGGCTGGAAGATAACGCTTTATCCGTTTTCGTAGGCGGTGCCGAGTTGAACGTAGCCTCCGCTTTATCCCTTTGGGATGTACCCTCGCAATACTTTACCGCATTGCCCAAAAACGGCCTCTCGGCCCAGGTGACGGACTACGTGGAGCGGCTGGGCATCGATACCTCTAAAATACATTATGGCGGCAACCGCATCGGCTTGTACTTCCTCACCAAGGGGAAGGATCTGAAGCACGATGCGCTGATATACGACCGAGCCAACTCGTCTTTTGCCGAATTGGTACCGGGCACGATAGATTGGGATAAAGTGCTCGATGGCGTTACATGGTTCCACTTCAGCGCTATATGCCCTGCTATCAGCCAGCAAACGGCAGACGTCTGTCTCGAGGTGCTGCAGGCGGCATCGGCGAGGGGCATCACCATATCGCTCGACCTGAACTACCGCTCTAAGTTATGGCAATATGGCAAACAGCCACAGGAGGTTATGACGCTGCTTGCACCCTATTGCGATGTGATCATGGGTAACGTTTGGGCTGCCGAAACCATGCTGGGTGTCCCGGTGCTCGGTAACATACACGAGAGCGGGCAGAAGAGCATCTATCTGAAAGAAGCGCTCTCCACTTCCAAAAGGATAACGGAGCTTTTTCCCAAATGCAAGGTGGTGGCCAACACCTTCCGGTTCGATGGAGCCGGCGAGATAAACTATTACGCTGCCTTGTATGCCGACGGCGATTTCTACAGTTCACAGGAGTACCGCGCCGAAAGCATCGTTAGCAAGGTAGGCTCCGGCGATTGTTTTATGGCGGGGCTGATATACGGCTTTTACAACAGCCAATCCGCGCAGCAGACGCTTGACTTTGCCACAGCCGCAGCCTATAGCAAACTATTCGTGCATAGCGATGCCACTACCAATACCGTACAGGATATTACCAATACCATAAGCCATGGATAACAGAGAGCAAGTATTAGACGCTATATTGACGCAGGGCATGCTGCCCTTATTTTTTTACGAGGATGCCGAGGTAAGCCTGCAAATCATCCGCACGTTGTACAAAGCGGGCGTGCGGGTATTGGAATACACCAATCGCGGCAAAGAGGCCCTGGCCAACTTCCGCTATATAAAACAAGCCGTACAAAAGGACATGCCGGGCCTTTACCTGGGCATAGGTACCATCAAAAACGGCATAGAAGCAGAAAGCTTCGTTGATGCAGGTGCCGATTTCCTGGTATCGCCTATAGTGGATAACGAGGTTGCCCTGGTGGCCGCCAATTATAAATTGCTTTGGATACCCGGCTGCATGACACCCACCGAAATACACATCGCGCAGCAATACAAAGCCATGCTTATCAAACTGTTTCCGGCCAATATTTTGGGGCCGGCGTTCGTGTCGTCAATCCGCGAGTTGTTTCCCGGGCAGCTGTTTATCCCAACGGGAGGCGTAGAGATAGAGGCAGGCAATATATCGGGCTGGTTCCGCTCTGGCGTGTGCGCAGTGGGCCTGGGCAGCAAACTCATTAGCAAGCAGGTATTGGACGAGCGACTGTACGATCAACTGTACGCTGATACTGTGAACGCACTTCAATTGGTGCAGTTAAGCAAATAACTCTCAGCAAGATAATGGCACAAACCAAAAGCGTTACTTACAGATGGGGCGTAGTAGCCCTGCTTTTTTTCGTAACCAGCATCAACTACCTCGACCGGCAGGTATTGGGCCTTTTGAAACCTGTACTGGAGAAAGAGTTCCATTGGACGGAAATCGACTACGGTCACATCGTGATGGCTTTTCAGGCGGCGTATGCTTTGGGTTTGCTGGCTTTTGGCGGCATTATCGATAAGTTGGGTACTAAGCTGGGTTACGCGCTTTCGCTGGTGGTTTATAGCCTTGCGGCCATATTGCATGCAGTAGTAAAGACTACCACCGGCTTTACTTTTATGCGAGCTGCTTTAGGTATCGGCGAAGCTGGAAATTTCCCTGCGGCCATCAAAACGGTGGCGGAGTGGTTCCCTAAGCGCGAACGGGCCCTGGCTACAGGGATTTTTAACTCCGGTGCCAACATCGGCTCGGTAGGCGCTATGATTATCGTGCCCTGGATAGTGGGCGCATATGACTGGCAAATGGCCTTTATCATTACCGGCGCTATCGGTTTCATATGGCTTATATTTTGGTGGATTTTTTACGAAGTACCATCGAAACATAAAAAAATAACGACGGAAGAATTGGCCTATATCAATAGCGATACCGCCGAAGCCGATGCCGCCAACCTGCCCCAGGCAAAAATAAAATGGGCCGAGCTATTCGGCATCAGGCAGACCTGGGCATTTGTGGCGGGCAAGTTTTTGACCGACCCCATTTGGTACTTCTTTCTGTTCTGGCTGCCCTCTTATTTCGCCAGCACATTCAACCTCGATTTAAAGAAACCTACCTTGCCATTGGTCATTATTTACAGCGCGACAACCATAGGCAGTATAGGCGGCGGGTATTTGTCGTCCTGGTTTATCAAACGGGGGATGCCTATATTCAAGGCGCGTAAAACGGCAATGTTGTTATTCGCACTATGCGTGTTGCCTATATTCTCGGCACGGTATGCTACCAATATTTGGCAGGCAGTAGCCTTAATAAGCCTTGCAGCCGCGGCGCACCAGGCCTGGAGCGCCAATATCTTTACAACGGCATCAGATATGTTCCCTAAGCAAGCTGTGAGCTCGGTAGTGGGTATAGGTAGCATGGCCGGCTCGGTAGGGGGCATCTTGTTCCCGATGCTGATTGCTTATATTTTGGAGGTTAACAAAGCCGCCGGGCATATTACTGCGGGTTATAATATCATCTTTTCCATATGTGCCTGCGCGTATTTGGCCGCATGGCTTATCATGCACCTGCTTACGCCTACCATGAAACCCGTGCAATTGCATGGTAAGGATGTGTGATTGTAAATAGCTAAATTTGCCGCATGGAGCAAAAACCTAAGGACCCGCTGCACGGCATTACGCTGGAAGCTATCATCAAAGCATTGGTGGCACATTTTGGCTGGGCCGAGCTGGGCTACCGCATCCGCATCAATTGTTTTTTGGAGGACCCAAGCGTTGGCTCGAGCCTGAAATTCCTGCGCAAAACGCCCTGGGCGCGTAAGAAAGTGGAAGACTTGTATGTGAAATACCACAAGGAGATGGCTACGGATAAAGCTTAGCACGCGGGTGTTCCATATTTAAATGTGGAACACTTGTTTTTTAATTGTTATTGATAGTCAGTACTTTACAGTTTTTTGTGGAACGATTTGGAACATCCCTGCTCTTTAGGTAATGGCTGTAAATAGTTGTAGGTTAAACTATTAAATAAAATAACTCAGTGTGCGATAAAATGCCTGGAACACCCCAGGTGAAACACCCGATTCCGCCGCATGGTAGCAGCCCCGCGATGTTTTAAGATGAAATCTTAATGATTTTTCTTCTTATTCATCTTGGCCTTCTTATTTGCGCTGAGGTTGTAAGTTTTGGCGTTCTCTGGCTTCTTCTCGTGGAAAGCTTCGCCGGGTACGTATTTATTGGGATCCACCTTAGCGGGTTTTACCACCTTTTCGCTTTCCTTTTGCTTGCGGGTTTTCTGGATCACCAGTTCCTCCGGCAGCTCTGCCGACTGCATTTTCTGGCCTGTGGCCTGTTCTATCTTGCGTACCTGGTCAAGTTCTATATCTGTGGCAAAGGTGATTGCCAGCGTTTCTTCTTCAGCTTCCGCATTGTTGTTTACGATATGGCCGATGAACTCCTCTTTTTCCAGCGGCAAATCGAAATGCAGGATAAATGGGATGCCGCTGAGGTCAATATCCGTAACAGATTCGCCCGCTACTATCAGCACCCTCTGCGCATCGTTCGCTTTGAATTCGTTGATATCCTTCACCTGGTTATGCTCATGAAAAGCCGGAGCCAGCAGGGCTACCGACTTGCGCAGGCGGTTCTCCAGGTTTTTGTAGAGCGTTTCGGCAGTGGTTTTGGTGTTGGCGAATACAACCGTTTTGGTAAACAACTCCTCATCATACATAAACACGCTCAGCAAATTAAGCTTGGTGCCAAAATTGGGTACGTGGTAAAGTATCTGCGGGTGGGTGCTTATCTTTTCTTCGGGCAGTTCATCTACCTCAATGGTGGCAGCGTTCAACATAAATGGAGCTAACATTTTCTCCAGCTTATCGTGCATCACCTCGGTAAAAACCAGGTGCTGCCCTTTATCTATGCTGTTAGCCAGCTCTACTACGGGGAGCTGTAAGCCCTGTTTTACGATGAGGTGCGCATCGTCTATCGCCATAAAATTTACCTTATTCAGGTTGAGGCCCAGCTTAAGGTAAATGGCTCGTGCACGATCAGGCGTGGCTACCACGATGTCGGCACCATCTGCCAGGTCGTCCATTTGCTGGTCAACAGGCGTACCGTTGTGCAGGCTTACTATACGGATAGATGTATTGCGGTTAAGGCGGTCGAATTGCGCAACAATCTCAAAAACGCGTTCCTGGTCGGGCGCCAGTATCAAAGCACGCGGCACGCCATCGGCTTTATAGCCGAAGCGGTTAAGGGTACCCAACACCAAAGTGGTGGTTTTGCCCGCACCTTCGGGGCCGATCCCTATCAGATCCTGTCCGCCGGCAATGCGCGTCAAAGTTTTCAACTGCATTTCTTTCGGAATATCGAAACCCGCCTCGGTTACCGATTTTATCAGTTGCTTATTTAGTTTGAATTTTTCTGCCCACGCCATAGTACCAAAATTTGAGGGTGCAAAGATACGTTTTTCAGTTGGCAGTTGACGGCTAACAGTTTGCAGTAATAATGCGGTATTTTGTTGTTGTAAAACATGCCCATAATGCCAATTTTACCGTCGAAAATCTGCGTGAATTTGCTGTTTTTCGTTAAAAAAAGGTGCTTTTTTATGAAAAAACGGATGAAAAAGGGGCCTAAATAATCAGGTTTGTCGATAGTTTGCAAATCATCGCCAAACCCTCCTGTATTATTTTTATATTACTCTGCCTTAAACGTTTTTGTTATGAAGCATTTTGTTATCCCGGTATTGTTGTTGTCCTTCGCCATAAACACATCCAGGGCACAAACAACGTTCACGGCTAAAGAGGCAATTAACCATCGCAACAAGTACATAACAGTGTGCGACACAGTGTACGAATCGCGGCTGCTGAACCCATATACCCGTTTGATGCGTCTGGGTTCTGCAAAAGGCAGCCATGCGCTTCATGTGGTGTTAAAATCCCGCAAAAAAATGAATGCTGCTAGCGTTTATATAGGGATCCCATTTTGCATAGACGGCATTGTTCGCCTACAAAAAGGACGTTATACGCTATATACATCCAAAAAGATAATGTATATGGGGCCTATTGATATGTAAATAAAAGGCGAAGCACTAAACAGGGGCGATAGGTTCAAAAAAAACCAACGTCATCCTGCTTGTTTCAGGATCCTACGCTGCAGGTAACAGGCATGCAAAGCGATAAAGCAAATCGTTGACTCTTATGATGGGGTGTTGAAACAAGTAATCAACATGACGTTTTTTAAGTTTTAAATTGCTTTCTCGGCCCTGTGCCAACTGCTCACCGCCCACTGAAAAATATTCCCTACATTTAGTTTCCAATAAACCTGAATTATGAAGAAGCAATTATTCCTTTTCGGGATGCTGTGCATCCTGGGCCTCGGCGTGCGCGCGCAGCAAACCTACGATGGGTTGAACAATAACATGGGCAACATCTTCCGTACCTCGGATGCTGTGAGCCGTTCCATCAGTCCCGAAAATTTTCATGGCGAAAAAGGCAAAGGCGGCATGGCTACCACGGGCACAGGTGCCGGCGCATCGCGCGATTTGGGGCAAACCTGGAAAGTGAGCCCCAGCGTGGTCATCAAGAAACACACCGTTTATACCGTAGCCGAAATTGATGGGCCAGGTGCTGTGCAGCACATCTGGATGACGCCCACCGGCAACTGGCGCTACTCCATCATCCGTTTTTATTGGGACGATGAAACCACCCCATCGGTAGAGGCACCAGTTGGTGATTTCTTTTGCATGGGCTGGGGCAAATACGCGCCCATAACTTCGCTTGCAGTAGTGGTGAACCCCGGCAGCGCATTCAACTGCTACTGGCCCATGCCTTTCAAAAAGAAATGCCGCATAACCATGGAAAACATCGACGATGAGGATATGGTGCTGTATTACCAGGTAGATTATACACTGACCAAAGTGCCCGAGGATGCGGGGTACTTCCACGCGCAGTTCCGCCGCATCAACCCGTTGCCTTATAAAAAGGATTACGTTTTGGTTGATAGTATACAAGGCAAGGGCCAGTACGTGGGCACTTACCTGGCCTATGGCTCTAACAAGAACGGCTGGTGGGGCGAGGGCGAGATTAAATTCTTTATGGATGGCGATACCAAATTCCCCACCATCATTGGTACCGGTACCGAGGATTACTTCTGCGGATCGTATAATTTTGATACCCGCCGCAAAAACCCTGATGGCTCCGAAACGCATGGTTACACCGAATTCAGCGGGCCATACACCGGCCTTGCGCAGGTGATAAAGGGCGATGGGCTTTACAATGTTGCCCAACGCTTCGGCCTGTACCGCTGGCACATTGCCGACCCGATACGCTTCGAGAAAAACCTTAAGGTTACCCTGCAGGCCCTGGGCTGGCGGGCCGGCGGCAGGTATTTGCCCCTGCAAGACGATATTGCTTCGATAGTGTTCTGGTACCAAACCGGGGCGCATGGCACGTTCCCTAAATTGCCATCTAAGGACGAACTGGAGGTGAATTGAAATTAGCCCGGAAACATCTTTGTGCCCTTGTAGTGAAATTTTACCGCAAAGCACGCAAAGAAAAAACGCAAAGAAGCGCAAAGGCATAGTTTGCTAAGTATATGGCACGCAAAGTCGCGAAGGCGCAAAGGTTTTTAAGCTTAGCTACTCTATCTTGTTTTTTTCTCCGCGACTTAGCGCCTTTGCGAGAAAAAAAATCTTTGTGGCCTTTGCGCTCATCAGCTTGCAAATTCTTTGTGCGCTTTGCGGTAAAAAATAACGTAACGATTAATAACTTGATATATCAATTTACCGCAAAGCACGCAAAGAAAAAACGCAAAGAAGCGCAAAGCCTTGCAAGCGCAGAAAAACTTAATATTATTTGCATTCTCTTTGCGGCCTTTGCGCTCATCAGTTTGCAAATTCTTTGCGCGCTTTGCGGTAAAATTAACCACACTGAGCTAAATTCATTTTAAAATGAAATTATACAAAACCAAAAAGGGCAACCTGTTGCAAACCGACGGCGGATTTTTTTAAAGTAAAAGGCGATTACGATACCATCGTAAACAACGATTGGCTGGAAAGCTATCTTGATACGGTTCACCATTTCACCGGAGATTATTAAGCGTTAAACGCAATTTCGTTGAAAATATGAGCAATTTCGTTAGATAACATACAAGCTGCATTTAAATAATATATCTTGTGCCCTCCAAAAAACCTGAATACATTTTAACTGACAATGCAACAAAAAAAAACAGATAGCAACCTTGTGGCTGTAGCACTTATTACGTCCCTGTTCTTTTTATGGGGATTTGCGCTCAACCTTAACCCTATACTCATCCCGCACCTCAAGAAAGCCTGCCGGCTTAGCGATTTCCAATCCTCGCTTATCGATTCGGCCTCCTACATCGCTTATTTCCTGCTGCCCATACCGGCGGCCTTGTTTATGAACAAGTATGGCTACAAAGGCGGCATCGTGCTGGGCCTGTTGCTGTTTTCATTCGGGGCAGCGTTGTTCTATCCGGCAGCTGCGGCACGAAATTATAATTTCTTCCTGGGCGCGTTGTTCATCGTATTCTCGGGCATGGCCTTTTTAGAAACAGCTGCCAACCCGCTCATTACCGTACTGGGCGACCCAGCCAAGGCTACCCAACGAATCAACTTTTCGCAATCGTTCAACGGCCTGGCGGCAGTTTTAGGACCATTGATGGGCGGGATTTTTATCCTGTCGGGCACAACGTTGACCGATGCACAGGAGAAGGCCATGTCGCCCGGGGCATTGACGCAATACCTCGATAAGGAAGCCGCATCCGTGCAGATACCTTACGTAGTGATAAGCCTGGTAGTGCTTACCGTAG
This sequence comes from Mucilaginibacter sp. P2_D11, assembly GCF_056404435.1. Lineage (NCBI taxonomy): Bacteria > Pseudomonadati > Bacteroidota > Sphingobacteriia > Sphingobacteriales > Sphingobacteriaceae > Mucilaginibacter > Mucilaginibacter sp. P2_D11. The sequence goes on from NZ_JBFUEA010000010.1 coordinate 117,543, forward strand.
CTATTTTAGTTTGGCGTACCACATTCCCGGTTATACACGAAGAAAGCGCGAGCGAGTTGAACGAAGAAAAACGCCCTCTAGGTGCCCGGATAGCCGAGTTGTTGAAAGATAAACAATTGATGAGCGGCGCGCTGGCCGAATTTTTTTACGTGGGCGGCCAGGCTTGCGTAGGTAGCTTCTTTATCAAGTTCAGCGAAAAGGTTGCGGGTTTTACCGAGAAGGAGGCTTCAACCTACTATCTGCCGGCAGCATTCGCAGGCTTTATGGCAGGCAGGTTTATCGGCACATTCCTGATGCGCTACTTCAACCCCGTAAAATTGTTGGTTATTTATGCTTTTATCAATGTAGTACTTGTTATAGCAGCTGTTAATCTTAAAGGGGAAGCGGCAGTGTACACGCTGATGGCGGTGTGGTTCTTTATGTCTATCATGTTCCCAACTATATTTTCGCTCAGCATCCGCGATTTAACAGCAAAAACCAAAAAACTGGGCTCGTCGCTGGTCATCATGAGTATCGTGGGCGGTGCCATCATGCCGCCTATCATGGGCCGCATATCAGATAAGTTCCATAATATACAATTGGCGTACCTGGTGCCGGGCATCAGTTTCGCGGTTATTTTGGTGTTTGGCCTTTTCAACCTGAAAGCGAAGAAAGTGGAGATAGTGGCGGGGCATTAACTCGCATGGTATTTTACCACAAAGTGCACAAAGCAAAAACACAAAGGGCACAAAGAATTTTTTCTTTGTGCCCTTTGTGTTAAACGATTGCAAGTTCTTTGCGCCCTTTGTGGTAAAGACTTACAGAATTGCTTTCAACTCCGCCCAAACATTCGCCCCCACAATTTTAGCGCCTTCGGCAGTGGGGTGGATGCCATCACCCTGGTTAAGTGTGCGGATGCCGGCAACATCCTGCAGCAGGAAAGGTACCAGCGTCATACCGTTTTTGGTGGCCAGCGCGGGGAATATGTTCTTGAAATCGTTGGCATAATTGGCACCCATATTCGGTGGTACCTGTATGCCGGTCATTACCAGTTTTGCTTTCGGGTATTTGGCTTTTACCCTATCAATGATGGCTTGCAGGTTCTTTTCCGTATCTTCAACAGGCAAGCCGCGGAGGCCGTCGTTAGCGCCAAGCTCCAGCACGAAAATATCGAGCGGCTGTTGTTTCAGCAGCCAGTCTATACGGCTTAGTCCGCCGGCAGATGTTTCGCCGCTCAGGCCACCGTTTACAACGGTATAGGGCAGTTTGGCCGAATCTATCTTGGCCTGCACCACGCCGGGGAATGCCTGCGAGGCATCCTCCAGCCCATAGCCGGCAGTTAAGCTATCGCCAAAAAACAACACGATTTTTTTTCCTGCGCCCGTGCTTGCTGTGGTTGTCGATGTTGTATCGTTCAGAGCCTGTTTCTTATCGCCGCCACAGGCAGCCAAAAGAAGGGTCAGCAGCAATACGGATGTTATTTTGAATGGATGTTTCATATTGGTTTTAAGCGTTTGAACGTAACACCTCCAAAGGCGGTTTGTTTAAAATGCCCCGGCTGTTGAGTAAGCCTATGACTACCGTTAGCCCCGTGATGGCGATGAATATGTAGGCTACGGGTGCCAAATCTACGTGGTAAGGCGTTTTAAAAGTGTATTTAGCCAGCAACCAGCTGCTGCCTATGGCGATAACGATACCCGTTAAAGCCGATAGCGCACCAAGGAACAGGTATTCTAATGCGGTGATAGAAAATATTTGGCGGCGACTGGCACCCAGCGTGCGCAGCAAAACGCTCTCTTGTATGCGTTGGTATTTGCTGATGCGTACCGAAGAGATGAGCACGATGATACCCGTAAGGATGCTGAAACCGCTCATGAATTTGATCACGTAACCTATCTTATCCAGCAATTCATCCAGCACGGTAAGTACCAGGCCAAGATCGATGATAGATACGTTGGGGAATTGCTTTACAACGGCCTGCTGGTAAGCTGCCGACGACTTTTGCGATGGCACATGCGTAAGCAGTACGTGGAACTGCGGAGCCCCCTCCAGCACCCCGGTAGGGAACAGCACCTGGAAGTTGGTTTGCACCCGGTTCCAGTTCACCTTGCGGATACTGCTGATATAGGTGTTCATCAACACACCTTGTACGTTGAACACCAGCTTATCGCCAACCTTGGCGTTTATCCGCTGCGCAAAACGCTCCTCTGCCGATACCGGGATATCCGTACCGGGCGTGGCCTTGCCTATGAATTTGCCCGAGGTAATGTCTTCTGAATCGGTCAGCGAATCGCGGTAGGTAGAGCGGTATTCCCAGGCGTAGGCGCGGGGAGATATGCGCAGCGTACTGTCTTTTTTGGCATCGGCGGCGGTGTGGCCATTCACTTTCTCCAATCGCATGGTTATTATTGGCACTTGCGATAGTACGGGCAGGCCTTCTTTACGGGTCAATTCGGCAAGGGGCTTTTCCTGTGCGGTCTGGATATCGAACAAAATCATATTGCTTTGGTTGCCGCTTGAGGATAGCGACACCTGCGCAATAAGCAATTGTTGTATCAGGAATAAAGTAGCGATAAAGGCCGTACTTAAACCGATGGACACCGTAAGGATGATAGTTTGGTTGCGTGGCCGGTAAAGGTTGGCAAAGCCCTGCCGCCAGATGTAGCTCCAGCTACTCATTATCAACAGGCGCGTAAAGCGGATGAGCAGCCAGGCAATGGCCGTCAATATCAGGAAGGCGATGAGGATGCCCACGGTGAACGTTGCTGCGCTCGCCCAATCTTCCAGTTGCAGGTATGAGAAACTTACCACAAAGCCCAATACCAGCAAATACACCAGCCAGCGGAACGGGTCGCGTTTGGTAGCCGTATCTTCGAACGAAAGGCGCAGCGTATTCAACGGCGATATATTGCGAATGTTGATTAATGGCAACAGCGCGAACAGCACAGATATGATGATGCCCAACACGATGCCTTGCCAAATGGCCATCCAGGAGATTTGCACGGATATGGTAATCGGCAGAAAATCCTTCAGCACAAACGGTAGCAAATGCTGGATAGAAGTACCCAATATAGCGCCAGCTACTGAGCCGATAAGCCCGATGCCGGTAATCTGTATCAGGTAAATCAGGAATGCTTCGGAGGCCTTTACGCCCATGCAGCGCATAATGGCAATGGAGGTAATCTTCTCGCGGATGTAGATGTTGATGGCGCTTGCCACGCCCACGCAGCCCAGTAACAGGGCTATAAAACCCACCAGCGACAAGAACCGCGACAAATCGCCAAATGATCGCCCGGTGTTTTCTTTACGGCCCTCTACGGTATCGTAGCCATAATCAGCTTTATCCAGCGCGGGTTCTATTTTTTTGGAAAGTTTTTCGGCATCGGTGCCGGGCTTCAACTTATAGTAATACGCGTAATTGATGCGGCTGCCCAGTCCTATCAGTTTGGTTTCTTCCAGATATTGGAAGGGGATATAAACGATAGGTGCAATACCTGCCGCTATGCCCGTTTGCCCGGGTGCTTTGTTCAGTATCCCCGCTATGGCGAAAGATGTGCTGCCCACTTTTATCGAATCGCCCACTTTTGCGTTGAATTGCAGCATCAGGGTTTTATCAACCAAAGCGTATTTACCCGTTTTGAAGCTTTTGCCTGCCTGTAACGGCGTGGTTTCTAAATCGCCGTAGTAGGGGAACGAACCCTGCAATGCCTTCACGTTCACCAGCCGCGTGCCCTGCGTGCGGGTGAAGTATATCATCGAGGCAAAGCTCCGCTCTTCAGACCGGTCGCCGGCGATAGAATCGAGCAGGGTTTGCAGTTTTTTGTCGGGTTGCTTGTTGCCGGTAATGCTCAGGTCGGCACCAATAAGGGTTGCGGCCTGGGCGTTGATATCGTTCTGGATATTATACCTGAACGAGTAGATGGCCACCAACGCCGCAATGCCGAAGATGATGGAGGAGATAAACAGCAGCAGCCGGGCGCGGTTGCGGCGGCTATCGCGCAGCGCCATCTTAAATAGCCAGGCAAAGTTTATTTTGCGATTGTAATTAATGTTGTCCATTTCAGCCGCTATTTGTTGCCTGTGGGTTCGTCGGATACCAGCTTGCCGCCTTTTATGCGCAATATGCGCTGTGTTTTGGCAGCCAGTTCCAAATCGTGCGTTACCAGCACTAATGTCGTCCCGGCCTCGGTATTCAGGTCGAAGATGAGTTTTACTACTTTCTCGCTGGTTTCGGCATCCAAATTTCCGGTAGGCTCATCCGCAAACAATATCCGGGGCGAGTTGGAGAAAGCCCTCGCCAATGATACCCTTTGCTGCTCGCCGCCCGATAGCTGGGCAGGGTAGTGGTGACCTCGGTCGGCCAGGCCTACTTTATCTAGCAGGTCTAAGCTACGCGCTTTGATATTTTTCTCGCCGCGCAGTTCCAGCGGCACCATTACATTCTCTAAAGCGGTAAGCGTTGGCAACAGCTGGAAATTCTGGAAAATGAAACCTACATACTGGTTGCGCACCTGCGCACGTTTATCCTCGCCCAGGGAGCCAAGGTCAACACCGTTGAGCGCTACCAGGCCCGATGTTGCGCTATCCAGCCCGGCGCAGAGGCCAAGCAAGGTAGTTTTGCCACTGCCCGATGGGCCTACGATGGCATTGGCCGTGCCGGCGCCTATGGCGAAGTTGATATTATCTAAAACCGTTAAGGTGCGCCCCGCGCTTTTGTAGGTTTTGTAGAGGTTGGAGATGTTCAGTATAGTTTCCAAAACGATTATATATTTTGCTGGTGCCTTGTAAATATCAAAGTATTCTTAACAAAGCGATTGTATAAATTCATTACTTACAAATGCATTACATTTCTATACTGTTTTTAAAATGCCAATATTATTTCTACACTTGTAATTAATACAATTGTAAATAAACTTACCGCTCATGCATGAATATCCCGGGCAGCTGCGTATGCTGGTTGCTGTTGACTGTATTATATTTGGTTTTGATGGCTTAAACGTAAAATTGTTACTGGTGAAGCGTGGTTTAATGCCCGAGAGGGGCAAATGGAGCCTGATGGGGGGCTTTATGAACCCCACAGAAAGCCCCGAAGATGCCGCAACCCGTGTGCTGGAAGAGCGCACCGGGCTAAAGGACGTATATATGGACCAGTTTATGGTGTTTGGCAAACCCGGCCGCGACCCTGTGGAGCGCACCCTTTCGGTAGCGTACTTTGCTTTGATAGATATACACCAATATGAAGAGCAGTTAACCGGCGAGTATAGCCCCGAGTGGTTTTTGCTGGATAAGATGCCACCCATGGTTTTCGACCATGCCGAGATGGTGGCCGGAGCGCTGAAGCAGCTGAGGTATAAGGCGGCGCTTCACCCGATATTGTTTCAATTGCTGCCGGATAAGTTTACTATCCCGCAATTGCAGGCCCTGTATGAGGGGGTTTATCAAACGGAGTTCGATGACCGTAACTTCAGCCGCAAGTTGCTATCTACGGGCTTGTTGGTGAAACTGGCCGAAAAGGATAAGCTATCATCAAAAAAAGGCGCGTTCTATTACCGGCTGGACCAATCGCACTACGAAGAGAACTTCGAGAAATTTTTGAACCTGGTGCCTAATCCCGATAAGTTTTTTTAACCATAAAAAACGATATATTTACAGGGGTAATCCCCACACTGCCAACGGCTGTGTTCAAAATATAATAAGTGTTTTCAGCCGAAGCCTGCTTTGTGTTGCAGCCAATTAAATATAAACTATTGTTAAGTTGAATAAGGTTAAGGCGATAAGTGCGGCGGTGGCAATTGTATTGGCATGCTTTAGCCATTTGGCCATTGCGCAATCCAGCCAGGGCAAAGAGTTTTGGACCGGCTGGATGACGCACATCAAAGGTTCCGAGAACAGCCAGATGAGCCTTTACATTACCGGCGGCGCAAACACAACAGGCAAGGTAGAGATTGCCGACGGCAGCTTCTCCATTTCCTTCACCGTAACGGCCAACCAGGTTACTACCGTAGTTATCCCCGCAAGTGCATTTATAAAAGGGCAGGGGCAGTCAATGAAAGGGCTGCATATTACCGCCCAAAAAAACATTGCGGTTTATGCGCATATCTATGCCGCCAGTGTGTCGGGCGCAACGCTTCTGCTGCCGGTAAATGCCCTGGGCAAAAATTACTATTCTATCAATTATACCCAGGCCTCCAACTCCCAACAGGTAGAAAATCTTCCCTCGTATTCAACTTTTATGGTGGTTGCTACCGAAGATAATACTACGGTAGAAATCATCCCGAAGGGCAACCTGCTAAATGGTATTATGGCCGGCCAAACTTTAACCATCACATTAAAAAAAGGCGAAGTTTACCAGGGGTTATCTGCCACCGATCTTACCAACACGGTTATACGTACCAAAAACGTAAACGGCGATTGCAAGCCTATAGCCGTATTCTCGGGCAGTAGCAAAATTGGCATCGGCTGCCCCGAAACTAATTTTACGTCAGACAATCTTTTCCAGCAGGTGTACCCTATTTCATCCTGGGGCAAAAACTACATCACCGTTCCGCTAAAGAACCGTAATTACGATATCTTCAGGATAATTACAAGCGAGGATAATACTTCGATCAAAGTCAATGGCAGCAGTACGTTCATCGCGGTGGCGGGGCAAACGAACTACGAATTTACCTCGCAGCAAACTAACGTAATAACGGCAGATAAGCCCATACAAGTGGTGCAATATGCCATATCGCAGGGGCAAAACCTCAATGGCTGCACGCATGATGGTAATGACCTGGGCGACCCCGAAATGATATACCTAACGCCTACCGAGCAAACGCTGGATCAGGTAACGTTATACTCCAGCCCGTATTTCAACATTATTGCCAACTATATCAACGTAGTCATCAAAACCGACCAGGCGTCAACCTTTACGCTGGATGGCAAGCCATATACTAATTTTACCCCCGTGCCTGGTAACACAGCTTATTCCTATGCGCAAATAAGCGTAAATGCGGGTACGCACAACATAAGAGCGGCAGATGGGTTCAATGCCATTGCCTATGGTTTCGGCAACCTCGAATCATATGGTTATGCGGCAGGCGCCAGTCTCAAGAACCTTAACCAGTTTATCGCCCTGGAGGATGCAGCATCTGGCAACCATAGCACTGTCAAAATAAACGGCTGTAAAGACATCGAATACAAGATGCTGCTCACGCTGCCTTATCCCACCTCTCGCATAGAATGGGATTTCAAGGATGGCACTGCGCCGTTGGTGGTAAATAATCCCGCAGTAACCGGCACGGCCATTAAAGAGGGGAAGACCTTATATTACTACGAGTATTATAAACCGGTGAAATTTTCGGCCGGCGACTATAGCGTTACGGCAACCGTGAACAACCCCAACGGCGATATTTGCGGCGCTACCACCGATATCGATTTTGATTTCAACATTAGCGAATACCCCGATGCTAAATTTACGGTTGATAGCGCCTGCCCCGGCGAAGAGGCCAGCTTTACCGACGTTACCGATACCAAAGGCATAGCCATAAAAACCTGGCTGTGGGATTTTGGCGACGGGCAAACCAGCGCCCTGCAAAACCCAAAGCATGTGTACGCGGCAGCAGGCGATTTTAATGTGGTTTTGACCACCGTGAACTTTAATGATTGCGCTGCGGTTTCGCAGCCCATGGTGGTGCATGTTGCCAAGAAGCCGCTCGCTGCTTTTAAGATAAGCGCACCGCTTTGCGCGGGTAAAGAGATTACCCTTACCGATGCCTCTACCACCACAGACGGCAGCATTAAAGCCTGGATTTGGGATTTTGGCGACGGCACCAACGCCACCTTTAATGATAATAAACCATTTACGCACTTATACGCCAATACCGGCAGCTACAAAATAAAGCTTACGGTGGCCAACCAAAGCGGCTGTGCGGGCATATCTGTAGAGAATACCATCGTAATTAACCCCATCCCTGTAGTTGATTTTAGCCTGCCCGACGTTTGTATATCTGATGTTGCCCGTTTTAACGATAAAAGCACCATTGCCGATAATACCGAAGGCGGCTTTACCTACCTGTGGGATTTTGGCGATGCCAGGGCCAATGTTGCCAACCCTAATACATCCACCCTTAAAAATCCCAGCCATCGATACACCCTGGCAGCGGTGTACACGGTTAAGCTTACCATAACCAGCGCAAGCGGATGCGTGTTCGAGAAGACCCAACAGTTTACGGTGAACGGTGCACAGCCTATGGCCAAGTTTACCGTGCGCGATAAGGATGCCCTGTGCAGCAGCAGTCCCGTAGTGATGGATGAAGCTTCCACGCTGGATTTTGGCAACTTCACCAAAATTATTTGGTATTACGATTATAACGGCAATCGCCAGGATGCGGAAACCTTTTTGCGCTCCAACCTGCCCGCCGATAGAATATACAGCCACAGCTATGCCTTATTCAACACGCCTGCCACCAAAACTTACCGCCTGCGGATGGAGGCCTACTCGGGCGATGCCTGTGTAGACGTTGCCGAGCAGGATATCGTTATAAAAGCTAACCCCATTGCCCAGGTTACCGCTTTAGGTTCCATTTGCCTGGAAGTACCGCCGGTGCAATTAATAGCTAACAACAATGGCTATGCCGGCACGGGTGTTTTCAGCGGCAGGGGAGTGAATTCTTCGGGCTTATTTAGTCCCGCGACTGCGGGAGTGGGCGTTACTACCATCACCTATGTCTTTACAGCTACAAACGGCTGCAGCTATACTAACATACAACAGATTACCGTTAACCCTACGCCAACGGTAAATGCCGGAGGCAATACCGGCCTGCTGGAGGGTGGCACGGTGCTTTTGAAAGCAAAGGCAAGCGGAAAGGGTTTAACATATAAATGGACCCCTGCCACCGGGCTGGATCATGATGATGTTTTGAACCCCGTATGCTCGGCAACAGACGATATTAGTTACCGGCTAATCGTTACCAGCAGCGACGGCTGCCAGCAATCTGACGAAATTTTTGTTAAAGTGCTGAAAAAGTTGGGCGTAATAAATACCTTTACGCCTAACGGAGACGGATTTAACGATACCTGGACCATAAAATATCTCGAAAGTTACCCCGGAAACACTGTTGATGTGTACAACCGATACGGAGAAAAGGTATATTCGTCTGTTGGTTACGGCATTCCGTGGGACGGCACCTACAAAGGCGCAAATTTACCATCAGGAACATATTATTATATTATAAACCCTAAAAACGGCCGCAAGGTTGTTTCGGGAAGTGTCACAATTATCAGATGAGAAAAAACTTACTTCTAATGGTATTGCTTACTTTGTTTGTGCGAACGGCATTTGCACAACAGCGCCCGCAGTACACGCAATATGTATTTAATAATTTTTTACTGAACCCGGCCGTGGCTGGTATTGAAAATTATACCGATGCCAAACTGGGCTATCGCAGCCAATGGACTGGCTTACAAGGGGCACCCGTAACCAGCTACTTCAGTATAAACGCACCACTTGGGCAGGATTTTTTGCAGGGCGATGCAACAGCGTTCCCGGCATCGGGAGGGGAGAACCCATCGAGCAGGTTGTTTACGCAGTATTATCGAGCCGCCGAGCCGCATCATGGTATAGGCTTTGCCATCGTATCTGATAAAGCCGGCCCCATAACCCAAACCAATATCGATGCCAGCTATGCTTACCACCTGGGCCTTACCGATCAGCTTAACCTGGCCGTGGGCGTACAAGCCGGGGTAAGCCATATCAACCTGAATACCGATATGATAACGCTGGAGACGCAAAACGACCCGGCCCTCAACAATATCAATAACAACCAATGGAAGCCCGATTTGGGCGTTGGGCTTTGGGCCTATTCATCCAGGTTTTACTTCGGCGTATCGGTACAGCAGATATTGCCACAAAACCTGTACATTACTACCGGCAATACGGCCAACCAAAGCAAAACCGTACCGCACTACTTCGCAACAGGCGGCTACAAGATATTCCTTTCAGATGATGTTACGCTGCTGCCATCGGCACTGTTAAAGTTCATCGATCCGGCACCGGTAACTTTCGATATCAACATGAAGCTATCCTTCCGCGATAGGTTTTGGTTCGGAGGCTCGTTCCGTAAAGGCGATTCTTATTCGGTGCTGGCTGGTTTCAACCTAAGTTCGGTAATCAACGTAGGATATTCGTATGATGTTACCACATCTGCCCTGCGCACCGTAAGCAACGGCTCGCACGAGGTGGTGCTGGGCATCCTGCTTAACAACCGCTATAACCTGAAAAGCCCGCAGCACGGATTTTAAAATTAGAGGCGAGAGTTAAGAATCAAGAGACAAGACAAACATACATTTAAAAGAAAAGCCCTTTAATTGATTTTAAAGGGCTTTTCTTTTATCTTGATTCCTGTCTCTTATTTCTTATCGTTGATGCAAGCGCGGCGTGTATATCGGCATAGATTATAACCATTAAGAGATTATATCATATACAAAAATTACCGTGTTTTCACGGTATGCAGTGTTTTATTCAATAGTTATATTTGCTTGCAAATAACTTATTCACAACCCTTTAATCCTATATCTTGTCCTATGAAAACACCTAATGGTTATTCCCAAATAAACGCGTTGTTCGGCAATCCGGCCAACCCCGATGGGTCTGAAAATAAAGCATGGGTTCACGCCCATATTCAACTGGTAAAGCCACCAGCTGGTTGGAAATTATATTACCAGCAAGACCATAATACGCTGACCCCTTACCCCGGCTTGCAAATGCATGTTTTGCTTGCGCCGGTTTTTACAACCGTAATGAAGGAGATATGGGACTATGCTAAGGCGCAGTTGAACAACCCTACTGATGACCAGATTCGCGCCTGGCTACACCAATACAGGCTGGATGTTACTGCCGGCTGTTTTAATTTCAGGCCGAACGTCGGCAACCCTACGAAATTGTCATTGCATAGTTATGGCATAGCCATTGATTGGGATCCGCTCCATAACCCTCGTAAGAGCCCACTAACCAGAACTTTGCCGGATTGGTGGTATGACATCTGGAAGAAACACGGTTGGAGCGACGGTCGGCATTTTCACACACCAGACCCAATGCACGTACAATTCGCTACCGGAGCCTGAGGAAGTTCAAGAATCAAGAACCAGGAAAATATCCAAAAGAAAAGCCCTTTAACCGATTTTAAAGGGCTTTTCTTTATCTTGATTCTTGACTCTTAGTTCTTGAATCTTCTACAATTCTTTCCTCAGCCTCGCAACCGGAATATTCATTTGTTCGCGGTATTTGGCTACGGTACGGCGGGCTATATTGTAGCCGGCATCTTTTAATATGTCGGTCAATTTTTCGTCGGCAAGGGGGTGGCGTTTGTCTTCCTGGCCAATGTGCTCTTCCAATATCTTCTTAACCTCCTTGTTTGATACCTCTTCACCGCTTTCGGTTTGGATGGCCTCGGAGAAGAATGATTTCAGCAGGAAAGTGCCATGCTCGGTTTGTACGTATTTGGAGTTGGCCACGCGCGATACGGTGGAGATATCCATACCGATGCGGTCGGCAATATCCTTCAAAATCATCGGCTTCAGGTTTTTGTCGTCGCCGGTTAAAAAGAAATCGTACTGGTACTGCATTATGGCGTTCATGGTTTTCAGCAGCGTTTGCTGGCGCTGCTTAATAGCATCTATAAACCACTTGGCCGAATCGAGCTTCTGCTTCACAAATTGCACCGCCTCTTTCAGCTTCTTGTCCTTCTGCGAAGCCTTATCGTAATGCTGGAACATCTCCTGGTAAGAGCGGCTCACCTTCAGTTCGGGCGCATTCTTACTGTTTAGCGTTAGTATCAACATGCCATCGTTGTTACTGATATGGAAATCGGGTATCACCTGCATTTGCTTGGTGCTTACCTCGTTGCTGTCGCCCGGTTTGGGGTTTAGCTTCAGTATCTCGGCAACAACGCCGCGTAACTCTATGGAATTCATATTCAGCACGCGTTCCAGTTTATCGTAATGCTTACGGGTAAACTCGTCCAGGTAATCTTCAACAATTATTATCGCTTTTTTTACAATAGGGTCGTTAACATCTTTTTTGCGGAGTTGTATCAGCAGGCATTCCTGCAGGCTGCGCGCACCAACGCCGGCCGGATCGAAGCTTTGGATTACTTTCAGCATATCCTCCACTTCCTCATCTTCGGCCATCACGTTCTGCGAAAAGGCCAGGTCGTCGGTAATGTTCATAATGGGGCGGCGCAGGTAGCCATCGTCATCAAGGCTGCCTATGATTTGCTTGCCTATAGCAAAATCTTTGTCTGATACGGGGAGCAGGTCCAGCTGCGATTGCAGGCTCTCGAAGAACGAGCTTTGCACGGCAATGGGTATTTCCTTGCGTTCGTCTTCGTCTTCGCCGTTTTGGTCGTAACGAGAGCCATAATCGTTCACGTTATCTTCCTGCAGGTAGTCGTCTATATTAAACTCGTCCATCTCTCCACGCTCTTCGTCGGCGTTGAACTTATCTTCGTCGGGGTCGCGGTCGGGGTATTGTTCCTCGGGTTCGTTTATATTGGCCAGGCTTATATCTTCAAGCGCGGGATTTTCTTCCAGTTCTTCTTTTATACGGGTATCTAACGATACCGTAGGCACCTGCAACAGCTTGATGAATTGTATTTGCTGCGGCGAAAGTTTTTGTAAAAGCTTTTGTTGAAGGTTCTGTTTAAGCATAATTAAGACAAAGGCAAAAGTACATCAATTACCTTAACTTATAAAATAAAGAAGTTGTAACCGGCGTAATGTTGTAAATGCTTTTTGTATTAATTTGTTTGGAGGCGTGGGATAAATATTGATAACTTTAAAAATATATAAATATCTGTATTATGGGTTTCGTAAAAGAATTTAAAGATTTTGCCGTGAAAGGCAATGTGGTTGATCTGGCGGTCGGTGTAATTATCGGCGCTGCTTTTGGTAAGATAGTCACGTCTTTAGTGTCTGATGTGATCATGCCGCCTATCGCTTACCTTACGGGCGGTGTAGATTTCGCCGACAAAAAAATTGTACTTACCCCGGCAGATGCCGTGGCGAAAGTACCCGAAGTAGCCATTCATTACGGCCTGTTAATTAATGCCATTATCCAGTTTTTGATTATTGCGCTTTGCATATTTGTTGCAATAAAGGCCATTAACGCCCTTAAAAAGAAAGAGGAAGAAGCACCTTCTGCGCCGCCTGCACCAAGTAAAGAAGAAGTATTGCTTGCCGAGATAAGGGATATTTTGGCTGCGAAGAAGTAGTGACAACCAAAAGGATACTTACGGGAAGCGTAAAGGCACTGATCCTTGTAAGTGTTTGCGTATTTATATGTTATTCGCATCGTTACAATTCGCCTTATGGAGCATGGTCTTTGGTTGGTATTTGTGGAGGATTTTTAATTTTAACTGCCGTTAGGTTACATGGCCAGACATCAAATGACCTTCGTAATTCGATTATCTTTAATTACACAGGGCTAATAGTTGGTTGCGTTTTAGCAGCGTATGTATTGAGATGGGTTTATCAAAAATACGAACTTGCAGCGCACGGGCTGATTACAAAGGGAATAGTCGTAGGATTTAGCCAGGTAACTGTAAAACACACTGTCGCTAATTACGCTGTTGTTTATTATCGGTTTAACAACCGATTTTACACCCAAGAGTTTAGAGACGCGGATGACATGCTACAAACCTCAGATACAGTTACAATGTTGTGTTCATCAACCGACCCGGAACTTTGTGATATAACAGCTTATCAACGAAATGGGGTTCAAATAAAATGGTAAGTGTAGATTTTTTAAGGCGTGAAGCATTATCGCTACCAGATGCGATAGAGGATGCGCATTTCGAAAACAACTCGTTCAAAATAGCTAAAAAAATATTTGCCACGCTGAATGAAACGGCAAATCGTGCTACGGTGAAGCTGTCGCCAACCGACCAGGATATCTTTTGCCTTGCCGAAGGCAACGGTGTTTACCCCGTACCTAATAAGTGGGGCAAACTTGGCTGGACGCACATCGACCTGAATGCTGCCAAACCTGAGTTGTGTACCGAGCTGTTAAAAGTAGCTTACTGCGAGGTAGCGCCTAAGAAATATGCTGCGCTGATTAATTTTGAGGAGTGAAAACGAAAAACTCCACCACGTCATCATAAGGAACGAAGCAATCTCTACACAGGACAATTCACTATGCAAGTTGCTCTTTTTATCGGGAGATTGCTTCGTTCCTCGCAATGACGCGGCGGTAAAAACGCTTTTCAGCGCTCCTTCGTTTTAAAAGGTCTTCGGCAGTTTAGGATCCGTAAGGATTATATAGTCACCAAATTTGGCGTATTTGCTCCAATCGGGCTTGTCGAAGTTATCATCGGCGTAGGCCTGTATGTTCATTACCTTTATTTTAGGCGCGTACTTCTTTAGCTGTGCAACGGTACCCAGTTTTTCTTCGCTGTGGAAACCGCCGTTTACCTGCATTATCTTGAAATCTTTATGAGCTTTGTAAAATTTGGCAATGCTGTAACCCATGGTAGCATCCCAAAGGTTTTGCGATTGGAAAACGTGCATAGGCCCGCCGTGCCCGCCCATCACCTCGCCGAATTTATCGTAATAGCGGCCGGTTGCGGTATCTATCGGTAAGGGTGGCAGCCAGCTTTTGGCGGTGGCATCCAATTTTTGCAGGTCGCCAAGCCCAACACGGGTAGTCATATTGGTGTAGCGGGTAGGGGCATTGGCAGCAACAACGGGCAGGTTATTGTCTTTGGCGGCATCAACCATTGGGCGGTAATCTTTATAGTTTTTCCAGGCGCGGCCCTCGGTAATCAGGTTCTTCTCGCGGATAAAGCCGGCCAGGTACTCGTTCAATACCGTTTGGCAATCGGTTTGGAACATCTCCATTGATAGCGCTGTTTTAGCCGGGTATTTCGCTGCCAGCATCTTAAATAGTACGGCCTCCAGGTAATGACCTGTGCTATCATTATGCTCCTCGCCGAAGAAAAGTACATCGCTCTTCTCCATATCATTAATTACATCATCCAGCGTGGCGGGGGCATTTTTGGCTGTATTGTATATTTTGTAATGGGCGGCCATAGGGTCCTGGCAAAAGGCGGCCAGAGGAAGCAATATTAGCAACAGGCAGGCGGTAAATTTCATGTGATAAGCGGCTATGTTAATATGTTAATAAATACGCGTTATCAAATAACAACATTTCTATTTGAAAAAACTAAAAAATACGCTACATTTGCACTCTTGTTTTTTAGGACGAAGATTAAGCATAATAAGAATAAAATATAGCCATGAAAAGAACGTTTCAGCCCTCACAAAGGAAAAGAAGGAATAAACACGGTTTCCGTGAGCGCATGTCAACTGCTAACGGCAGGAGGATATTAGCAGCAAGAAGAGCCAAAGGCCGCAAAAGATTGTCAGTTTCTGACGAGCGCACCCACAAAGCTTAATATACTGGTTGTTTTTCCTTATTAAAATAAATAAGGGGCCGAACCGGTTACAAGCTTAATTTAGGTTCAGCACTAACAACTATGCATACTTTTAAAAAAGAAGAACGGTTATGTAATAAGAAGCTTATAGACGGGCTTTTTCATAACGGTTCTTCTTTTTTGTGTTACCCCTTCCGGGCCTCCTGGATGCCTGTAGATAACGCGCAGCAATTCCCCGTGCAGGTAGTGTTCTCGGTGGCAAAAAAGCGCTACAAACGCGCTGTAGACCGTAATGTAATCAAGCGCCGCATGCGCGAGGCTTATCGCCTCAACAAACAAGCCTTGTTATATGATGTACTGGCCGATGCCGATAAACGCATCGTTTTGTCTATTGGCTTCATTGGCAAAGAACTGGCCGATTACGCCCTTATCGAAAAAAAAATGCTTAAGCTTTTGGCGCAGCTTGGGGGGCAGGTAATCAAATGAAGTTTTTGTGGGATATATTTGCCCGCCTTATCGGCAGTGTTTTTTTGCTGCTGATAAAGTTTTACCAGTACTTTATATCGCCTATAACCGGGGCATCGTGCCGTTATACGCCCACCTGCTCGCAATACGGGGCAGAGGCTATTAAAAAATACGGCCCATTTAAAGGTGGCTGGCTCACCATAAAACGCATAGCCAGCTGCAACCCGTGGGGCGGCCACGGGCATGATCCGGTACCATAAATAAGTCAAAAGTTTAAAGTAAAAAGTCAAAAATCGACTGTCTGCTTTTTAATTTTGGCTTTTTAATTTTGACTTAGATGGCAACCATACTACAAATAGAAACAGCAACAACCTCCTGCTCGGTAGCATTAGCCCGGGATGGGCAGGTATTGGGCCTTAAAGAGATAGACCAACGTAATATACACGCCGAGGTAATAACGCTGTATATAGATGGTTTGCTAAAGTATGCGGGTATAGGTTACGATGCCTTGGATGCTGTTGCAGTAAGCTGTGGGCCCGGCTCATACACGGGCCTGCGTATTGGTGTTTCTACTGCAAAAGGCTTATGTTTTGCGCTGGATAAACCGCTGATATCGGTAGATACCCTGGCGGCTATGGCTAAAGGTATTGCAGATGCTGAAGGCGATATGCTATTATGCCCTATGATTGATGCCCGCCGTATGGAAGTGTTTACGGCTATATTTGATCAGCAGGGTGATGTGGTTAAACCCACCTCAGCCGAAATAGTAAATGGAGATAGCTTTGCGGATTTATTGGCCGATAATAGAATATTGTTTTTTGGCGATGGTGCAGATAAATGCCGCGTGGCTTTAAGTGGTAACCCTAATGCTAATTTCCGCACCGGCTTTGCCAATTCTGCGGCACACCTCACGGCTATAGCTGCCGAAAAATACCTCGCTCGGGATTTTGTAGATGTGGCTTACTTCGAGCCTTATTACCTTAAAGATTTTATCGCCGGCAAAAAGGCGAACGCCTAATAATCGTCGCCACTACCAAACAGGCGGTTCCATATCCTGCGGAAGAAACCCGGTTTTTTCTCGAGAGGGATGTAGCTGGCGTTAAGCGGATGTTCTATCAGCGGGCCGAATTTAAAAGTTGCGCCAATGAATATGTCTTCGCCGGTATAAGCCGCGCTATGATTTATCTGGCCTGTGTTTTTTGTTGATGCCAATGCCAGACTTGCGGTTGGTATCAACCTCTCGCTCCCAACAAAAAACTCCACATTGGGCGTTTTTATCATAAACTGGCCGCCCACGCTTAATATTTTGTAATTATTGTAGCTGGTGGTAAGCGTTATCGTGTAGTTTTTATATTGCACGGGGTTTACAAGCGCCGCCGTTACGCCATCAAAAAACACCTCTTTAGAGATAATGAACGTTGGCGAATATTTATACTGATTGTTATAATCGAGCCAGTAGGTTCTGTTTGCGCTTATCTCTATTTTGCCGTTGGTGGGTGTGATGAAACCGCCGATTTTGTCGTTGGTTTTGGTGATGTGCCTGGCCGTTTCGTAGATGTTGTGCTCGCGCTGGTTCGACGAAAATTGGGGTATGGTATCAGTAGCGGCAAAATTATACACGCTGGATCGGTTGCTCCAGTGGATAAAGCCCAGATCCTTAAGGTTGAACTGCAGGTTGAATGCATCCCTCGTGCGGAATGATACCCCAAAGCCTGCGGATATACCCGGGTTGCGGAACGTTGGCAAATAATCGCGCCCGGTAAACGGTCCCGGGTTATAATTAAGGTGGTACCTGCCAGTCATGGCAACAATTGCCTGGTCGGCCGCCCGGTCTATATCCAGCGCCGAAGTGTTAGTTTGTAACTTTTGGTAACGGATACCCATCAACGCACTAAGCTTTATGCCCAGGGCCAAGTCGCGGTTTATTTTTTCGCGATAGGTAAAGCTAAGCTGATGGTAGGCCTGGTAAGTACCCTGGTTATTGAAGATGTTGTCGTAATGGTCGTCGGCAAAGGCATTTGGGCCGTTGTACAGGGCTATAGTTTCGTCGCTGAAAAGGCCGCGGGCCTCTATTTTGCTTTGTGCCGATATGCCGATTTCGGCATTGCCCTCCAGGTTGGTAAACATCTTGAACATCAGCGAGTAGTAGTTGATGTTGCCATTTACCCGGTTCATACGCCCCTGGTTAAGTGTTAGGTTGGTGGTGGTATAATAACCTAAAAATGCCCTTGATTTTAATGGGATTTGCGAATTGCCCGTTAAGAACGAATTGGTAGATAAATTGGGCAGCAGGAAGTTGAAAGCAAACTTGCGGCTGGAATCGGGGATGAAGGTGCCACGAGACGGGTTCTCGAAAGAATCATATAAAGTGCCGGTATTGTATTGCGAAAATTGTTGGCCAAAGGAGTGTACAGTAATTAACAGCAGGGGAAATGCTAATAAAAATTTCTTCATAAATCGCTTCGTATTCTTTGCTCGCGTTAATGCCTTTAAATATATCATTCAAATTTCACTTGGCGTTAAACTACGCCAGTAATATGCTCCTTTAACGGAATACAGCGGCAAGGGTTGTATTTATTGTTGGTTTTGGCCGTTTTTTGCGCTCAGGGTAGTGTCGCGCTGGTTTCGTAGCATGCAAAAGTTGGTGTAGAAATTGCCATCGGTGGCGGTGAGCTGGTACGATGCCGATTGGAAATCCTGCAAGGACAGCTTGTTGTTTTCGTAAGCATAGAAAACGCTATCCTTCAGGTCGTTTTTCAATATCATGCGGGCGTTTTTGAAATTGATAAAGAATGTTACGTTGCTGCGCTCGGCCATCAGATTATCAAAACGCTGGTATGAGTCTGTTTTGCTCATGAATTTACGGTTAAGGTAGCTATCGGCAAAGCTATCCAACTCCTTAACGCTGTTGGCGAGCACCAGGTAATTATCGAATATCCTGAAATAAGGCCGGCGGAACATGTTGAAGGCATCGCCGAACAGGAAATAAGGCAGCTTGTTGTAATTTAATTCGCCGGTATCATCGTTTATCATTGTGCTGATGTTTACCATAAAGGGGCGCAGTTTTGAGCCGTCTTTTACGGTTATCAGAGCAAATTTCTCGCGGTAACGAGTAGTGACTACGGCAAACTCTTTGCCTAGCAGTTTGCTAAGTTCTGATTTTAGGTTGATGCCGGTCTCGGCTTTTACTCTTTTCAGCAGTGTGTCCCGGTCGGTTTTCAGCCCCGCCTTATCCTGGAAGGTGCTCAGATCGTGCATAAATTTCTCCGGGTCGGATGCCGCCATATTGATGGCATACGCCGTAGTGGAAGGGAAAATCTCTTTCAGCTGGTTTTCCACAGGTGCCTGGGCAATAAACAGGTTGAGGTAGCTGGTCGGTTTGTTGGCATCTGCTTTGGTATAGCCGTTAAACATCAGCGCATCTGCTTTGTAATTGAGATTGAGTGCAGCTGAAGCAGGCAGCAACCGGAAGTTTTTGAAGATATCGTTGTTTTTGGTTTTGAACAATTTATCGAAAAGCGGCGATAGCTGGCTGTAATTGATGTAAAGGTTGGCAAGCGAATTTGAGTTTTGCTGATCGGGCAAGAGCAGGAAGGCCGAGGTTTCCTTATCGTTCCGGGGGGAGGCCACCTGGGCTATGAGTTCTTTAGAAAAACTTGCCGAGTAAATATTTTCTTCGGTATTGAGGAGATAGAAGCGTTTTTTGAGCGACGCTAAGTAGATAACAAAGCCCCTTTTCTCATTCATGGTGAACGAAGTGATGAGCATCCCCGTTTTTTTTTGCTTAGCCAGGGCATCAATGATACTTATTTCGAAATCTTTCCCGGCGGCCGCGGTAAGCAGCAGCTGGGGCTCCGGGCCTGTATTGGGGTGCAGCGAAAGGAAAACGTTACTGCCATCGAAGAATTGCCGCAGCGCGGGGTTGCCAAAGAGCGTTTGGCGCACGGTATCCAGCTCGCTTATCGCTTGTTCGCCTATCAGGCTGCCCAGCAGGGTGTTGTCGGTAAAGATTTCGTAAAAACCCTTATCGTTACTGAACTCGAAAACGGCTACAGCACTATCGGGTATGGTGCGCATAATGTTGCCCGCGTGTACGCCAGACGAGTTTAAGCTTTTGAAATACTTAATCGTAAAGTACCCGGTGCCCACAATGAGAATTAGCGTAAATAGGATGAATCTTTTCATGTGGCTTTGCGCCCGCAATTTAGAATTTTACCGTACCACAATAAAGTAATACTTTCATTTGGTTAACTTAGCCTTTTATATCTGCATGAACAAACAAATTATAAGTACCGCTGCACTCCTGGGTGCTATTGCCGTTATTTGCGGTGCGTTCGGCGCTCATGCGTTGGGGGCAAAGCTACAGCCCCGTCAGCTGGAAGTTTGGCACACCGCGGTTCAGTACCAGTTTTACCATGTTTTCGCTTTGCTGTTCCTCTCTACCTTTGCCAGGTTCAAAAATAATCTTATCGTAGCCTCTTATTGGTGTTTCACGTTAGGGATATTGCTTTTCTCGGGCTCGTTATATCTACTGGCCTGCCGCGATTTATTGAAAATGCCTGGTTTGGTAGCCATTGGCCCGGTTACTCCTCTCGGCGGTTTATTGTTTATA
Source organism: Mucilaginibacter sp. P2_D11 (assembly GCF_056404435.1). NCBI lineage: Bacteria > Pseudomonadati > Bacteroidota > Sphingobacteriia > Sphingobacteriales > Sphingobacteriaceae > Mucilaginibacter > Mucilaginibacter sp. P2_D11. The sequence continues at coordinate 138,009 of NZ_JBFUEA010000010.1, forward strand.
ATTGGCTGGATAACGCTTGCGCTGGCTGCGTTCCGCAATAAATAAGCCCATGTTAGAGTTTGCCGAGGTACAGCAGCCTAACCGTAAAACGCTTTTTGTTGAGGTGATATTGCCTTTGGCCATCAGCCTTAACTATACCTACCGCATACCTTTCGATATGAACGGTGCTGTTGCGGTAGGTAAACGCGTGGTGGTGCAGTTTGGCAAAAGCAAGCTTTACACAGCCGTTATAGCCGCCATTGGCGAGCAAGCGCCCGAAAAATACGAGGCGAAATATATTATAGAGGTATTGGACGATGCCCCCGTGGTTACCCAAAGGCAGCTTGCTTTTTGGCATTGGGTGGCCGAATATTATATGTGCAATGCAGGCGAGGTAATGAACGCCGCCCTGCCATCGGCACTGAAACTGGCCAGCGAAACCAGGATAATGCTGAACCGGGAACATGAGTACGATAAAACCCAGCTAAACGATAAAGAGTACCTGATTACCGAAGCGCTGGACATACAGCCGGAGTTGACGGTGAGCGATATCGTAAAACTCCTTGGCCAAAAAACGGTGATGCCGATACTGCGATCGCTGTTCGAGAAAAACATCATCATCCTATCTGAAGAAGTAAGCGAGCGATACAAGCCGCGCCGCAAAACCTATATCACTTTAAATCCGGTTTACCTTAACCCCGATAACCGCCGCGAACTATTCGAGATACTGGAAAAACGCGCGCCTAAGCAGGCCGATGCCTTGTTGGCCTATATGAAGCTATCGCGGCAGCAAAAAACCGTTGCCAAAAACGAATTGATAGAGGAAAGCGGCGCGGGCGAAGCCAGCATAAAATCGTTGATAGAAAAGGAAGTGTTTTTTGCCGAGCAGAAGGTGATTAGCCGCCTTGGGTATGAAGGAGATGCCGAAGAAAGCAGCTTGTTTGAATTGAGCTCCGCGCAGCACTATGCTTTGGCCGAAGTGCGACAGCATTTTGAGAAAAAGGACGTGGTATTGCTGCATGGCGTAACGGCCTCAGGCAAAACGCAGTTATATATCAGGCTGATAGAGGAGATGATTGCCACCGGCAGGCAGGTGCTTTATTTGTTGCCCGAGATTGCCCTAACTACCCATATTATAGAGCGGCTGCGCATTTATTTTGGGGGCACTATAGGTGTTTACCATTCGCGGTTTAATGATAACGAACGGGTAGAGGTATGGCAAAAAGTGCTGCGCGGCGAATACAAAGTGGTGCTGGGCGCACGCTCATCGGTGTTTTTGCCCTTCCATGATTTGGGGCTCATCATCGTAGACGAGGAGCACGAAACCTCTTACAAGCAATACGACCCTGCGCCACGCTACAATGCCCGCGATGCGGCCATTTACCTGGCCAATATGCACGGTGCCAAAGTGCTGCTGGGCTCGGCAACACCTTCCTTCGAAACGTATTACAACGCACGCACTAACAAATACGGCCTGGTAGAGCTTGCCGAACGCTACGGCGGTGTACAGCTACCTGCCATTGAGGTAGTAAGCATATCTAAGGAGTTGAAACAGAAAACTATGCAATCGCATTTCAGCAGTGTGCTGATGGCCGATATGCAACTGGCCCTGGAAAACAAGGAGCAGGTGATACTGTTCCAAAACCGGAGGGGTTATGCACCTGTGCTGATGTGCCGGGTTTGCGCCCATACGCCAAAATGTATCAATTGCGATGTGAGCCTTACCTACCATAAGCACACCACCAAGCTGCATTGCCATTATTGCGGTTATAAGGAAGATACGCCTGCCGTTTGCCCGGCATGTGGCTCCACCCATCTCGAATATAAGGGCTTCGGTACCGAAAAGGTAGAAGATGAGCTATCCGTTTTGATGCCGGATGTGCGGCTGGCCAGGATGGATCTGGATACCACCCGCTCGCGCAATTCGCTGCAAACCATCCTCAATAACCTCGAAGAAAAAAAGATAGATATACTCATCGGTACCCAAATGGTTGCCAAAGGACTCGATTTTGCCGATGTTACCGTTATAGGCATCATCAACGCCGACAGCCTTTTAAAATACCCTGACTACCGCGCCAACGAGCGCAGCTACCAGATGCTATCCCAGGTGAGTGGCAGGGCAGGGCGGAGGGGCAAGCAGGGCAAGGTGGTTATACAAACTTACGACCCAAGCCACCGCGTAATAAAACAGGTGATAGAAAACGATTACCTCGATCTGTACCTTACCGAAATGGAGGAACGCAAAAGCTTCCACTATCCGCCGTTTTATCGTATCATCAGCATCGATGTAAAACACATGAACCCCGAGATACTCTACAACCAGGCCGAATACCTGGCAACCGAACTCCGTAAGCATTTCGGCGACCGTGTGATTGGCCCCGAGCCGCCCCTCGTTAACCGCATCCGTAATTTCTACATCAAAACCATTATGCTGAAGTTTGAACGCGATGGCATATCCATTGTAAAAGCCAAAGCCTTGCTAAGAGAGGTAATCACGCAATTCCACACGACGAAGTTGAGTAAAGGGAGCGTGGTGCAGCCGGATGTAGATCCTTACTAAACAGCGATTAAACACGATTAAGGGATTTAGCGATTAACACGATTTTTTTTTGATTTTATAGAATGGATTTTGGTTAGATTCGGTTTATGGATATTAATCAAATCACTCATAAAATAATTGGTTGTGCTATGCAAGTACATTCTATTATTGGCAACGGATTTCAGGAAGGCAACGGAAAAGCTAGAAGATATTCATAAAAATCAGGCAATAAACTATCTCGAGATATTTAATATAGCCGATGGATTGCTTATAAACTTTGGCGGCAATAGCCTCGAGTTTAAAAGAGTCTATAATAAAAGGCTGATTGCGTCCGAAAATCTATCCCTAAGCAAAAACCAGCAAAATAAATCTTCTCTTAATCAATCAAATAAAATAATACGCCTGCAAATCAAATCGTGTTAATCGTTTAATCGCTCAATCGTGTATTATCTTAGCATCGTGTATGGCGTATAAGTTTATTGATAATTACAGGGAACAGGGTGCGAGGAAGCGTTTAGTGGAAGTCCTTAGGAAAAAAGGCATCGAAGACGAGCGCGTTTTAACTGCCATTGGCAAAGTGCCCCGCCATTACTTTTTCGATGAAACTTTCTGGAACCAGGCTTATAAGGATATCGCTTTCCCGATTGGGGCCGGGCAAACCATTTCGCAGCCTTATACCGTTGCTTATCAAACAGAACTGCTCCACATTAAAAAAGGCGATAAGGTGCTGGAAATAGGCACCGGCTGCGGTTACCAAACCTGTGTATTGATGGAGGTTGGCGCTAAAGTATTCACCATAGAGCGACAGGAAAAGCTTTATGAGCGCACCATACAAGTGCTGCCTTATATGGGCTACCAGCCCAAATTCTTTTTAGGGGATGGCTCAATAGGCGTAGCCAGCGATGCGCCGTACGATAAGATCATCGTAACCGCCGGCGCACCCACCGTACCCGACCTGCTACTGAAGCAACTAAACGTAGGCGGCATATTAGTTATCCCGGTGGGCGACGAAAAATCGCAAAAAATGGTTACCGTATTAAAAACCGGCGAAAACAATTACGAGAAAATTGTGCTGGATACCTTTAGGTTCGTGCCGCTGGTGGGGGATAGGGCGTGGTAAGCTGCCTAGCCCGAAGTCACCATTTAAGCGTTTCAATGTATTTAACAAACTTACTAATGCCCTCTTGTTCTGGATATGAGCGTTCCCCCTCCGGTGACTCATAAGGCTTTGGTAAATAGTGAAACTTCCATATCAGCGATACCGGATCCAGGTGTATATGCAATGCTTCCCTGTTCCATTCGGGTATATCATAGATTGTTACGACTAACTCGTCGTGAGATGTGTAAGCATACAGTCTTTCCTCTAAATGAGTACGTCGGATATACCTAACCAGATCGAGCATACTCTGAATAGGCCAGTTATAATCTTCAACTAAATTTCTGTAATGTTCTTCAATTTCAACCCAAGGGACAGGTCTTGCTGTTTGTGGCTTATATTTTTCTACCGGTTTCATACTCACCTTAAATATACAAACAATGAAATGCTTTTCAAAAGTTCCCCCTTCAGAGTGCGGGGCTTCGCCGTTTTCAATTTAGAATTTTGATGGTAGGATGGTCAGTATAGACATTCAACTAATTTTTCCGGGTCCTTATCGCTAATTGCTTTTTCAACTTAATCGTAAATCAAACCCTTAAAAACAATAAACCCCGGTAACGTTATCCATTACCGGGGTTTGATGTTATATAGCGGGGTATTACATACCGCCGCCGAGAGATTTAAGGTCATCCATTGTAATCCTTTCGAAATCGCCGGGGATGCCGAATGTGCCTGGAGCAGATTTAGCTTCGGTAACGCTTTTTACGATAACTTCTGAAGTTTGCCCATCCTGAAAACTAGCGAACTGTATCGGGAAACCACCTGCACCTGCATAGTATTTAGAGAATGCTGTAGCAGGTACCGATATATCGTTGGTTACCCAAACATCGTAGGTTTTGCTGGTCTTGGTATCGGTTGCCACCACTTTTTTGCAGTTGAAGCCGTTGATAACCTTAGTTTCGGTGCCGGGCGCGAATGTTAATTTAGGCATTTTAGAAACAGCCTCTTCAATTTCAGCAGGCGACATAACAGCTGCCTTTTTCATTGAAGCGATAGATACATCTACTAAAATGGCCATAAAAGTCTGCTTAGCGTCAGACAGTACTTTGATATTTGCCGGGCCCGCAGAAAACGCGATAGCGCTGGAATCTGCCCTGAAATAATGTTTGGCTTCTACGGCCTGGCCGCGCATATCCATATTGTAGGTAACATAACCTTCGGTGTATGCTTTTTGGGCACTTGCTTTAAAAGCTGTTGCGGTAAGCACAATGCCCATGGCAACCGTAAATAATTTAATTTTCATGTTTTTAGTTTGATAATTCAATTTGGTGTTTTGTTAAGTAAGTGTGTGCTGTTTCAATAAAGTTATTAAACTTATTTGCTATTTAGATGCGATTATGATGCATTTGTTACGCTTTAATATTTTACAAGTTACAGTAATATTTTTTAGTTTGTCAATATAAATATCCGAATTGCTGCCACCGGCGATAACCATAAGTCCATCTGTCGCTTTCTTGTTAATTAAAACATTGTCGCTCAGGTACAAATATTGAACGTTTAATTGCCTGGGGATAGACTGCAATTGCCACCTTTGGTTTAAAAGCAATATCCGGGTATCGTTAAACTGCACCAGGTTTTGCTGTTTTATGAAATAGGGCAACCTCAGGTTGCTGTCGGGCTTAAGTAGCGTATAGTTGCTGATCTGCATGCTATCCAGCCCGGGTTGTACGGCATAAAGGAATGTTTTGTCTGTATCGGCCAAATCGGTAAGCACCACGCCGCTACTACCGTTCTTGAAAACGATGCCCACATGCTTGCGCAGGTTAAGGAAGCTGATGGAATGGGTTTGGTCGGCATCGTGTTTTTTCAGGCTGATGCTGATGCAGAACAACAGCATTGTTGCTAAGCCAAGTTTCAGATAGATTTTGTTGCCCTTATAAAAGAAGCAAAAGCCGGCAACAATGAGTAGGTAAAGCATTAAATGCTCCGGCCCGGTCAACCATATTTTGCCAATACTGGCGTATGGCACTTGTTCTATCCAGATCAGTGCTTTATTCATCAGCAGGATGCTATGCTCTAACACATAACCCAATATACGCGACACACGGGGAAGCTGCGGCAACAACAGTAGGAGCAGGCCGCTATGCATAATCAGCATTACAGGGATGATAATCAGCAAATTGCTCAGTAAAAAGTAAACCGGCACCTGGTGGAAATAAAACGCACTGAGCGGAAAAGTAATAACCTGCGCAGCGATGGATACCGAGCATGCGCTCCAAAGATAATTGGCAACCTTATTCTTAAAAACCAGCCATCCGTAAACTACCGGCTGTATTATTATTAACCCGGCTACTGCGAGGTACGATAGCTGGAAGCCCACATCGGTAAGCAAAAAGGGATCGCACAACAATAATACAAACGCCGAAGCAGCCAGGATATTCAGGCTATTGATGTACCGTGCAAAGGTTCGGCCGCAGATTATAAGACTGATCATCAAGGCAGCACGGTTCACGGCCGGGGAGAAACCGGTGAGCAAAGCATAAGCCCAAATGAGCACGATGATGCAAAGCACCTTGATCAACTTACCTTGCCCGTACCCATCCAAAAAGCCCAGCACAAGGGCCAGCAAGGCATAAATAATAGCTACGTGCCCGCCCGAAACGGATAAGATATGGATGGTTCCGGTTTTAGAGTACGCCTGTATAACATCATTACTTAAATCGGCTTTGTAACCCAATATCAGGGTAGATGCTACGGCTATGGACGTGGTATCATGCATATTCGCCTTTAGCTTTTCCACTAAACGCTGGCGGACATGCAGGGCAAAAGCAATAACCGGATTGCCTTGGCCCGCCCTTAATACTTTGTATTGCCGAGGGTATAAATATGCCTGATGGTAAACGTTTTTATTGGCCAGGTAACGCTTGTAATTAAACTCGCCGGGGTTATAAGGCGGCTCCACCTCGGCGAATTTTGCGGGGATGAGCAACTCCTCGCCATAGGATAAATATGTAGCTTGCGCGTCTTTAATGGCAACCAGCAAGGTGCCGCTGCAAGGGCTGGTGCTTCCGGTGTTGATAGCTCGCACAGCATCTGCCGTAAAGCGCACTACATCGCCCTTAACAATGGGTTCTGTATTAATGCGTACAGCCAGGTAACGGGCAGGTATTTTAGAGAAATGGTCGGCGTTGTTTAGTTCGCGGTGCTGCAGCGTAAGCAGCCATGCCGCTAAAAACAGGATAGGATAAAGCAATAGCCCGCCGAGCCAGCGCATTTTATAGACGCTCAGTTTGCTGTAGGTGAGGTTCAGTATAACGAATGCGATGATAAGCACAGCGGCCGTGATATAAAGCAGCATGAGGTTGGCCCGCAGCCAATAAAGCCCGGCAACAATACCGGCAATAAAGGGGAGTAATAAAATTACGACTGGGATTTCGCCTTTGTGTTTTGCTATCATACCAAAATCAGGCACCCGCAAAAGGCAGGGCAATAAGGTTTATGGGGAATAAAAATAGCGTATCTGCGGCAGATATTATAGTTCGTCGCGTACTTCCAGCAGGAATTTTTTCAGGTTCTCCAAAGAATCTATCACGCGTTGGTTATCGCGGCTGTCGCCCATATTGGTTTTCAGGTAATCTTTTGCACCTTGCAGGGTGTAGCCTTTCTCGCGTATGAGGTGGAAGATGATCTTGAAATTCTCGATATCCTCCAGGGTGAAGTAACGGTTGCCTTTTTTATTCTTCTTGGGCTGCAGCACATCGAATTCCTTTTCATAGAAACGTATCAGCGACTGGTTCACATCAAACATGGCCGATACCTCGCCCATGGTATAGTACACTTTGCTAATCTCTCGTTCTTTGTAAGGCATACGCAAAGGTAGTTTTTTAGATATTAGCGCGAAAGTAGGGGCAGCAAAAAAACTGCATTAAATTAAACGGAGGTAACATAATATTAACAACACATTATTTCCGCAGGCAAAAAAAAAACCTTATGTTAGGATTCTAATTAATTTATGATTAAATATATTGTTTCGGGCTTTTTATGCCTGTTTTGCACCCGCATAGTTTATGGCCAGTCGGCCGATTCTACCATCTCCATCAAGTCTGCTGTAGAAAATTACCAGTTTGTTTACAACGCAAAAACGGCAGCGGTAGAAATCAAAGAAAAGCAAACCGTTAGTTATGCATCAAGCCGTTTCCAGGCGACTGTGCCGGTGGCCCTCAATTATAACAACCAGGTAACCTTAACCTCGGTAGCATGTGAGGTAGACGGCCGAAAGCCGCGCGATTTTAAACCCGTTTATACCTATTACGGCAGCGATGATATCTTTTATTCCGACGAAAAGATTTGCTATTTCCCCATGGCAATCCCCCGGAAAGGCGCGCTGGGGGTAGTCACCTTCGAGCAAACCGTAAACGATCCGCGCTATTTCACCAGCATTTATTTTACCGAACCCTATGCCCTTGAGCAAAAAACGGTTGCTATAAAAATACCCCGCTGGATGAAGGTTGAGCTGAAGGAACTCAACTTCGGCACTTTCAATATAAAAAAAAGCGTTCAATACATCAGCAGTGAAGATGCCGACCTGGTTACTTATAGCATACAAAACCTGCCTGCCACCAAACAGGAGGGCAACAGCCCCGGCCCAAGCTACCTTTATCCGCATTTACTGGTGATGTGCAAATCGGCAACGCCGCCGGGCGGCAGCTTTACCTATTTCAACACATTGGACGATCAGTACAAATGGTACCATAGCTTAACTAAAAGCAATACGGCTGCAGATCAGGCGGCCGTTATTGCCAAGGCCAAAGAGCTTACCGCAGGTCTTACAACCGATATACAAAAGATAAAGGCCATTTATTATTACGTGCAGGATAATATCCGCTACATTGCTTTTGAAGATGGCATGGCCGGCTTTAAGCCCGAAAGCCCCGACGAGGTGCTGCGCAAAAAATATGGCGATTGCAAGGGCATGGCCAACCTAACCAAGGCGCTGCTTACCGCAAGCGGCTACGATGCGCGCCTGTGCTGGCTGGGCACCAACCACATTGCCTACGATTACCAAACCCCCTCGCTGTCGGTAGATAACCACATGATATGCGCCCTGGATATCAAGGGGAAAACTTATTTTTTGGATGCCACCGAAAGCTATATCGGCTTTGATGAATATGCCGAGCGCATACAGGGCAGGCAGGTGTTGATGGAGGATGGCGAAAAATACAGGCTTACCCGCGTACCCGTTGCCGCTATGGGCCAAAACGCCAACACCGCTATCGCCAGGTACGAAATTGTAGATGGAGCCCTAAAAGGGACGGTAAATTACATTTGGAAAGGGGAGGACAAGGAAGAGGTGCTTACGGGCCTCAATAGCATCCGCAGGGAAAAAGCTGCTGATGCTATGATCAATTACCTGTCTGGCGATAATAACGATTACACCATCACCAACCTTAACATGTCGCAAATGGAAAAGCCTGATGGTAATTTGACTGTAAGCTACCAGGTGAGTACCAAAAACGGGATCTCATCATTCGGCAAGGCTTATTATGTCGACCTCGATCATACCCGCGAGTTTACTGAGGGTGCCATCAAGACCGACGAACGCAAGCACGATTACTGGTTTGGCCATAAAATGGATATCAAACGCGATGCCGAACTGTTGATACCTGCGGGGCTTAAGGTAGATTACCTTCCGGCAGCGCTGAACATCATCACTTCCGATTATGAGTTCCACATCCAATACACCGCCACGCCAACTAAAGTTATTTATAAAAAGAATATCCTTATCAAAAACACGCACCTGGCCAAAGCCAAATTTGCGCAATGGAACCAGGATATAGAGCAGCTGGTGAAAGCCTACAACGATACCGTAACACTTAAACCTTTATAACGAATGAAAAAACAAGTACTAATCATTTTATTTTTATGTGCCACGCTCGGCCTCTCGGCACAAACCTATAATGAAAAAGCCGGCGAGATACAAAAATTGGTATGGGGCGCGCCGCCGCCCGAATTTTTGCTTAAGGAAGTACCCGCCAAATATGCCGGCGAGGGTGCGGTTATCCTGGCGCAATCTTACAGTATGCAGCGCACATCAAACGTAAAGGTGCATTTCATGATTATTACTGCTGCTGTTACCAATAAAGTAAGCCGCATATCCACTTTCCACGAGCGGGTTAAGATAAACGATAAATCGGCACTGGAAAGGTACTCTACGTTAGAGTACCAAAAACTGCTGGATAAAAGCATATCACTGCTGATAAGCAAGATAAAAGATTTGCACGAAACCTACATAGGTGCCAAAATCCTCAAACCCAATGGGCAGGAGGTGGTAATCAATACCGGCGAAGAGGTGCTGCTGAAGAACACAGGCAAAGATCAGCAAGGCAAGCTTGCTATACCCGGCCTGCAGGTAGGCGACATATTGGACTATTACATCAGCAACAATGATTTGTCGGAAAAGGTAGGCGATGATAACTACTCTAATAACGACCAGGTATTCGTGCTTGCCGATGAATACCCCATCCTCAATTATTCGCTCAATTTCCAGGTGAACAAAAAATCGGCGGTGCTGTACATCAACGCTAACGGTGCCCCGGCGTTCCAGGAAAGCACGCTGGACAATGGCGATAAAGTTTATAACTTAAAGCTGAAGGACCTCCCTAAACTGGAGGGCCAGAAATGGACATCCACTTTCCGCCAGTTGCCTTATATAGAAATAAGCAACCAGAGTTCGCTGAAGATGCTCAACAGTTACAATGGTATCCGCAAAGGCGCCGGCGGCATGGATGCCAACAAGGCCTTGTTCGAGAGCGCGTTTAACGAGCAGACTAACCCGATAGATGAAGAGCCCGCCAAGATGCTGAAAGACTACTTCGGTGGCAAAAAGAAGATGCAGGCGGTATCCCTTGATAGCTCCATGAAAGTGTTTTACGATACCTGGAAACTGCATGTCTTCGGCAATTTCTTGAAAAGCGACCTGGACGATATGAGCCAAATCAACTACCGCACCGCCCGCAGCAAAACCGCCGTGATTGATATGAGTCGCCTGCTTACCGATATGGATATACCGCACGATATACTGCTGGTAGCATCGCGTGAGGGGAGCTCGCTCGATAACGTATTCACCATGAGTGATTTTGATGCCATCATCAGGATAGCCAACGGCAACAATCCGCTTTATATGAGTTTTTACGATGCCGTTACCCATTTTAACGAAATACCCGCCAAATTTCAGGGCGAAAAGGCCATTGCCCTTACGCCCGAGCGCAAAAATGCACGCAAGTACGAATTCAACGAATATCAGGCTACTTTGCCGGTGAGCCCTGCCGATAAAAATAAGATAGAGGAGAAACTCAATGTTTGGCTGATGGCAGATTATCAGCATATCAAAATACAGCGCACGGTAAAACAAACTGGCTTCCTGCGCCATAGTGGCCAAAAAGAGCTATTGAGCGCTATGGATATAGATGCCGGCCTTACCGAACTGGTTAACGGCGACCCGCTGGAGAAGCGTCTCTCCAAGAACCCCGAGACCAAAAAATCAGCCGATGCTTTTTTAGCTGGAATGGGTAAAACATCTGCACAGATACGCCAGGATTTTATGGAAGAAGCAAAGAGCCAGTTCGACCAGGAACCTTCGCAACTACTCGATTTTAAGGTGATCAACAAAGGCCTCGAGATAAACCAGGCGCCCTTTGAGTACACCTCTACCATGATACTGAACAACTTCGTGAAAAAAGCGGGCAACAACTACATTGTAGACGTGGGGAAGCTTGCAGGTTCGTTTGTACAGTTAGATGATAAAGACCGCAAACGTACCATTGATGTTTATATGCCGGGCGCTCGTACTTTTAAGTATATCATCGCCCTCAATATTCCGCCGGGCTATAAAGCCACCGGTGTAGAGGATTTGAACAAGCAAAAAAGCAATAAAACCGGGTCGTTCTCCTGCACGGCAGCCGTGGTGGGCAATATGCTCAACATCACCGTAACGCGCACGTATGCCAACAACTTCGAGAAAGCTGCCGACTGGCCGCTGGTTGCCGAACTGGTTGATGCTGCCTTTGCTTTCAATAATCAAAAAATATTGCTCGAAAAATAAGAGCGATTCGACACTGCAACGATATTAGAAGCGATGGGCCTGTGCCTGTCGCTTCTTTTTTTCACAGGCCTCCCCGGTAAGGCGTCCTGCTGGCCCCAATCCCGACAATCTTAAAATCCTGTTTGCATTTCTCGCCCGCGCCAATTACCTTTGCAGCAAATAACTATAAGATGCTATTAAATAACTTATCCTTCAAAACCAATATGCGGCCGCTGGGCAAGCAGTGGGGGAGTTATGCATCAAGGATACATTTCTCTTCATAGTACACCGGATAACCACCGGAAAACAATTTTAATTTTTTATCGACACAACCCTTTTGGCTTTTGCCCTTTAGGACATTTTTAATTTTTATGGACACTTATTATACTATCGAAGAGAAGTATTTGCAGGCTGTTGATGAGCTATCATTCGGCGAAACGCCAAAAGCACTCAATTTGCTCAATGCTATTATTGCCGATGATGCCACTTACGAGCGTGCGCACCATCAACTGGGTAAGCTATATTATTATGATTTACAAGACTACCAAACCGCAGGCTTTCACTTTAAAACCTGCATGGAGTTGGAACCTTTGTTCCCGGATAATTATTTCCATTACCTAAGCCTGGTGGTATTCCTGAAAATGGACAGGCTGGTGACGGCAGTTTCGGCCAAAGCCCTGGCAACGCCGGGGATAGATGTAGCTTCTACATACGCACTGCTTGGCCTTTACGCCGAACAGAACAGGCAATGGGCTAAGGCACTCCAGGCTTACCAAAACGCCTACATGGAAGCAACCGACAAAACCGAGCGTGATGAAAGCGAGGAGGCTATTGACCGCGTTAAGGAGAAAATGCAGCAAAGCCTAACTTACCGTTACACGCTCAGCGGCTAACAAAAAACGGGGTGAGCCAAAATGGTTCACCCCGTTTTTATGATGGATGATTATCCTCTTACTTCTTATAACTTATCTTATAAATATCGCCTTTCACATCGTCGGTTACGTAGAGGGAACCATCCGGCCCTTGTGCAAGGCCGCAGGGGCGACGCAGGGCATTGCCTTTAGCGGTATTTTCTGCAGAACCTGAGAAGCCATCTGCAAATACTTCCATCGGGCCATCGGCTTTGCCATTCTTTAAGGGTTGAAACACCACAAAATAACCCGCCTGTGGCTCGGGCGCACGGTTCCACGAACCATGGAAGGCTATGAATGCACCATTTTTATAACGTTCGGGGAATTGGTTGCCGGTATAAAACAATAAACCATTAGGCGCAAGGTGACCGGGGAAAGCAGCGGCAGGGTCGAGGTATTTGCTGTCGCCCTCTTTTTTGCCGTCGCCGCCGTATTCGGGCATTACTATTTTCTTTTTCTGCACCTGGTCGTAATAAACGTAGGGCCAACCGGCATTGTCGCCTTTGTTCATCGCAAACATACACTCGGCAGGCAATATGGCCGATTGCTGTTGCGTGTACAAGGCGGGCCAGTTATCGTGCAACTGATCGCGGCCGTGTTGCATTACATAAAGCTGGTTAGCGGTTTTATTCCAGTCCATACCCACTACGTTGCGCAGGCCGGTTGCATAACGCACGCCGTCTTTATAAGTTTGGTTAAGCTTATCGGCCTTAAATTGCCAAATGCCCGCTGCCGAATCCAGGACAGGGCAGCCCGGTTGGCCCGGAGATTCTTTGGTGCGGTCTTTCACCTGGCAGGAGTTGGAGTAAGCGCCTATGTTTACGTACAGGTTGCCGGCATCATCCAACAAGATAGCCTTGGCTTCATGCTGGTGACGTGATATAAGGCCGGTTACCACTTTTTCGGGTTTATCCGGGCTTTCTACTTCGTTATTGGCGTTCAGCTTAAAGCGGAACACTTCCTCGTCAGACGAGGCGTATAAGTAGCCATTCTTTACATAAATACCCGTACCATCAAAGGTTCCGAACGAGGTTTTTACGGTAGCTGCGCCATTAGCTTCGGTTAAATACAAGATGCCTGCATTGCCGCCTGCGCTTTTATGTTTTACATATATGCCCCCTTGCGGCGTAATGGAGATATGCCGCACGCTGCCCAGGTTTTTGGCGATGGTGGCTGCACTAAAGCCCGCAGGCAAGGTTAGGGTTACTGCCGATGTATCGGTAGCAGAGGTATCTGTTTTGGCTGTTTTGCCTTTATCGTCGTTGCATGCCGTAAGCAACAAGGCGAAGCAAGCAGCAGCAACAGGCAAAGTTCGAAGGTGGTTGATAGTCTTCATTGTAAGTTTGTGTTTATGCTCAAATTAACCTATAAAACGTTGTAAACCGAAATCTGTTTAGGGTGGTATAGCAATAATTTTGTTATCAGGGAAGGCATATTTTTGATGGCATGCTGCGATATTTATAATTGCTAAACCGTTACTATGTTTTATTTATTGGAATTTAATTTTGATATAATACAAAAAATAAGAATTATATTTTGGTGTGTTAATGCGTCATGATATTATTGCCATCCGGTGTTAAACTTTCGTTTACAGAAGCCGTCATAGATGTATAAAATTTAAACGAAATGAAAAAGATATATTTATTATCGGCAATGGTTTTAGCCGGTTTGTTCGCAAACAAGGCACAAGCACAGATATCCGTTCACATTGGCTTCAACGTACCCGTTAGGCCGGTATATGCACCACAACCTCAGGTTATTTATAATGATGACTTTGACGACAGCGACGATTACTATTACTTACCCGAAGTAGAAGCTTATTACAGTGTACCGCTACAATGCTATTTTTATAACGATGGCAACCGTTGGGTTAGGGCACAATATTTACCGGGCGCATACCGCAACTACGATTGGCGCAGCGCACGCAGGTTCGAGATACGTGGCCGCAGGCCATACATGAACCACGATGCTTACCGTGGCCGCTGGGGCGGTAACCCTAACCGTGGCGACTGGAACCGCAGGGATAATAACTATGCCAGCCGTGGCAACAATGGCTACGGGGGCGGCAGGGATGATAACCGAGGCAGCAATGGTTGGGGCAGGAGGGATGATAACCGAGGCAACAATGGTTGGGGCAGGAGAGACGATAACCGAGGCGGCAACGGCCAAGGCGGCAGAGACGACCATGGTCGTGGCGGCTGGGGTGGCCAGCAAAGCGGCGGACAGCCGCAGCAACCTTCAAACGGTGGCCAACATGGTGGTTGGGGCGGACAACAAGGTGGCGGACAACCACAACAGCCTTCGAACGGTGGCCAACAAGGTGGCGGCTGGGGCGGTCAACAGGGTGGTGGTAGCCAAAACGGCGGTGGCCAGCAAGGCAATGGTGGCCAACACAACGGTGGCCAACAAGGTGGCGGTAACCAAAATGGTGGCGGCCAGCAAGGTGGCGGTCAACACAATGGTGGTCAACACAATGGTGGTCAACAAGGCGGTGGACAAGGTAATGGCGGTGGCCATAATGCAAGGCAGAGTGGCTTTATGCGCCCTGCAAGGTTCTAAGCACCCCTTCCCCAATATACATACCAACAAAGAGAGCCCTGCCGATATCGGCAAGCCTCTCCTTTTATGTAGCTATTAGTAGCTGCTCGCCGTAGTGAGCAACTCAATAGATTCGGGACTGAGCTTTAGTTCTGCAGCTTTGCCAATCTCTTCTAATTGCTGCACGCTGGTGGCGCTGGCAATTGGCCCGGTAATGCCCGGCCTTGCCATTAGCCAGGCCAGAGCTGCGGCGGCAGGCGTGCTGTTGTACTCTGCCGACACTTTATCTAGCGCGGCTAATATTTTATAGCCTCGCCCGTTTAAATATTTTTTGATGCCACCGCCGCGTTTGCTTTTGTTCAGGTCGGCTTCTGAGCGGTATTTGCCGGTAAGGAAACCACTTGCCAGCGAAAAGTAGGTGATAACGCCCAGGCTGTTCTCCCGGCAAAGCGATTCGTACTGGTGTTCGTAATCTTCGCGGGCGTACAGGTTGTATTCGGGTTGCAGGCTTTCATAGCGGGCGAAACCGTTTGCTTTGCTTACCTCTAAAGCTTCGCGCAGGCGGGGTCCGCTATAGTTGGATGCGCCGATGGCCCGCACTTTCCCTTGTTTTATCAAATCGGTAAAAGTGGCCAGGGTTTCCTCCAGCGGGGTGTTGGCATCATCCTCGTGCGATTGGTAAAGGTCGATATAATCTGTTTGCAGGCGCTTCAATGAATCCTCCACGGCACGGGTGATATATGCTTTAGACAGGCCCGTCATTCCTTCGCCCATCGGTTTGCCTACCTTGGTGGCCAGGATAATTTTATCGCGCTTGCCGCCTTGTTTAAGCCAGTTGCCGATGATGGTTTCAGATTCGCCACCGGTATGGCCAGGTGCCCATTTGGAGTACACATCGGCAGTATCTACAAAGTTAAAGCCGCCATCCACAAAGGCATCCAGCAAGCCGAAGGACGTTTTTTCGTCGGCCGTCCAGCCGAAAACATTCCCGCCAAAAACAAAGGGGTGTACTATAAGCCCGGATTTTCCTAACTCTCTTTTTTCCATCGATATTAATTATTTACCGCATTGGGTATTTGCTCCGCAAGTTCGTCAATCCATCCCGAAAAATAGGGCTCCGAGCCTGCAATCCGTTCCCATTTGCCATCAGCATTGCGGGCTATTATCAAATTCAGGCTGCCATCCAGCGAGTTGAATTCATAAGCACCGTTATCAAGCCGCGTTGCAATACCGTTTACTTCGCTATCCGAGCCGGTAAGCACTGCATCAAATTGTTGTTCCATAATCTCCGTTTTATATTGCAACAACGGGTAGGGGTTTGTGTTTGGATAATACGGAATGATGGCCTTAAGGTATTGTTAAAGAGTATAGTATTTACTTACACCCCTGTAAATCGCGCGATACATCTTCTGAAGTTACCGTACCCGTTTTGTTGCCGAAAGAGTTGGTAATATAGGTAAGCACCTTTGCTATATCTACCGGGGCCATATCGTTGGCCGGCATATCGCCTACAAAGCTTTTGCCGCCAACACGCAGCAACTGGCCCTTTGTGCCATTGTTTACGATGCAGGCCAGCAGCTTCTTGTTCGCCTTCAGGAAAACGCTATCGGTAAGCGGGGGGATAAGGTTAGACAGGCCCTCGCCGTTTTTGCCGTGGCAATTTTGGCAGCGTTCGCGGTAAAGCTGCTCTCCGCCAATGTAGTAGCGCTTAAACTCCATATCGGTTTCACTACCGCAGGATGCTGCTATGATGCCCAGCAGCAGCACGATGCCCGCAATTACTTTGAATTTCATTGGGCGATTTGGGTGTTCGATTCTGCCCGCAGGGTTTTGATATCGGCTATCAGGCGGTCCACTTCTTTTTCCAGGGTGCCATCGTACGTGCCGCGTACCCGCTTCTGCTTATCTACCAAAATAAAATAGCCATCGTGTATGAACTTCTCTTTGGCATTTTCCTGCGGCGGACTTACCAGGTAACTGGCCGATAGGACGTAGGTGTCTTCCTTTGTGCCCTGCAGCAGCCACCAGCTGTTGCCGCTGATGCCCAGGTTATCGGCGTATTTTTTCAGCACGGGCACGGTATCATGCCTTGGGTCGATGGTGTGCGAGAGAATCTTGAAATCGCTTACGTTCTTGAACTCGTTATAAACCTTCAGCATATTGCGGTGCATGATGGGGCATATGGAAGGGCAAGTGGTGAAAAAGAAATCGGCTACGTAAATGTCGCCTTTCAGACTTTTTTCGGTGATACTGTCGCCATATTGGTTAACGAATTTAAACGCAGGGATGGTGTGATAAATGGTATCTACCACCGCCTTGCCATCAACCGTGTCGGTTTTGGTATCTCGGTTTCCGTAGAAGGGCAGGGTAGCTTTATTTTCTCCGCTTTTGCAGGCTGCGTAAAGCAGCACGATGCCAACGATAGTTGCCAGTTTCCTCATTTTTTTATCAACGATTTCTTATAGGTGTTTGTTGCTGCGATAGCCGCATCAAATTGCTTGTCGATAGCCTGGATCTGTTTTTTCTGGTCGGCCAGGTAGACCATAATCTCTTCATGCGTTTTCCCCTTGTTCTCCGCATCGAACTTATGCATCCAGTCTTCCATTTTAGCGTTGGTGCTATCCAGTATTTTTACGAGGCTTTTCGCGCCTGTATCAACGTTCAATGCCGAATCTTTTTTTGCCAATGTATCCAGTTGGAATTTCGCTCGCTCTACCAGTTCATCCTTCACCATCACGCTATCGTGTGTGGCTATCACTTCGTCTAATAAGGTTTTCTCTTGTTGTTTGGGGTCGGTACAGCCTAAAAACAGCAGACTTAACAATGCAACGGCAAATAATTTTTTCATGTCAGATGTTATTTTCAAGGGTTCGGATGTAAAAGATATAATCAGAAATAGGTAGTTCTGCGCCCGCTTGCTTAAGGTGCTGGCCAATCTGCGCACGGTGATGCGTTCCATGGTTTATCACATGGGCCAGTATATCGCTTAGCGCATTTTTTAACGCTTCGCCTTTGACATTCTTATAGGTAATTATCGTGTCGAAATCGGCAGGTTGCAAGGTTTCCAGATAGGCTATCCAATCTGCGTGGTTGGCATCTATAGTCGCGTCGAAGCTTTCCACCTGGCCTTCGGGCCACAGCGGGCCGCCCGGTGCCGGAAGGTGTTTGCACCGTTTTAACCAGGTTTGCTGCGCCGCCAGCATATGCGCCATCAGCCCAGCCGGCTGCGGCACGTTGGGGTACTGCAACATCAGCCCGGTAGCTTGCTTGTTGGCGTGGGCATCGTAATTAAACAGGCGGATAAAATAGCTTTTCATGGCCCACAAAAGTAAAAATTATAAACGCGAATTCCACGGATTGAGTGAACACGAATAGCACTAATTGAGACGAATTTCTCACGGTTATTTATTTCTTTAACGGTGTTCGAGAGGGCTTTGCCGTTTCACGAATTTTTAGCTACGGAAGAGAATCATGATTGCAAACCTGCTTTGTGTTAATTGAGCTTAATTCGTGGAATTCGTGTTCACTCAATAAAAATTCTCGGGGCCCTTCTGTGTAATCCTGTCCCTATGTTAACCTAATCATAACATAAACAACACTTTAAGCACACATGGTTGCCTTACATTAGTGATATACAAATTAAAGCAAAGCACCATGAAACTCTTCAGCAAACTAACCGGCTTTATTAACGATATACGCGAATACCTGTTCCTGAAAAGCATGCGTTCATCGTTCAAGCACTAATTTTTACGGAATCGTTTCGTATATACAATTATAATGTACATTTTGGGCCTCGCACCAGCTCAAATTAATGGCATCTGAACGTCCTGTAATTCAACTCGATAAAAAACAATTCGGCCCGGATTTCGCCTGGGGGGTGTCTACTGCGGCCCTGCAAACCGAAGGCTCATGCGATGCCGAGGGCAAAGGCAAATCTATCTGGGATACCTTTACCGCAAAAAAAGGCAAGATACTTAACGGCGATACCCATACCCAGGCCTGCGATTTTTACCTCAACTACCGCCAGGATATCGACCTGGTAAAACAGCTTAATATACCCAACTTCAGGTTCTCCATTGCATGGTCGCGCATATTGCCGCAGGGTACCGGCGAAGTAAACCAGGCCGGGATTGATCACTACAACAACGTTATTGATTATTGCCTGCAGCAAGGTATTGAGCCATGGCTAACTGTTTACCATTGGGATTTGCCGCAAGCGCTGGAAGACAAAGGCGGCTGGACCAACCGCGACATCATTGGTTGGTTTACCAACTTCGTGCAGATTTGCGCGGATGCTTTTGGCGACCGGGTAAAAAACTGGATGATTATGAACGAGCCGGCCGTGTTTACCGGCGCGGGCTACTTTTTAGGCATACATGCACCCGGACGGATGGGGTTGCGTAACTTTTTGCCGGCCGTACATCACGCCGTGCTTAGCCTGGTGGCGGGGGCTAAAACGCTGCGCAAGGCATTGCCGCATGCGCATATGGGTACTACGTTTTCCTGCTCTTACATTGAACCTTATTCTGATAAGCCGCGCGATGTTGCTGCTGCAAAACGTGCCGACGCCCTGATAAACCGCCTGTTTTTAGAGCCGTTACTAGGTCTTGGCTACCCAACCGAAGTTTCGGCGTTGAAAGGTATCCAAAAATATTTTAAGCCGGGCGATGAGGATAACCTGCATTACGATTTCGATTTCATAGGCCTGCAGAATTATACTCGCGAAATCGTCAAATATTCTTTTTTTACGCCATACATCGGCGCCCGGCTAGTTAAGGCCGAGGACCGGAAAGTGGAGCTTACCTCCATGAAATGGGAGGTACACCCGCCTGCTATTTACCACATGATCCATAAATTCAACAGCTACCCGCAGGTAAAGAAGATAATAGTTACGGAAAACGGTGCGGCTTTCCCGGATACCGTAGAGGGCGACGCGGTTGAAGACCCCAAGCGTGTGAATTACCTGCAAACGCATTTACAGCAGGTACTTAAGGCAAAACAGGAAGGCTGCAGGTTGGAAGGCTATTTTGTGTGGACGCTAACTGATAATTTTGAATGGGCCGAAGGCTACCACCCCAGGTTTGGGCTAATACATATTGATTTTGACACCCAAAAACGCATTGTTAAAGCCTCAGGACACTGGTACGCTAGCTTTTTGCGATGAGTTGCCGCTAACATCAACGGTTTGTACAGGCAGGCTCACGAAGAACGTAGTGCCCTGGCCGTCGTTGCTTTCGAGCCATATCTTACCATTATGCTTCTCTACAATCTGCCTGCATATAGATAAGCCCAGGCCAAAAGATTTTTCCCCATCGGTACCGGGCCGCTGAGCGCTGGTAAACATATTGAATACTTCGGTCTGCATCTTTTCGGGGATGCCAATGCCGTTATCCTTTACGGATATTACAACGGCATCGTTGTTATTCGTCACCTTCACGGTAATGGTTTCACCCGTAGGGCTGAATTTAATGGCATTGCTAATAAGGTTGCTGATAACCCGCCATATTTTCTCGCGGCTTACTATTAGTTCCTGCTGTTTTTCCGACGGTTCTAAAATTATTTTCTGCCCTTTTTCGGCGGCTTTAAACCGGAGCAGCTCCACGCTGTTATTCACCAGCGAGTTTATCTCTACAGGTTCCAGGTTAAGCTTCACCGATTGCATGTTGGTTGCCTCCAGTATCTCGTTTATGAGTTCCAGCGAGTTTACTGATGTTTCTCTTACCAGGTTTATAAGTTCCTTTTGATCCTCGGTATAATCGTCCTCGGCCATCATGCCAGTTAACGATGCTATGCCGCCGATGGGGTTGCGCAAATCGTGCGCTACGGTGCGCAGTATGCGGTCTTTTTCCTGGCTGCTGTTGTTTAATTCGGTAAGTGTGTTTTCCAGCACATGGTTCTGCTCGTTTATCTGCTGGTTGAGGATGTTTACCGTAAGCACATCGCGTTTAGATCGTCGCCAGTTGCGAAACACCAAAAACATAATGATTGCCGTAAGTATAGCCACCAGTGTGATGGCGTAGAGGTATATTACCTGTAGCTTGTTGTCGTTGCTCAACAGGTCAATTTCGTGCTGCTTTTCGTAATTGGCCACCTGCTGGTTTACATCGCTTTCCATTAGCAGGCTGGCGTTTTTTGCCAACGAATCTTTAAGATGGTTATAACGTTGTATGTGGCTTATGGCCAGGCTTAAATTGTTCTTTTTTAGGTAGTAGTTGCCTATCAGGCGGTTGTAATCGGCCTCGGCATCGGGGTTTTTGGTGGTGTCGAGTTGCGCACGCAGGTTTCCTAACAGCAATGCAAGAGAATCGGTCTTATTTGCTTTAAGGTATAAATTGCCCAGCTTTACCTCGGTTAGCTGCGCATCCCTATTATCGTACCCCGATTTTAGGTTTATATCGATGCTCCTTTTTAGCAGGGAGATAGCCATCTGATCCTGATTTTTTTGGATATAAACCTCGGCTTTGTTGCCATAAACCACCCCGGAAGCCATATCGATATGCAGTTTCCTGTCGGGGAAATTAGCGGCGTTATCGCTAATGAGCTGCAGAGCTTTATCGAAATAAACCACGGCGCTGTCGTTCTCGTTATTGTGCCTGTAGCTGAGGCCTATATTATCTAGCAGTTCCTGGCGGCGGTAAAAGCTCACGAAGTCTTTATTCAGCGTGTAGCTGTCGCTGCCGCTATGCCTGTAGCTATCCTTAAAGTAATTTGCAGCCAGTTTGTATTGCGCCTTTTTGTACATAATCATGCCCATGCGGTAGGTATAATCGGCAAGGGCAGCAGAATTGAGGTAGTTTTTGCCTGCAAGGTAACCCTCATAGTATGCCTGGTAAGCATCGTTGAATTGCTTCAGTTCGAAATAGGCATCTCCAAGTGCAAAATTGGCCTCGGGATAATTCTCGGAGTATTGCTTGGGCGTAACGCTCTTTTTGGCCATAGCAATCATGCTATCGGCATATAGCAGGCTGGTTTTATAATCGTGCAGCAACTTTTGGTAGTGCACGTAGTGGAAAGCGTAAAAACGAAATTTATCGTTGATGGTGGCATTTGGCAGTTTGCGGAATGCCGAATCCATATAATGTACGGCCCTGGTGCTGTTGTTAAGCCCCCAAATCTTATCGGCTTGTTTCTGTATAATTAAATATTCATCGGAATAGTTGCCCGTATCGGCAGGCTTTTTCTGCCCGCAAGCCACAATAAATGGCAATAGCAAATAAACCCAGCCGTTGCGTTTGGATAGTTTGCTGCCAGAATGGTTTGTTTCGTGCATCAATGTTTATAGGGCGGGTAAAGAAACTCCGACAACAAATATAATATTCGGAGACATATTTCGGCTATAAAGCAATTTAATTTATCAACTAAATGCGTTTTCGCCGGTAATGTCCATACCCGTTATTAACAAATGTATATCATGCGTGCCTTCATACGTAATTACCGATTCCAGATTCATCATATGGCGCATTATCGGGTATTCGCCGGTAATGCCCATGCCACCGAGCATTTGTCTGGCCTCGCGGGCTATATTGATGGCCGTTTCAACGCTGTTGCGCTTGGCCATTGATATTTGCGCAGGGGTAGCGCGGCCCTCATTTTTTAAAGTTGCCAGGCGCCAAACCAATAATTGCCCTTTAGTTATTTCGGTTATCATTTCGGCAAGTTTTTTCTGCTGGAGCTGAAAGCCTGCTATCGGCCTGCCGAATTGCACGCGTTCTTTTGAATAGCGCAAGGCTGTATCGTAGCAATCCATAGCTGCACCAAGCGCACCCCAGGCAATGCCGTAACGTGCCTGGTTTAGACAGCCCAGCGGGCCTTTTAGGCCGCTTACGTTAGGCAGCAAGTTTTCTTTAGGCACCTTTACGTTATCGAAAACCAGTTCGCCGGTGGCAGATGCGCGCAGGCTCCATTTGTTATGCGTTTCGGGTGTGCTGAAGCCTTCCATGCCGCGCTCAACAATAAGCCCGCGTATTTTGCCTTCCTCGTCCTTTGCCCATACGATGGCAATATCTGCAAAAGGAGAGTTGGATATCCACATTTTTGCACCATTGAGCAGGTAATGGTCGCCTTTGTCTTTTATATTGGTGGTCATGCCGCCGGGGTTGCTGCCATGGTCGGGTTCTGTAAGGCCGAAGCAGCCCATCAACTCGCCTGATGCCAGTTTGGGCAGGTATTTGTGTTTTTGCTCTTCGGAACCGTAGGCATTTATGGGGTACATCACCAACGAACCCTGTACCGATGCGGTAGACCGTATGCCCGAGTCGCCGCGCTCTATCTCTTGCATAATAATGCCATAGGCCATATAATCAAGCCCCATGCCGCCATATTCTACCGGAATAGTTGGGCCAAATGCGCCTACCTCTGCCAGCCCCTTTAAAAGCTGTTTGGGGAACTCGGCCTTCTGGGCATAATCTTCAATGATGGGGCTTACTTCTTTCTTCACCCAATCGCGCACGCTCTGGCGGATGAGTTTATGCTCTTCTGATAAAAATTCGTCTATCTGGTAGTAATCCGGTGCTTCGTACAAGTCGGTTTTGGCCATGGCAGTATCGTATTGGTTGGCTCAAATATATACACGATTTGGGTATTAAAAGATTTGAGAATCGTTGTTTTTGATAGGGCAGGGGCACTTTTTGGCGAAAAGTAGGTTTAAACGATTTAAACATAGATTTTACACGATTTTATTTTTCAAGTTTTTTTTACAGGATTAAGGGATGAAAGGATTTTTCAGGATTTTTTGTTTTTTTTAACCACAGAGGGCGCGGAGGAAAACACAGAGTGACACAGAGCCTGTCAGTCGGTTGTTTTTTTACACCATAAAACTTATAAATGATTTGCAAAACTCTGTGTTTCTCTGCGCCTGCTCTGTGCCCTCTGTGGTTAAAAAATCAACATTGCTATCAAATAATCCACTACTTTTGGCTTATGGTAAAAGTGGCTTTACAGGGCGCGGAGTTTTTTGCTTATCACGGGTTTTACCCGCAGGAGCAGCTTTTAGGTACCCGTTTCGTGGTGGATATAGAGGTGGTTTTTGAGAACGCCTACGATTTTAACGATGATAAGATAGCCAACACCGTAAACTACGAGGAGCTTTACCGCATAGCCAAAACCGAGATGCAGCACACCCGTAAATTGATCGAAACCGTTGCGCAGGGTATTATTGACGGTATTGCCGCTAAGTATCCTTACGTGAGGATTGCCTCCGTCACCATTAAAAAGGCACACCCCGCTTTGGGCGGCCCGGTGCAGAATTCGGTAGTAAGTATCAGTTATAACAAAGACAAAACAAAGCATGGCCTTTAATAAGATAAGCGCGGAGCTACTTGCCGCTATAACCGCAATTGTTGGCGCGGATGCTGTTTTAAGTAGCGCGGCAACCATAGCCGACTACAGCCACGACGAAACAGAAGACCTGGTTTACTACCCCGAGGTAGTGGCCAAGCCAAAGGATACGGCGGAAGTAGCAGCCTTGATGCAGTTTTGTAACCAAAACCTCATCCCCGTTACCCCACGAGGGGCGGGCACGGGACTCGCAGGCGGCGCACTGGCCATTAACGGTGGGCTGATGATATCCATGGAACGCTTTAATCAGATCCTGGATATAGACGAGCAAAACCTGCAGGCTACCGTTGAGCCGGGTGTTATTACGGAAATATTTATGAACGCAGTCGCCGAAAAAGGCCTGCTTTACCCGGTTGACCCGGCCAGCAAGGGCAGCAGTTTTATTGGCGGCAACGTAGCTAATTGCAGCGGCGGGCCAAGGGTGGTAAAATATGGCACCATCCGCGAGTACGTGCTGAACATGGAAGCGGTGCTGCCCAACGGAGAAATCATTTGGACGGGCGCCAACACGCTTAAATATGCCTCAGGCTACAACTTAACCCAGTTGCTGATAGGCAGCGAGGGTACACTGGCCATTGTTACCAAGATTGTGGTGAAGCTGATACCCCGGCCAACGCTTGATGCTTTGATGCTGGCATCCTTCAATACCAACGAAGACGCCTGTGCGGCGGTATCGGCTATATTCAGGGCAGGGGTGGTGCCATCTGCGCTGGAGTTTATGGAACGCAAGGGCATCGAATGGGTGATAGAGCACGACGGCCTAACCTTCGACCTGCAGGATGGGGCGGAAGCCTTTTTGCTGATAGAAGCCGACGGCACTAATCAGGATGTAATATTTGCCGATTGCGAAAAGATAAACGAAGTTTTGGAGGCGCATAATTGCCGCGACGTACTCTTCGCAGATACCTCGGCGCAAAAGGAAGAAATCTGGCGCATCCGCCGCACCATGGCGGTATCGGTAAAATCAAATTCGATATACAAGGAGGAAGACACCGTTGTGCCCCGTGCGGCCTTGCCGAAACTCATCAACGGCATCAAAGAAATTGGCAGCCGGTATGGCTTTGCCTCGGTCTGTTATGGCCACTGCGGCGATGGCAACCTGCATGTAAATATCATTAAAGCCGGTATGAGCGATGAGGACTGGAACAATAAACTAAAAGCCGGTATCACCGAAATATTCGAACTAACCGTAAGCCTCGGCGGCACCATCTCCGGCGAGCATGGCATCGGTGTGGTACAAAAAGAGTTTATGCCGTTGAAATACACGCCTATGCACTTTGCGCTATGGAAGGGGATCAAAGCCGTATTTGATCCAAATGGAATATTAAATCCGGGGAAGATATTTTAGATGCGAAAATGTGCTGTTTTTAGTTAAACAAGCATCAGTTGGCTTTTTCAACAATGCCGAAAAATCCGGCAAAAATTAAAATTAACCCTACCCAAAACAAGATTTTCATAGCTTTTTTGTCTTCTTTGTAACCGCCCCTGCCTTCTATTTTGCTTACATATCTGTCGTAACCTCCTCTTGTCACTTGATAAGGAATAAATTCTTTGCCGTATTGTCTCCAGAAAAAAGCGCGTACAACATGATAAAGTAAGAAGGTTACCAATGGAACCATACAAAGACTTGAATCATTGATTAAAAGCAGGCAGCAGTTTAAAAACCAAATTATTGAGAAATAAACACTCCTAAAGCGCAAACCAATAGGCGTTGATACTGTCAAAATTCCAACTGCAGGAGCAGTAAAAAGCAAGTAAGGGAGGGCCCGTTGAGGATCGATTACCCTTATAATCACTTGAGTTAAAACAGCGACTGAATAGGCACCAAGTATTAGAACATCTGAATTAGTTAGATTTCTAAATTCTAATCTGCCAACGGTGAATCTTCTTTCTAAATCTTGATAATAGTTTTTCGCTTCTCTCAATTCGTATTCAGTATCAATCTCGGCTCATCATGATCAATCATCTTTTGCCTGCCTTCCCTTGGGATAGAGACAGATTTGCCGGCGGTATAATCGTAACTGATGCACACGGTTTTACAGGTGGTGCAGATCTCTTCGCCTTTATCGGTAAGTTTTACCAGTACGTGCATTACATCAAAGCTACTATTGCCTATGCGGATAACGCGCACGTAGCAAACCAGGCGGTCATCAATAGTAACGGGTTTTAGGTAGTTGATCTCCGACCGGCCCACAATAATGCCCGTTTCCTTTAAATTCCAGTGGGCAACATCGCGCCAGTAGTTGAAACGGGCAACTTCAAAATAGGTAAGGTACACCGCGTTGTTCACGTGCCCCACGCTGTCGATATCCGAAAAGCGGATAGCTATATCGGTTTTATACTTGTAATCGGTCAGTTTTTCAGCCATGCTATGACAAATTGTCTGATAGAATTTTATTTTACAGACATCCTGTCTTGTAAACGCGCGATTTTACCTGTTGGTATAACAGTTGATAAATCTTCAACGAAGTTAACAAAACAAAAACTCAGGAGGATATAAAAATGACATTAGTAAAATTCAACAACGGACTGAAAGCTAACGCTAACCCATTCTTTAGCGATGTATTCGATTCTATTGTAAACGATTCGTTTTTGAGCGACAAATTGGTTGCCCGTGTACCGGCAGTTAACATTGCAGAAAACGACAACGAATTCCAGATAGAATTGGCAGTACCTGGCTTAAAGAAAGAAGATTTTAAAATAAACCTGGATAAAAACGTACTGAGCATTTCGGCAGAAAAGAAAACCGAAAACAACCAGGAGACAAAAAAATACAGCAAACGCGAATACAGCTACAACTCATTCGTACGGTCATTCACCTTGCCCGATAGTGCCGATTACGCAAAAATTGAAGCCGATTATACCGACGGTATCTTGAAATTAACCGTTGCTAAAAGAGAAGAAGCTAAATTTCAGTCGAGAGAAATAGCTGTAAAATAAAGCCTCACCCCGGCCCTCTCCAAAGGGGAGGGAGCTAAAAGGTATGAGGTAAATGAGTGTTTTCATAAGTTTGGTTTAGTTGAAAGGCCGGTCCGCAAGGGCTGGCCTTTTTTTTGATACACAAGCACTCTCCAATTAAGAATTAAAAATGAAATCGGAACTGAAATTTAAATTTTGCTGGCTGTTTGTTTATACGGAGAAGAGTGCAGTGAGCGTATCATACCAGTATTTGTTTTGAGACCCTATAAAATTATGATCGATGATTAAATAGATGGTTTCTTTTGAAGCCGCTGTTTGGTAGACGAGCCGCAATGGTTGCCAAAATAGTCCGTTGTTTTTTACGTAAGTTGCTTTGAACGTATCATCAAACCCCATGTAAATCTGGTCGAGTTGTGCTAAATTGATGACCAGTTTTTCGTCGTCGCTGCTGATGATAATCTCGTTTTCCGTTAAAGTAATTTCACCGCTATGATGATGGAGTGGTGGAACAAACGAGAACATTGCACTTACTTCCTGCAATAATCCTGCATCACAAAGTTCCTGCTGGTAACTCCACATTACTTTGCCCTCGAGTATCGTTTGCATCTTTTGATTTGTTGGAATTAGAATGTTCAATTAAACTCAACCTTTACAAGGCAATCTCAAATCTCACGTCTTATATCTCGCATCTAAACTTACGCCCGCATATTAATATACTGCAGCGGTTGGCCAAAATCTTCGGTACGGCACAGCGCGATAACGGCTTGCAGGTCGTCTATCTTTTTAGCGGTAACGCGCACCTGGTCGTTTTGGATGCTGGCTTCTACCTTTAGCTTGCTGTCTTTTATCTTTTTAACGATTTTCTTGGCCGCTTCTTTATCGATGCCTTCTTTGATTTTTATCTCTTTGCGTATCATATTGCCCGATGCGTAAACCTCCTTGCCAAAATCGAGGGCTTTTGGGTCGAGCCCCTGTTTAGACATACGGCTGATGATGGCATCCTCTATGGCTTTTACGCGCATATCATCCTCAGTAACAATGGTTACCTCGTTGGTTTTCTTATCGAGATCTATGGTGCTCTTGCTGCCGTTGAAATCGTAACGGTTCAAAATTTCTTTCTTGGCGGTGTTGATGGCGTTATCCAGCGTTTGTCCGTCTATCTTGCTTACTATATCAAATGAAGGCATAATGGTTGTTTTAAAAATGCAAAGCTAAGGTAACATTTGCATATGCTATAAACTATAATGCAGATATTTGGTTTACCTGCTTTGTATCTATTACAATTATTTAATATTATCTTAACAAATAAAAAGGCAGATTTGTGCTTTATGGATACTAAAAACATTCCGTTAGTTAACAGGGAAATAAGCTGGCTATATTTTAACGACAGGGTTTTGCAGGAAGCTGCCGACCCAACCGTGCCGCTTATAGAACGCGTGAAGTTTTTAGCCATCTTCAGTAGCAACCTGGATGAGTTTTACCGCGTACGCGTGGCAACCTTGAGCCGCCTGGCCAACCTCAATGAAAAGGCGAAAGAGATATTAGGCTACAACCCCAAAAAACTGCTCAACCAGATCAAAAACATCGTGGTGAAGCAGGAGAAGAAATTCAACAACCTGTACGAGAACATCATTGTAAAGGAACTGGCCGAGGAAAAGATATTCCTGCTGAACGATAAACAGCTGAACGTAACCCGCGGCGAATTCGTAAAGGATTTTTTTCGAGAGAGGCTGTTATCCACGCTGGTGCCTATCATGCTGGATGATGAACTGCCCTTGCCCGAACTGCGCGACCGCGCGATATACTTCTTCGTAAAACTAACCAAGGGCAAAAAATTCCGCTACGCGCTGATAGAGATACCCGATAACCTGTCGCGTTTTTTGGTACTGCCCGAGACAAATAAGCTCAAATTCATCATCCTGCTGGATGATATCATCCGTTACAGCCTCGAGGATATCTTCTTCATCTTCGAACATGATAGCATAGAGGCATACTCCATACAGCTCACCCGCGATGCCGAACTGGACCTGGATAAGGAAGTGAGCGGGAAGTTTATCGATTCGCTGGCTAAAAGCCTTTTAAAGCGCCGCAAAGGCAAGCCCATGCGCCTGGTGTTCGATACCGAAATGCCGCCCGATATGCTGGGCTACCTGGTAAAGAAAATGCGCCTGCAGGGCGAGAACCTGATACCCGGAAGCCGTTACCAAAATTTCAAGAATTTCATCAGCTTCCCCAACGTGGGCCGGCCCGAGCTGGAATATGTCAAAAACCGCGCGTTGCCGCTGCAAGGGCTATCGTTCGGCAAAAGCCTGATGGAACTCATCGCTAAGCGCGATTACCTCATTAGCACGCCCTATGAGTCGTTCGATTACGTGATACACTTTTTGCGTGAGGCGGCTATAGATCCTAGAGTAAAGGAGATAAGCATAACCGTTTACCGCCTGGCCGAAAACTCCAAGATTATCTACGCCCTCATCAATGCTGCCAAAAACGGCAAAAAAGTGAACTGCCTGGTAGAGTTGCGCGCCCGGTTCGACGAGCAGAACAACATCTACTGGAGCAACAGGCTGGAAGAGGAGGGCGTTAACGTGCTTTATGGCATCGATGGTTATAAGGTGCACTCCAAGATTTGCCTGGTAACCCGTATAGAAAAGGCCAAGCCGGCTTACTATGCCTGCCTTTCTACCGGTAACTTCAACGAAAAAACCGCCAAAATATACGCCGACCACACCCTGCTCACCGCCGATAAACGATTGACCGGCGATTTGGTGAACGTTTTTAAGGCATTGATAAAGCTTACACTGCCAAAGGATCTGAAGCACCTCATCGTATCGCCTATAGATTCGCGGCCGGCCATTTATAAGCTGATAGATAATGAGATAAAACTGGCCAAAGCCGGCAAAAAGGCGTATATGATATTTAAGATGAACAGCTTGGCCGATGAGCAGATGATAGCTAAACTATACCAGGCCAGCAACGCAGGGGTTAAGATAAAGATGATCATACGCGGCATGTGCTGCCTTATACCCGGACAAAAGGGTTTCAGCGAGAACATCGAGGTGATCAGCATCGTTGACAAATACCTGGAGCATGCCCGTGTGCACATCTACGGCAACGGCGGCAACGAAGTGATGTACCTTACCTCGGCCGATTTCATGACCCGCAACATAGAGAACAGGGTAGAGGTAGGCTTCCCTATATACGATGATAACCTGCGCAAAGAGATACGTGACATTATAGATATACAGCTGCGCGATAATACCAAGGCCCGCGAAATTACCGGCAGCAGCGCAAACAAATACCACAAAACTAAGGCCGATACCCTTACCCGCGCCCAGATGGATATTTACACATACCTTAAAAACAAAACCACCACAAATTGAGATACGCTGCCATTGATGTAGGATCTAACGCCGTTAGGCTCCTGATAGCCAATATTATAGAGAATAACGGTTCTGTTTCGTTCAAGAAGAATACGCTGGTGCGCGTGCCTGTAAGGCTTGGCGACGATGCCTTCCTAAACAAGCGCATCTCCGATAAAAAGGCCGATGACCTGGTAAAATCTATGCAGGCCTTCCGCAACCTGATGGATGTTTTTAAAGTAACCGACTACATGGCTTGCGCCACATCGGCCATGCGCGAGGCGGAGAACGGGCAGGAGGTTGTTGCGCGGATAAAAGCAGAAGCGGGGATTGATCTGAAGATCGTACACGGCCAAAATGAAGCCGAAATTATCTACGCCAGCCATGCGGAGATAGATATTGATAAAGACAAGAATTATCTCTACATAGATGTAGGCGGTGGCAGTACCGAACTTTCTCTGTTTTCTAAAGGCGAACTGCTGGCTTCGCAATCGTTCAACCTGGGTACCATACGCATTCTGGATAATCAGGATAAGGAAGAAACCTGGAACGAGATGAAAGATTTCATCCGCGAGCATACGCGCCAGCTCAAAAGTATTTTCGGTATAGGTACGGGCGGCAACATCAATAAGCTTTATAAGCTATCCAACGAGAAGGATAACGCCCCGCTTACCTATGTTAAACTGAAATCTCTGTACAATTACCTCGATTCGTTTTCGATGAAAGAGCGTATAAACGTTTTGGGCTTAAACCAGGATAGGGCCGATGTAATTATCCCCGCCTGCGAGATATATTTAACGGTTTTAAAGTGCGCTAATATCAAAAGCATGTATGTGCCAACAGTGGGCATGGTGGACGGTATCATCCAAACACTTATAGAAAAAAACCTTGACCCGCAGCATTAAAATTATTTTAACAAATTGTTTACAAATCAAAAAACTGTTGTTATATTTGTAGTGCCCGCTCAAAGGGCATGTTTTTCATAGGTAGATGTAGGGTCGGAAACTTGTTTTCGACCCTTTTTTGTGCCCTAATTCTTTATCACGGCAATATGAGGTACGCATTCATTACAACCATAGTACTTTTTGCTTTCGGATTCGGATGTAATGACAAATCAGGACATTCTCACACTTTTAGCAACGACTACGATATAACCGTGGCCGATGGAAGGCGCGCATATATTTATTTGAAACAAAGAGTGGATACTGTACGTTTGAATTCGATTGCCGATAGCTGCTTTCATGAGTATGTTAGGGATACAAGGGATACGTTCAAAGTTTCTTTTCTGTATTGGGACGACGGTAAAGATCGGTCGCCTTTTGCTGAAAAGATTTGGGTGTACAATCATATCAAAGACAGGTACCTTGAGTATCCGATGAAGAAGGTTGCTCAGCTTCCCGTGCCGTAAGAATTAAGAGTGAGTAAGATGAAGAGAAAAATCGTAGTAGCCGTAACCGGCGCAAGCGGAGCCATATATGCCAGGCTTTTACTGGATAAATTGCTAACGCTGCAGGCACAGCTGGCCGAAGTGGCTGTAGTGATGTCTGATAATGCCAAACAGGTGTGGGCGTTCGAATTGGATAACACCGATTATACGAGCTATCCTTTTAAATTTTACGCCAAAAAAGATTTCATGGCGCCTTTTGCATCGGGTTCGGCAAAGTTCGATACCATGGTTATTGTACCCTGTTCAATGGGTACCCTGGGCCGGATAGCCTCCGGCATGTCTGACGACCTGATAACCCGCGCGGCCGACGTGGTGCTTAAAGAACGCCGCAAACTGATTCTGGTGGCGCGTGATACGCCGCTGAACCTTATCCATATCCGCAATATGCAAACGATAACCGAGGCAGGCGGCATCATTTGTCCGGCCATACCATCGTACTACAGCAAGCCCAAAACCGTAGAAGAATTGGCCATGACCGTGGTGAGCCGTGTGATAGACCTGATAGGGCTGGAGGACGAAAGTTACAGGTGGGATGGGATTTGATAAATTTGAATTTTACGCGCTGGCATTGCTAAAGTTGCAACAATTGCCGATTTTAGCGGTGCGCAAATTGGCATGAAGAAACTCCTGAGTATTTTATTGATTATACTGATAGCCGGCTGCAAAAAAAGCTATTACGTAGTGCCGGATGAGGACTCGCCCAACGCCAAGGCCGCAAAGGCGTTGTTAGCCACCACCCAGCCCCCTTTGCATATTCCCGGTAAAGCTTATTTTTTTGGCGATAGTATTACCGAAGGCTATGACGGTAAAATTGTGAACCCGCGCAATTGGGTTAGCCTCGTCTCTGCGTTTACAGGTTGGGATGGCTTCAACTTCGCCATCGGTGGTACCACGCTGGAAAAATATGTGAACGGCGTAAGCGCGGGCCAAAGCATGGTAAACCGCGTTGGGGAGATACCGATGAAAATCGATAATGATAAATACCTGTTTTTTGCATACGGCGTAAACGATGTGTACCTCAACACTGCCGACCTTACCCCCGCACAATTTACTACAGACTACCAACTGGTACTGGACAATGCTTACGGCAAAGGCTGGCTACCGAAAGATATTGTTTTGGTAAATATTTACTACCTCAACGAGGCTACGCTGCTACAGTTTACCGATCCGGCAGGCACTGCAACCGGCAGGCTCGCTGCATTCAATACGGCGCTGAAAGCTGTTGCCGATAAAAACACCGTGCATTTTATAGATATACGCACGTTTATGCTGAACCATGGCGCAGATTACTTACTGGGTGATGGCGTACACCCCAACGAAACCGGCTATGCGGTGATAGCCAGGGGAATAGAGGACTCCCTAAGAGCATTCTGACAGAATAGGCAGCTTTGTTCAATTAATATGTGTTAAAAAATTTGGCAAAAGAAGCCTTTTTTTTATTTTTATAATTATATCCACAACCTAAACCAGGTGGCTGCTATTAGAGAATGAAACGTTTGCTGTGCTTTTTTATCATTGTTGTTTTTGCAGGCTGCGGCAAAGATTTAGCGCCTAAACCCTTAGGCCCTGTTGATATAACCGTGAAGGATACTACAAAATCTCCTACACCACCACCGCTCGAACCTGATTCTCTTTTGATTGGTCCCGATACGGTAGTTACAACATCCGTTACGCCAGCTCCGCCGGTTAATCTACCTCCAAATAATTCAACAACACCGCCTGCCCCGCCTGTAGAAACTGTCCCGGTTATACCCCCGGCCCCTATAGAAACTGTCCCGGTTACGCCGCCAATTATAAATGGGAAGGCTTATTTTTTTGGTGATAGCATCACCGAGGGCTACGATGGCAAAAGTGTTAATGCCAAAAATTGGGCTGCCCTGCTATCGCAAGCAATGGGTTGGGAAGGCCATAACTTAGGTATAGGTGGAAGTACGCTCGAAAAAACGTCTAATGGTGTAAGCGTTGCAAAAAACATGTATAACAGGGTTGGTGAAATACCGCAAAAAGGCGAAGGTGATAAGTATTTATTTTTTGCATACGGCATTAACGATGCGGCTTATAATTTTTATGACCTTAACGTCGCCCGGTTTTCTGCTGATTATCAATTTATTTTGGATGTTGCACGAAGCAAGGGATGGCAGGGCAACGATATTGTTATTATAAATATATATTACTGCAATGCAGCGGCACTGTTCAGGTACTCGGACCCGTTGGGCATCGCACATGGCAGGTTGGCTGCGTTTAATGCCGCCATAAATGCAATAGCAGAAACAAACCGCACGCATTTAATTGATATTTATTCTTACATGAAAGAAAACGGTGCCGATCAGATAGTCTCTGCCGATGGCGTACACCCCAGCGAAGCCGGGTATGCGGTAATAGCAAGGGGGATTGAGGAAGCTATACGGGGTTTCTAAAGTTCTTTTTTATCCTGATTTTACCGCGGAATGTTTAAATTTGAGTTAAACATCTACCATATCTTATGAAAAAAATCTACTGCCTTGTTTTATTGGTTTGTGCCCTTTGCT
This sequence comes from Mucilaginibacter sp. P2_D11, assembly GCF_056404435.1. Classification (NCBI taxonomy): domain Bacteria; kingdom Pseudomonadati; phylum Bacteroidota; class Sphingobacteriia; order Sphingobacteriales; family Sphingobacteriaceae; genus Mucilaginibacter; species Mucilaginibacter sp. P2_D11. The sequence goes on from NZ_JBFUEA010000010.1 coordinate 172,744, forward strand.
GCCGTACGGCGTATGCGCAAATCGATACCGTTGCCAACCTTTCTACCGAAGATAAACTGTATGGCCTGAGCAAGTTCTGGTCGGAAGTGAGCGCGAATTTCGCCTATTTCGACCACGCCAAGGTAAACTGGGATAGCACCTATCGGGCTTATATCCCTAAAATCATCGCCACCAAAAATACCTGGGAGTATTACATGCTGATGCAGAAGTTTTGCGCTTTGCTGAAGGACGGACACACCGGCATCGGTTTCCCCGAGAAGCTGCTCACGCATAAATCGCGTTATAAATGGATATATATCGAGAATTTCGACAAGAAGTTTATCGTAACGGATATACCGGTTCAGTATAAAGATTTGGTGCCGCTTGGCTCGGAAGTAATCAGCGTTGACGGCATACCCGCAAAAGAGTATGCTGAAAAAGAGCTGATACCCTACATCAGTTCATCAACCGAACATGTGCTTTGGAACACCGCCGCTGCCATGATGTTCTACGGAACCGATTCTACCAAGCTGTTTCACCTCAAATTGAAAACCCCGCAGGGCAAGGTAATCCCTTATGATTATCAATTCCATACCTATGGCACCAAGTGGGTAAGGCGCAACGGCAGCACGCCCTGGAAGATGATGGACTTTAAAGTGATGGACGGCATTGGCTACGTAAAACTGAACACCTTTGGCGATGAAGCCATCGATAGCGCCTTCAAAAGCATCGTGCCGCAATTATACTCCTGCAAGGGCGTGATATTAGACCTCCGCGATAACGGTGGTGGCGATACGGGCGTAGGCGCAGAGATATTGAAATACTTTACGGAACAGAAGCTGCTGGTAGGTTCGGCATGGAGGACGCGCGATAACCTGTCTTCATTTAAAGCATGGGGGTATTACCAATCGAAAGATAAATCGGGCAAGCCCTTAACTGCCTGGCAAAAGAAAGCCTTAGACTCCTACAAAGGCGATTACTGGTACCAGGGCGATACCATGCGTTTCGACAATGATATTACAGATAAGAAGATAACCGCACCGCTTATTGTGCTTACCGGCAACAACACTGCATCGGCAGCAGAAGATTTCCTGATTATTTTAGATGGCCTGAAGGGCCGCGCCACCACCATGGGCCAGCAAACCTATGGCAGCACCGGCCAGCCGCTGCCCATTAGTTTGCCGGGCCTGACGGACGGCCGTATTTGCACCAAGCGTGATACCTACCCCGATGGCCGCGACTTTGTAGGCATAGGCGTAATACCCGATATAGAGATACCGCGCAACCCCAGCGATGTAATCGCCGGCACCGATACCGTGCTGCAGGCCGCGTTGAAGGAGATGAAAAAGAAAACAAAATAATATAATATCAAAGCAGATGAAGCGAATTTTTTTGGCGATTATAGTTTTGCTGGCAATTGTGGTATGCTCTTTCCGATTGAATGTTGGTGCAAGAAGTTATACTGAAACGTTCATGGAAAAACCCGGCGATAAGTCTTCCATCTGGTTTGAAGTGATTCATAAGGGTGAATCAACCAGTTTGTTATTTTATGGCCGGGACACCTTGATGAACGGAACCATAGTTTACTATAAATCCATTGCCAAAGAACTTAAGATAACTAAGGACGAAATTCGGTTTAAGTTAAATAAATATGCAGTAAGCCCTAAGCCGTTTAACAACGACAGTGACAGCGGGATTTATTCAACTGATATAAATAAAGTACCCGGTCTGCTTTTAGCAACAATGTATTTTTGGACCGAAAAAACAAAAGATGGCTTAAAGCTTTTCAGGACTTCAGACTTCTATTACAACAGGAGTGATGCATTTAGTCTCATGAAAATCAAATAAGGTTAAGCGTATCTAATTACTTGAGAAGCCTTTTTACATTCCCGTTAATAACTACTCACCACTCACCCAATCAACTATTCTCTAAATTGCTTACCTTTGCGGGCTGAAAATGAATAAGAAAGTCGCATTTTATACGCTTGGCTGTAAGCTAAATTACTCGGAAACCTCTTCGATAGGCCGCCTGTTTACGCAGGCCGGTTTCGAAACGGTGGAGTTTAGCAACACGCCGGATGTGTTTGTGATAAACACCTGCTCGGTTACCGATAATGCGGACAAAAAATGCAAAAAGATCGTAAAGGAAGCGCTTAAGATTTCGCCAAACGCATACGTCACCATCGTCGGCTGCTACGCCCAACTGAAGCCAAAGGAGATTGCCGAAATACCCGGCGTGGATATGGTTTTGGGCGCTGCCGAGAAATTTAGGATAGTAGAATACCTTACCGATTTAACCAAGAATCCCAAAACATTAGTATATAACCAGCCCGTTAGCGAGGCCAACGAATTCGTGCCCTCATTTTCGTATGGCGACCGTACCCGCACTTTCCTTAAAGTGCAGGATGGTTGCGATTACTCCTGCACGTTTTGTACCATACCACTGGCCCGTGGCGCCAGCCGCAGCGATACCATTGCGAATGCGGTGGCTCAAGCCCGTGAGATTGCTGCTTCGGGTGTTAAGGAAATCGTATTGACCGGGGTAAACCTGGGCGATTTCGGCATCCGCAATGGCCAGCGCGAAGATAAGTTCTTCGATTTGGTAAAAGCTTTGGATGAGGTAGAAGGCATCGAACGCATCCGTATATCGTCTATAGAACCGAACCTGTTGAGCGATGAGATTATCGAATTCGTAGCTACCTCAAAAAGGTTCGTACCGCATTTCCATATCCCGCTGCAATCGGGTTCCAACAAAATATTGGGGCTAATGCGCCGCCGCTACAAGCGCGAACTGTATGCCAGCCGTGTGGAGAAAATAAAACAAGTGATGCCGCATTGCTGCATCGGGGTAGACGTTATCGTTGGTTTCCCCGGCGAAACGCGCGAGGATTTTATAGATACCTATAATTTTTTAAACGGACTGGATATTTCTTATCTGCACGTGTTTACCTATTCGGAACGGGAGAACACCCCGGCTGCCGAAATGGGAGGCGTAGTGCCCGGCTCTGCCCGCGCCGACAGGAGCAAGATGTTGCATATCCTTAGCGACAAAAAACGCCGTGTTTTTTATCAGGACCAATTGGGCAAAACCGACAAGGTTTTGTTTGAAGGCGATATAAAAGACGGTTTTATGCATGGCTTTACCCGCAACTACGTAAAGGTAAAAACCAAGTACGATCCCATACTGGTTAACGAATTAAGGGCCGTGCGCTTAACCCAAATTTCACCCGATGGTGATGTTGAAATAACAGAAAGCGAAGAAATATTAGTGCATTAAAGCCTATATTCGCCCCCAGAAAATACCGATAAATGTTTCCAACCATATCCTACCTCATAGAGTACTTCACCGGGCTGAACATCCCCTTGCCCATCCAAACTTTTGGGTTTTTTGTAGCCTTGGCCTTTATGGCCGCCTACTGGGCATTTACTAAAGAGTTTAAGCGCAAGGAAGCCGCGGGCTACATAAAAGGTACCGGAAAGGACATTATGGTGGGCAAGCCCGTTTCAATGGGCGAGCTGGCCGGGAACGCTTTGTTCGGTTTTGTATTCGGTTTTAAGGTGGTAGATTCTGTCCTGCATTACTCTGCCCTTATCGATAACCCTCAAGATTTCCTGTTGTCTTTAAAAGGTAATTGGGTTGGCGGTATCGTATTTGCAGCGCTATTTGCTTACTGGGCCTATTATGAGGCAAAAAAGCAAGAACTGCCAAAGCCTGAGTTGCGCCGCGTTACTGTACATCCCCACGAATTGATGGGTAGCATACTGTTATGGGCCGCTATTTTTGGTTTTGCAGGTGCAAAGCTATTCAACGCCCTGGAGAACTGGGGCGAGTTTATGCGCGATCCGATAGCGATGCTTATCGGCTTTAGCGGCTTAACTTTTTATGGTGGTTTGATTTGCGGCGGAGCTGCTGTACTATATATTGCCAGTAAAAACGGCGTAAAACCGCTGGATATGCTGGATATCGGCGCAGCAGGTATGATGCTGGCTTACGCTGTAGGTCGCATAGGTTGCCAGATGTCGGGCGATGGGGATTGGGGCATACCAAACCTTGCGCCAAAACCGGGCTGGCTTAGCTGGGCGCCCGATTGGATGTGGGCATTTAAATTCCCGCATAACGTTAACGGTAACCCAACCGACCCCCTGATGGTACACCTGCCCGATTGCGTTGGCAAATTTTGCTACGAACTTAGGGAGGCAGTTTATCCTACTTCTTTTTATGAATCGGTTATTTGTTTGCTACTTTTCTTCTTTATCTGGAAGATACGCCACCGCGTGAAGGCGCCGGGCGTATTGTTCGGTATTTATATGATACTGGCAGGTATCGAACGTTTCCTGATAGAACTGATACGCGTAAATACTAAATATGTAGTTGCTGGCATACCCTTTACCCAGGCAGAGTTGATATCGTTGATCATGGTTTTAGGCGGTGCAGCATTGATTTATTTCGGTAACGTCCGTTATCAAAAATCGCCCCTATCCACAACAACATCATCATGACGCTCAACCCCATTATCAGCCAGGTAACTGAGGTTGCCAAAACAGCAGGCCAGTTCATCCGGCAGGAAAGATTGACTTTCGATGCCGATAAGATAGAATACAAAGGCCTTAACGACCTGGTATCTTACGTAGATAAAACCGCCGAACAAAAGATAGTTGCCGGGTTGGAGAAGATATTGCCCGAGGCCGGCTTCATTACCGAGGAGAAAACAACCACCAAAATCGGCGATACTTATAACTGGGTTATCGACCCATTGGATGGCACCACCAACTTTATCCACGGGCTGCCTTCGTACTCGGTAAGCATCGGCTTGAAAAAGAATGAAGAACTCGTTTTAGGCGTAGTGTACGAAGTATGCCAGGATGAGTGCTTTTACGCTCACAGCGAGTCTCCGGCATATCTTAACGGCAAAGAGATAAAGGTGAGCAACAAACCTACGGTGGCCGACAGCCTCATTGCCACCGGGTTCCCGTATTACGATTTTAGCAAACAAGCTGCCTATATCGAACTATTTACCGAACTGATGCGCAATTGCCACGGCCTGCGTCGCCTGGGTTCCGCTGCGGTAGACCTATGCTACACCGCCAGCGGCCGATTTGATGCTTATTACGAATACAATCTGAACGAGTGGGACGTAGCCGGCGGTATCGTTATCCTGAAACAAGCGGGGGGGCACGTGCTGAATTTTAAAGGTGGTGACGAAGTATTGAATACCAGGGAAGTTCTCGCAACCAACGGGAAGATAACAGGAGAGATGCTGGAGTATATCAACAAGTATTTTAAATAAGGCTACTTCCAAAATTGCCACCACGAGCCCTTAGGGGCATCGGGGTATAAGAATACCGGAAAGTTATTGTCATTTTGTTTCTCGGCAGAACTTCTATTATCAATGTAAACGAAATGGTTCAATTCGTCCTTTTCGCCGGTAATGACTATTATACGTTTGTCTAACCACGTTGTTATTTGCAACAATTCCTCTTCCAGAGCGGGGGTAACGCGCTTTATCAATTGCTTCTTTTCGGCTTCAGTTAAATTCTTCCACGTTTCGCCTATGTTAATTACGGGCAAATAAACCATTGACAAACCCAAACCCAATCCCAGGCGCCTAAAGAAATTGAAGCCATGGCAATACAAGTCATAAAACTGTTCGAGGTATTCTGGGAGATTTTCATCACGTAACATTGTGTTTGCTATCAACAAGCGCAATTTATATGTTTCATAGCGGCCCATGTCAACCACGGTTGCTAGTAACTTATATAACTCATATTTGGCACCAGTCTTTGAATAAGGGAGAGATATCAATTCCAGGTAGTGAGTGGCCGACAGTTGTAATTCTAAGTCTGCATTGGCATAAACCCATTGCTCAAAATTGGCGAGCGGCGTTTCTCCGTTCATCACCTTGAAAAACTCGGTTTCTATTTCGCTGGGTAAGGGTATCAATTGTTAACGAGGCTTAAGTTGAAAACAAAAGTGCAAAAAAACGCCGATTTGAATCATCTTCAAATCGGCGTTTTTTATAGGGGTCACAAAAGCAAATCTGTAAAATCGTAAAATCTGCTTAATCCCGGTTACAAAGCTTGAGAAACTACCTCGGTTACCTCAGGCACCATGCGTTTGAGCAGGTTCTCGATACCGGCTTTAAGTGTTACGGTTGATGATGGGCAACCGCTGCACGAGCCGCGAAGCTCTACGGTAACTACGCCTTCATCGAACGAGCGGTAGCTGATTGCGCCGCCATCCTGCTCAACAGCCGGGCGTACGTAATCGTTCAATATCTGCTGTATTTTTATCTCGGTTTCAGTTCCTTCGAACTCAACGTCGGTAGCTTGCTCAACCAGTTGCACTTTCAGTTCAGATTCTACTGCGCCTTTTACAAATTCTTTCAGTATCGGCTCAATGTCGTTCCATTCGCTGCCTTCGGTTTTGGTAACGGTTACGAAGTTGCTGGCGAAGAACACACCGTTTACGAACGAAAATTTATATAATTCCTTGGCGAAAGGCGATTTTTCGGCACTTTCGCGGGTGGCGTAATCCACGCTGCCGTTTATCAGCAACTTGTTTACAATAAACTTCATTGTTGCCGGGTTCGGGGTAGATTCGGTATATACGTTGATATTCATGGATGTACTATTTTATATAAGATAACAAATGTAATCAGGTTTTTGATTGTTTTATCGCCCTAAATTAGTTATGACCTGTTGGTGACGGTGCAATCGCCATCACGTCGTTGCGAGGAAAGCGAAGCGACGAAGCAATCATCGGCAAGCAAAGCCGCTAAGCAAGTCCGCTCTGCTTGCCGATGATTGCCGCGCTATCGCTCGCAAAGACGTTTAGGGTATTAGCTTTTCATCCGCACACCCGCACATCTGAAATCTGCACATCTAAACCCCCGTATAATTCTGCGGCGAAATCGCTTTCAACTCTTCTTTAACGCTCGCGCTTACTTCTAAAGTATCCACAAACTCTGCAATGGTTTCGGCATTTACAGTAGTGTTCGTACGGGTAAGTTCCTTCAACGCTTCGTATGGATTAGGGTAGCCCTCGCGGCGCAATATAGTTTGTATTGCTTCGGCCACGACCGCCCAGTTAGCTTCGAGGTGCGCGTTGATGGCCGCCTCATTAAGCAATAATTTATTCAAGCCTTTTATGGTTGATTTAAAGGCGATAAGCGTATGCGCCACCGGCACGCCGATGTTGCGGAGAACGGTAGAGTCTGTTAAATCACGCTGCAGGCGCGAGATGGGCAGCTTTGCTGCCAGATGTTCGAACATGGCGTTGGCTATACCCAGGTTACCCTCACTATTCTCAAAATCAATCGGGTTTACTTTATGCGGCATGGCCGATGAACCAACTTCGCCAGCTTTTATTTTCTGCTTAAAGTAGTTCATGGATATATAGGTCCAAACATCGCGGTCAAGGTCTATCAGGATATTGTTGATGCGTTTCAGGGCATCGCACTGGGCAGCAAAATTGTCGTAATGCTCTATCTGTGTAGTAAACTGCGAGCGGTAAAGGCCCAGCACATCGTTCACGAAATGGTTGCCGAAGGCTTTCCAGTCGGTATTTGGGTAGGCCACTTTATGCGCATTAAAGTTGCCGGTGGCGCCGCCAAACTTGGCTGAATAAGGCACATCGCGCAGCAAATGCAGCTGGTTTATCAAACGCTCTACAAAAACCTCTATCTCTTTACCCAAACGCGTTGGCGAGGCCGGTTGGCCATGCGTATGGGCCAGCATAGGGATGTGTGCCCATTGGGCGGCATAGTGCCTCAGCAAGTCGATAAGCTGGTGCAGCGCCGGGGTGTAAACATCATGTATGGCGGCCTTGAACGAATAGGGTATAGCCGTATTATTGATATCCTGGGAGGTAAGGCCGAAATGGATAAACTCCTTGAATTCCTGCAAGCCTAGTTCATCGAATTTTTTCTTGATGAAGTATTCCACCGCTTTTACATCGTGGTTGGTAGTTTTTTCGATGTCCTTTATCTCAGCGGCATCAGCTTCGCTGAAATTTCGGTAGATATCGCGTAACTTTTCGCTCCTGGTGCCATCAAACAGTTCTAACTGCGGTACGGGCAGCGCATGCAGGGCCAGGAAGTATTCAATTTCTACAAGTACCCGGTATTTAATTAAGGCAAACTCCGAGAAATAAGCGGCTAATTCTGCTGTGGCATTACGGTAACGCCCGTCGATAGGGGATATGGCGGTGAGGGAATTCAATTCCATGTGTTAGTTTTTTGCAAAGATAACAATTTGAAATTAGGTGGGTGAGGGGTGGAAATGATTACAGTGCACGCAATCGAAAAATAAAGTTACCGTAGCGATGGGTTGAAACCCATCGCTACAAATGAGATAGTTAACGAATAAATAACGTGTTTGTCAGCCAAAGGTAATTTACGATGGAAACTTTGAAATCTAAAAATGTTTCCATAGTTTTGACTCGTAAAGTCAATGAGTCAGGAAGAAAGAATAATAAACGGCGCGCTCGACCTGTTTTTGCAAGCAGGTATTAAAAGCGTAACCATGGACGATATAGCCCGGCATTTGGGCATGTCGAAGAAAACGATATACCATTTTTTTGGCGATAAGAACGAGTTGGTGGTTGAGCTGGTTAAAAGCCGGCTAAAGGAAGATGAGCGGCAGATAAACGAAATCATCGAGAAATCGGCAAACGTGATAGAGGAGATGATTGGCATGATGAAGTGCTCGGAGGACATATTCTCGAGGATAAATCCCATCGTGTTCCACGATTTGCAGAAGTACCACCCCCAGGCCTGGCAGGAGTTCCAGAATTTTAAAGCCGGGGTTATTATCAGTAAGCTGGTAGAGCTTTTGAATAAAGGTATGGAGCAAGGTTTCATTCGCGATGATATTGACGTAAAGATACTGGCTACTATGCGCGTGAACCAGGTAGAGATGGGCTTTAATACAACTATTTTCCCGGTTGCGCATTTCAATAGCTGGAAGGTACAGCTGCAATTGCTGGAACATTTCAACTATGGCATTTGTACCATAAAGGGGCACGAATTGCTGGATAAATACAAACAACAAAACGCAAACAAATAATAGAAACCTGCTGACATACGGTTGTCAATAAAAACAATCTTTTTGCAGCAGAGAAAAACGGAACACACCAAAATCCATCATATATATGCACACCAACATGAAACGATTACTACTCATAATGCTTTGCGCTGCAGCCAGCCTCAAAGGCTACGCGCAAACGCAGCCCGCCCCTCAAACTTACAGCTTCACCATACAGGATGCTATCAACTACGCCTACGAGCACCGCGACTCGGTGGTTAATGCAGCGCTGGATGTAAAAAGTGCCGACTATAAGGTAAAAGAAACCATTGGGCAAGGCTTCCCGCAGATAGACGGCACGGCATCTATACAGGATTATCTGAAAATACCCACCACCTTATTGCCCGGCGAGGTTTTCGGCGCACCGGCAGGTACTTTTATACCAGTAAAATTCGGCGTAAAATATTCGTCTAATTTAGGGATAAACGCTACGCAATTGCTTTTCGATCCAAGCTACATCATAGGCTTGCAAGGACGAACTACTTATAAGGAGCTGTACAACAGGGCCTACAACCGCACCAAAATTGATATGAACGTAGCGGTTACCAAAGCTTATTACCAACTTTTGGTAAGCCAGGAGCAAATAAAGTTACTGGATGCCAACATAGCCCAATTAAAGCTAAGGCAAGACCAAACCATAGCGCAAAACAAACAGGGCGTAGTGGAGAAAATTGATGTAGACCGTATTGCCGTGCAATATAACAACCTGGTTACCACGCGCGAAAATACGCTGCGTTTGCTGGCACTGAATTACCAGGTGTTGAAATTTCAGATAGGCATGCCAATAGATTACACCCTCACTTTAAAAAACAGCTTAGCCGATGTAAAACTGGATGATGCCGAGGCCGAAATAGTTGCAGATACAACGGCCTATAAAAACCGGGCTGAGTATGGTTTTTTAGAAACAAGCCTTGCTTTGAGCAGGTTCGATCTTAGACGTACCAAGGCTCAGTTTTTGCCAACCTTATCTGCAAATGCAGCTTACACGTTTTCGTACCAAAACAACAGCTTTGGCGATTTGTACAGCTCAAGTTTCCCCTCTAGCTATATTGGCCTTACTTTGAAGGTGCCCATTTTTAGCGGTTTTCAACGTGTAAACCGGGTTAAGCAATCGCAAATAACCGTATTAAAGGCAGAGAATAGCCTTGCACAAGCCAAAAACGGCCTTAACCTGCAGGCACAAACGGCTAAAACAAGATATATCAACGGTTTGCAATTGCTTAACAATCAAAAGCGCAGCCAGGAACTTGCACGCGAAGTATTGCGCGTAGCAAATATAAAATATCAGCAGGGCGTAGGTAGCAGCATTGAAGTTACGCAGGCGCAAACCGACCTGCAAAACGCAGATAACGATTATATAAAAGGGCTTTACGATGCTTTGGTAAGCAAGGTTGATTTAGATAGGGCATACGGACGCATACAATAAACAAACTAAACTCACATTCACACTCCATATAAACATGAAAAAATTACTATACATACCGGCAATACTGTTATTAGCAGCATGCTCAAAACCAAAAGACAAAAAGACCGAACTGGCCGACCTGCAAAAGCAGCAGCAAGAGATAAACGCCAAGATTAGTAAACTGCAAAGCGAAATTGGCACGGTAGATTCAACAAAAGCCGTTGAGGTTGGTGCGCTTGAAATTAAGACCTCAACGTTTACCAACTACGTGCAAATACAGGGTAAAATAGATGCCCAGGATAATGTTACGGCTTTTTCTCAGTCGCCGGGTACTATTACGGGCCTGTATGTAAAACCGGGCCAGCATGTGAGCAAAGGGCAGGTGCTTGCGCAACTTGATGCCAGCGTACTGCAGCAAAATATTGCGCAAAGCGAGGCGCAGGTAAGCCTTAACCAAACCCTTTATGAGCGTCAGAAAAACCTTTGGGATCAGAAAATAGGCACCGAAGTACAGTTTTTACAGGCACAAACAACTTTACAGGCAAGCAAAAAAGCTTTGGCCTCCTTACGCCAGCAGGCAAACCTTTACCGCATTGTATCGCCAATAAACGGCACAGTAGACCAAATGGATCTTAAACTTGGCCAGGCCTTGCAGCCTGGGCAGCCCGGCAACGGTATCCGTATAGTTAATGCTGATATATTAAAAATTAAAGCCGACGTGCCTGAATCATATTCGGGCAGCGTGAACACCGGTAACCAGGTACAAATATTGGTGCCCGATGCTAAAGACTCGTTAATGACAACCGTAACCTTCGCTTCTAAAGCTATCGACCCAACCTCGCGCAGCTTTGCAGTTGAAATAAAATTGCCACATCGTGCTTCGTTGCGCCCTAACATGACGGCCATTATCAAAATTGCCAACTACATTAATAATGCTGCGATAGTTATCCCGGTTAAATCCGTTCAGCGTTCAGAAGAAGGCGATTATGTTTTCTTGAATGTAAATGGCATTGCCAAACGTACCACCGTTAAAGTTGGCGCTACCTATGGCGGTATGTCCGAGATATTATCGGGCTTAAAAGTCGGCGATCAATTGGTTACCGATGGCGCTACCGATATAGAGGACGGCGACAAGATAAAGGTTACAACAACATCTGCTAATTAATTGAACGCCTGATATAATACATATTATGAAAGATGTGAAAAAAGAGTTTGGGCCCTCCAGTTGGTCCATTGATAATAAAACAGCAATTTATGTGCTGATATTATTTATAACGGTGATGGGGATCATCAGGTACAACCAGTTGCCTAAAGAAAACTTCCCGGATATTGAGGTGCCTAAAATATTTGTTACCACTCAGTTCCTTGGCCAATCGCCGCAGAATATTGAGAACCTGGTTACCCGCCAGATAGAGAAGAAACTTAAATCTCTTAAAGGGTTAAAAAAGGTTACCTCTAACTCGGTACAAAATGTATCAATCATCACCGCAGAATTTAACACCGATGTTAAAGTTAAAGATGCTAAGATAGATGTGCAGGACGCAGTTGATAAAGCCCGCCAGGATTTGCCGCAGAACGATAACAACTTTAAAGAACCAACCGTTTCTGACGTTAACATCTCCGACCTACCTATCCTTTATGTTAACTTATCGGGCGATTACGACCTTAAAAAGCTGAAAGAATTTGCCGATATATTGAAAGACGACATCGAGAGCTTTAAGGAAATTTCGCTTGTAAATGAAATTGGCGCCCTAACTCCCGAGATACAGGTAAATGTGGACTTGAACAAGATGGCCGCCGCTCAGATTAGCTTTAGTGATATAATACAGGCTATAGGCAACGAGAATATCCTGGCATCGGCCGGTACCATCAAAACCGATGGCGTGCGCCGCGCAGTAGATATTAAAAAGGATTTTAAAAACGCCGACCAGGTGGCTGCTATGGCTATCCGTAATCCTAAGGGCCAGGCTGTGTACCTGAGGGATATCGCAGAAATCAAAGATTCGTTTTTGGAGCAAGAGAGTTTTGCACGCCTAAAAGTACCTGGTAACGATAAATTTAAAAATGTAATTACCCTTGCAGTAAGTAAGCGTGCCGGCGAAAACCTGATACAGGCCTCCGACAAAATAAACAACTTAATTAAAGACAAACAAAAAACAGTATTCCCTAAAGGTCTAAACATCACTGTAACCGGCGATCAAAGTAATAAAACCCGCACCACGCTTAACGATTTGATCAACACTATCGTTATCGGTTTTATATTGGTTACGGTTATCCTGATGTTTTTTATGGGGACAACCAATGCCATTTTTGTGGCCTTATCAGTGCCGTTATCCTGTTTTGTAGCGTTTTTGGTAATGCCGGTGTTCGATGTCACGTTCAACATGATTGTTTTATTCTCCTTCCTGCTTGCATTGGGTATTGTGGTGGATGATGCCATTGTGGTAATAGAAAACACGCACCGCCTTTTTGCCAACGGTAAAGTGCCGATTAAAGAAGCAGCAAAACATGCAGCAGGCGAAGTGTTTTTGCCGGTGTTTTCGGGTACCATGACCACCCTAGCGCCCTTTATACCATTATTGTTTTGGAACAGTTTGATAGGGGAGTTTATGAAATATCTGCCCATAACGCTGATAATTACCTTGTTGGCCTCGTTGGTGATCGCTTATATCATGAACCCCGTTTTCGCGGTGGATTTTATGAAACCGCATCACGATGGCGAGCACGATCACCCGAAATTTGATAAAAGCACCCGTAAAACAACCTTTATAATGGGTGGCTTTGCAATCGTATTGTACCTGCTAACATTTTTACCGGCAGAGAGTGCTTTACACATTACACTCTTTACACCCAACCTGTTGGTGGTGCTGATTGTATTTTACCTGCTAAACCACTTTGTGTTCCTGCGTTGGATAGATAAATTTCAGAAAAACGGCTGGCCACGTTTCCAAAACTGGTACGCCAGGTGGTTAGAGAAAGCTGTAAAGCGCCCTGTTACTATGTTGATGGGCACATTTGTACTGTTCATAGCGGCTATCGTGGGTGTATCATTATTCGGTAAAACACCGGTGTTTTTCCCTGCGGGCGATCCAAACTTTGCTTATGTGTACATCACCATGCCTATAGGTACCGACCAGGCTACTACCGATGCAGTAACCAAACAGGTAGAGCAGCGCGTAGCTAAAGTTGTAGCGCCTGATGAAGATATCGTAACCTCGGTTATATCTAACGTAACCAAAAGTGTAACCGATCCGCAGGACGAGGATCAGGGCGATTACCAAAATAAGGGTAAGGTAACTGTGGCGTTTGAGGAATTTGGAAAACGTAAGGGCAAAGACACCAAGGCAATCTTGCTAAATATCCGTAAAGCTGTACAGGGTTTTCCGGGTGTTAAAATTGTTGTTACGCAGGAAGCAGCCGGCCCGCCGGTGCAAAAAGACATCAGCCTGGAAATTGCCGGCGATAACCTGGATACACTTGTAAAAACAGCTAAGCGTTTAAAAAACTTTATCGGGAAACAGAACATACCCGGTATAGATAACCTTGTTGCCGATATAGAAAGCGACAAGCCTGAAATTGTATTTGATATCGACCGCGAACGTGCCAATCGCGAAGGCATCAGCACGTTTCAAATTAACCAAAACCTGGGTATCGCAATATTTGGTGCAAAGGCGGCAGATTTTAGGAACACCAAGGAAGATGACTACCAGATAAAGGTGCGCGCTATGGAAGAGCAGCGCGGTAATATTGATGAGCTGCGGAACATGCGTATCACTTACCGCGACCTTGCTACCGGTGGCGCGATACGCCAGGTGCCTATTTCGGCCTTTACCGATATCCGCTATACCAATACATTCAGTAATATTAAGCGCAAGCAACAACGCAGGGTACTTACCTTATCCTCAAGCGTTATACAGCCTTACAATCCAAATGAAGTGAATGCCAGCATTCTCAAAGCTATTGCTAATTTCAAGCATGACGATAGCGTAACCATAAGACAGGGCGGTGGCCAGGAAGATCAAATGGAAGCTGTTACATTCCTTGGGGGCGCGCTGCTCACTTCTTTCGGCATAATCTTTATCATCCTGATGATACAGTTCAACTCGGTGGGTAAAACGTTTATCATCATCAGTGAGATTTTCTTCAGTATAATAGGCGTGCTGTTAGGCGTAACCATCTTCCACATGACTATGGCCATCGTTATGACAGGCGTAGGTATCATTGCCCTCGCCGGTGTGGTGGTGCGAAACGGTATTTTGCTGGTAGAGTTTACCGATATGCTGATAGAGCAAGGCACCAGCCTGCACGATGCCGTGGTTGAAGCCGGCCATACCCGTATGACGCCCGTATTGTTGACGGCTACTGCCGCCATTTTGGGGCTGATACCGCTTGCTGTCGGCTTTAATATCGACTTCGTAGGGTTGTTTACCCACTTTGAACCGCATATTCACTTCGGTGGCGATAACGTTGCATTCTGGGGCCCATTGGCATGGACGATGATCTTCGGCCTGGGCTTTGCAACCATCATCACTTTGATATTGGTGCCTTGTATGTACATCATCCGTGTAAACATGAAGACATACTTCTTTGGCGACCAAAACGCAAAGAAAGACGCTGAAATAGAAAAGCTGTTAGCTGCCGAAGCCGACGCATAGGCTGATATCCTAAAAATCATACTCAAGGCCGCATAGTTGTACTGTGCGGCCTTTTATTTGTAGAATTAGTGTCGTTTTAACATTTGAATATCATCTTTTAAACAGCCTTAAAACTAATAGACTGAAAATTTGATATTTTTGTTAAATAAGTCAGGAATACGGATTGACTAAGAGCAAGATAAGCAATAGATGAGCGCAGGCATAGAAAACCAGGATATCAAACGCGAGAAGATTTTAGAGGCATCGTACCAGCGGTTCCTGCATTATGGTTATTCAAAAACCACGATGAATGAGATAGCGGGCGATCTTTCTATGTCTAAAGCCTTGCTGTATTACTACTTTCCGGATAAGAGCGAACTGTATATGGCCGTAATGCGCAAGCTGGCCAACGATTACCTTAAGCTGCTGCAGGATAATGTAGACAGCTTTACCGGCCTGCGTGATGCTTTCCTGTTCCAGGTAAATACCCATCACCATTTTATGGTGGCCAATTATAACTTCTTCGATTTTGTAAGGCTTAACGAGCAGAACCTGCCTGATAGCATATGGGCCATAGTGAACCAGATACGTGCCGCCGAAACCACGCTGCTTGCAAACGCCATACAGGCAGAAATTGCCAAGGGCAACATACAACAGGTAGCCAATCCGGATGAAATCGTGGATGTTTTCCTTGATGCGCTGCACGGCATCAAAGTGGGCGCTATGCAGCACAAAAAAGCCGCCTTCCCCCGCAAAGAACACCTGGACGAGATACACGCCAAACGCTTGCTGCTGATTGATATCTTCGTAAAGGGCCTTCGGTAGGCGTGCGTTCTCTTCAAGCGGCTTTACCCGCATCCCTCCTAAAACGTTATGAATATTGCAGCATAAAACCCGATGTTTGTTAGGCTAAAATGCTTAGTCATTTACAAATCCTTTATGATCTTTGTCATAAAAAAAGCCATATTTATATAATAGTTTTACGCCATGATCAACGCAGAACAAAACTTCACAGCCTTAAGGCTTATTTTGCCTCCCGCGCCAAAACCGCTGGGAGTGTACAAACCTTGTTTAATTGATGGTAAATACCTCTACGTATCGGGCCACGGCACGGTTAAGAGCGATGGCAGCCTTATTATAGGCCGCATAGGGCAAGATATGACGGCCGAAGAAGGCAAGCTTGCAGCAAGGCAAGTTGGCCTGGCTATTTTAGCTACCATTAAAGCCAATGTAGGCAGCCTGGATAAAATAAAACGTGTTATAAAAGTGCTGGGCATGGTAAATTGCACACCCGATTTTGAGAAGCACCCCTTCATCATAAACGGGGCAAGCGAACTGTTTGCGAGTGTTTGGGGCGAAGACAACGGCATTGGCGTGCGTAGTGCAGTGGGCATGGGTTCTTTGCCCGATAATATCCCGGTAGAGATTGAGGCTTTATTCGAGCTGGAAGATTACTAACAATGAAACGGTTGCTGCTCGTTTTGATGATTTGCGTGCTATTTAGTTGTAGTAATGTTTCGGATAAAATAGTGGACAACTTTAGTCAGAAATGCAAAGCAGCGGGCTGCACTATCAAAATAAAAGACGTAACGGACTTTAAATGGGACAAGTTGTACTTGTTTGGCTCCTGGACTGAGCAATCCTTTATTGTTAATGCGATAGGGTTTAATTATACGGGACATGATGTGCCGGATGATACGGTTAGGTTACTTTTTATTTCTGGCAATGAAGTGGTGCATGAGGAAGATTACGACCAGTCACACTATAGTTTCCCTGAAGAATTGAAAAGTTACCCCGGAGAGGAAAAGAAAGGTTATCTAACACCAGCTACCGCCGTTTTTAATGTTGCTAAGGTAAAAGCGGATACTTCATGCAATGATTGTTTTTATTATTCTCTGAGTTCTATAAAAAAATGAGCAGTAACTGGTACCTTATAAACGATGTCCACAAACTGGATACCCCGGCTTTGGTGGTTTATCCCGATAGAGTAAAATACAATATCGACCTGGTTAGAACCATGGTAGACGATGTTAACCGCGTGCGCCCGCATATAAAAACCCATAAAAGCCCGGATGTTACAAAGCTGATGTTGCATGCCGGCATAGGCAAGTTTAAGTGCGCCACCATTGCCGAAGCCGAAATGCTGGGCATGTGCAAGGCTATGGACGTTTTGCTGGCCTATCAGCCCAACGGACCTAAACTGACAAGGTTTATCAATCTAATAAAAGCATATCCGGATACCGCGTTTTCCTGCCTGGTAGACAACGTAGGCACCGCAAGCGCGATAGCCGAGGCGGCGCTGAAAGAAGATATCGTTATCACGGTTTACATCGACCTGAACATCGGTATGAACCGCACCGGCATTATACCTGCCGATGCATTGGAGCTGTACCAGGCATGTGCCGATTTGCAAGGCGTCGCCTTGAAGGGCCTGCATGCTTACGATGGGCATATACATGATGCGGATTACGCAGTAAGGCAGCAACGGTCAGATGAAGCCATCGAACCCGTACTGGAGCTTGCCCGGATGATATACGATGAGGGTTACCCCATGCCGGTAATTATTGCCGGTGGTTCGCCAACGTTTCCTATCATCGCGCAAAGGGAAAATTTAGAATGCAGCCCCGGCACCTTTGCTTATTGGGACAGGGGCTATGAGTTGGCGTTTAAGGAGCAGGCTTTCCAAACGGCGGCCCTAATCGTAGCGAGGGTGGTTTCCCTACCGGGCGAAACGAAAGTATGCATAGATGTGGGACATAAATCGGTATCGGCAGAAAATGAATTAGGCAAGCGTATCTACTTCCTAAACGCGCCCGAATTGGTATTTACAGGCCACAGTGAGGAGCATTTAGTTGCCGATGCAGGCCCGAACCACCATTATAAGGTGGGCGATATTTTGTATGGTTTGCCTTACCATATTTGCCCAACAGTAGCTTTGTACGAGCGGGCGATAACCATCGAGAACCAACAAATAACCGGAGAGTGGCTCAATGTGGCAAGGGATAGGAAAATTACGATGTAAAATATGAATAAAAGAAATATTTACGTTGCCGCTGCGGTACTATTAATAATTTTGGCTTTTCAGTTTTACAAAAGCAATGAAAAAACCAAGCAGGATAGTTATAGAATAACAGAGGTAAATAAGGGCTCGAAACCTGCAAAAGGTGTTATCGTTAGGAACGAATCTGACAAGTATAACCACATATTTGTAATTAAATATCAAGCCAACAAAGCTGACTATGAATCCTGGGTTACATGGTACAGCAACCCAAAGGGGCTTAGGGTAGGGGATTCCATTTCATTTAGATACAGCATAAAAAATCCGCAGTTGGTCATCACCGAATTAGAAAAAGCATACTAAGTTAATCTCACGACCTATGTTTATTATCGATGCTCACCTCGACCTCAGCATGAACGCCCTGGAATGGAACCGCGATTTAACGCAACCCATTGCAGCTATCAATGCCCGCGAGGCAGGCTTGACCGATAAACCCGATAGAGGGTCAGGCGTAGTATCCCTCCCCGAACTACGTAAAGGCAACATCGGCCTGGTGGTAGCTACGCAAATAGGCCGCTACGTTGCGCCTGATAACCATTTGCCGGGCTGGCATTCGCCGCAGCAGGCATGGGCACAAACGCAGGGGCAACTGGCCTGGTACAAAGCCATGGAAGATGCCGGCGAAATGGCGCAGATAAATAACCTTGCCTCGCTGGAACAGCATTTAGCATTGTGGAGCGATAAGGGGGATAACACAAAAAAAACGGTCGGCTATATTTTAAGTTTAGAAGGTGCCGATTCCTTTGTGGACGTAAGTTATCTGGAACGTGCCTATCAGAATGGACTACGTGCAGTCGGCCCCGCCCATTACGGCCCCGGCAGGTATGCCAATGGTACCGATGCAACCGGCAAAATGGGCGCAAATGGATTGGAACTATTGAAAGAGATGGAGCGGCTGAATGTGATACTGGATGCCACTCACCTCTGCGATGATGCCTTTTGGCAGGCCCTGGACAACTTTAATGGCCACGTTTGGGCCAGCCATAACAATTGCCGCGCATTGGTGAACCATAACCGCCAGTATAGCGACGAAATGATAAAGGCCCTGATAGAACGTGGTGCCGTAATAGGCGCAGCGTTGGATGCCTGGATGATGGTGCCGGGATGGGTGAGGGGCCGATCTACCCCGAAGGGCATGAACTGCAACATGGAGGTAATGGTTGACCATATAGACCATATTTGCCAGATTGCCGGTAATGCCATGCACATAGGCATGGGCACTGACCTGGACGGTGCCTTCGGTAGAGAACAATGCCCTTACGATTTGGAAACCATCGCCGATTTGCAAAAGGTACCTGATTTATTGAAGAAACGGGGTTATACCGACGGTGATATCGATAATATGATGCATGGCAACTGGCTGCGTTTCTTAAAGAATGCGTGGAAATAGAACAATGAAATATAAACGCCTGTATTTATTGATAATAATATGCCTTGCAAGTTGCAACAAACTTGCGCCGGGTGGTTTTTGGAATAATTTTGACAGCGCGCATATCAATGGTAAAACCACTGACCAGGGGCCATGGGCTGTGCAGCGTGTTATTTACTGGGAAAGCCAGGTTAAATATAAAGACAGCGATGTGCTGAGTTTTGCATCGAATAACGGGTGGACAGTATTCCTTTCCAAAATCGAAAACGATTTTGGCGACGACAGCAGTTGGATGAAATACCCGGGTAAATTATACATACTCAAGAAGGAGTCGGTTAACGCCGTAGATAAGGGCGAAAGATCATACTGTTATTTGTTGATAAGTGCCGACCACACGAAGATGTCG
The DNA here is from genome assembly GCF_056404435.1 of Mucilaginibacter sp. P2_D11. NCBI lineage: Bacteria > Pseudomonadati > Bacteroidota > Sphingobacteriia > Sphingobacteriales > Sphingobacteriaceae > Mucilaginibacter > Mucilaginibacter sp. P2_D11. The sequence goes on from NZ_JBFUEA010000010.1 coordinate 192,679, forward strand.
GTTAATCTCGATGAAATGGATTAATTAAAATTATGAACAAAGAGCAGGCGAGGTTAAAGGAAACGGGTTGGAAAAAATGGGGACCTTATGTGAGCGACCGCCAATGGGGCACGGTGCGCGAGGATTACAGCGCTAACGGCGATGCCTGGAACTATATTACTCACGATATGGCCCGCAGCAGGGCCTACCGCTGGGGCGAGGAGGGTATAGCCGGCATTAGCGACCGCGACCAGCACCTTTGTTTTGCCATTGCCCTGTGGAATAAAAAAGACCCCATCATCAAAGAACGCTACTTCGGCCTGAACAACAGCGAAGGCAACCACGGCGAAGACGTAAAAGAGCTTTACTATTACCTCGATAGCACGCCCACGCATTCGTACATGAAAATGTTGTACAAATACCCGCAGCAACAATTTCCATATACCACCTTAGCTGAAGAAAACCGCAAACGCGGCCGTAACGACCCCGAATTCGAACTGGCAGATACAGGCATCTTCAACAACAACGAATATTTCGACGTTTATGTGGAATACGCCAAGGCCTCGCGGGAGGATATCGGCATCAGGATAACCATCCATAACCGTAGTGATGCGGAGGCAAGCCTGAATGTGCTGCCCACGCTTTGGTTCCGTAACACCTGGACGCTGGGGTACAATAGCGGAGTGCCCGTGATGTCGGCTATCTCTGGTAATCAAATCAAGCTCAATCACCCGGAACTGGGCGAAATGCATTTGGTTGCAGATGGTTCGCCCGAACTGATGTTCTGCAACAACGAAACCAATACCTTGCGCTTTAATCATTTCGATGATGGCAAGCGTTTTTATAAAGACGGCATAAACGATTATATCGTACACCGTGCGGAGAGCATTAACCCGGATAAAACCGGCACCAAGGCGGCTGCTAACTACGAAATTACTATCCCCGCGAAAGGAAGCTACACGATTAAGTTGCAGCTTTCCGAAGACGCTACAAACAATCTGGATGGTATCGACGAGCTATTTGCCACCCGCAAAGCCGATGCGGATGAATTTTACACCAACCTGCAGCCAACGGCCAACGAAGATAAGGCCCGCGTGCAACGCCAGGCTTTTGCCGGTTTGCTGTGGAATAAGCAGTTCTACTACTACGATATACACCAATGGCTGCATGGCGACCCGGCTCAGCCCCTGCCATCCGCGCAGCGCTTAACAGGGCGTAACAGTAAATGGCCGCAATTCAATAACCGTGGCGACATTATCTCCATGCCCGATAAATGGGAGTTCCCCTGGTTTGCGGCCTGGGATCTTGCCTTCCATTGCATCCCGCTGGCCAGCGTAGATATGGCCTTTGCCAAAAACCAGCTTACGCTGCTTACCAAAGATTGGTATATGCACCCCAACGGACAACTGCCCGCATACGAGTGGGATTTCAGCGATACCAATCCGCCCGTTTTGGCCATGGCCACCTGGAAAATTTACCTGCTGGATAAAGCCGCCACCGGCGAAGGCGACACGTTTTTCCTGGAACGCATCTTCCACAAGCTTATGCTCAACTTTACTTGGTGGGTAAACCGTAAGGACGCGGCCGGCAACAATATCTTCGAGGGCGGTTTTTTGGGACTGGACAACATCGGCGTGTTCGACCGAAACACGCGCTTCGGCAACGGCACGCACCTGGAGCAGGTAGATGGCACCAGTTGGATGGCGATGTATTCGCTAAACCTGCTGCGCATAGCTGCTGAACTGGCCGCAACTAACAAGGCTTACGAGGATATCGCCTCTAAATATTTCGAGCATTTTATTTACATAGCGGGTGCCATGTCGACTTTAGGCACGGATAACACCGGCCTATGGGACGAAGCCGACGGCTTCTTTTATGACCAGTTGCGCCTGCCCGATGGCAGCGCCGAAAAGATGCGGGTACGCAGCATAGTAGGGTTAATTCCTCTTTTTGCAGCCGAGGTATTGGATGAGGCCGCCATTGCGGATAACCCTATTTTTAAGGGCCGCATGGACTGGTTTATCGCCAACCGGCCCGATCTGGCATCGCTGGTATCGCGCTGGAACGAGGTTAGGGCAGGGGGCACGCACCTCATTAGCCTGTTGCGCGGCTACCGCATGAAAAGCCTGCTGCGCTATATGCTGGATGAAAAGGAGTTTCTGAGCGATTACGGCATCCGGTCGCTCTCCAAATACCATCTGGATAAGCCTTACAGCGTTAATATCTATGGCAACCACTTCAGCATAAAATATTTACCGGCGGAAAGCGATAGCGGCATGTTCGGCGGCAACAGTAATTGGCGCGGGCCAATATGGATGCCCATGAATTACCTCATCATAGAAAGCCTGAACACCTTTTACGAATACTACGGCGACGATTTTAAGGTAGAATGCCCCACCGGTAGCGGCAACATGATGAACCTGAAAGAAGTGGCCAACGAAATTTACCGCCGCATCTCTTCAATTTTCCTCCGGGATGAAAAAGGCCACCGCGCTGTATTCGGCCATAACGAAAAGCTACAAACCGACGAGCACTTCAAAGACCATATTCTATACCACGAATATTTCGACGGCGACAACGGCAGCGGCAAAGGAGCTTCCCACCAAACCGGTTGGACAGGGTTGATAGCGAATTGTTTGTACCATTGAGGATTTACCAGATAAAAAATACTGTTATTACCCCTTGTTGCTTTTTGGAGAAGGCAATGCAACTAATGGTCTTGTAATCTGATCGATATCGGAAACTAATAGCCTTGCTGTCGGCTTTAAATTCGTTCCAAATACTCCGCATAGTTTCATTGTAATTTTCCGGGTCGTCAGCCAATTTCTCGTTTTTACGTAACGCAGGCTGATGGAAGTTATCATCGTCGAAAAAATGCTTTATAATTGAATTAACGGTATCGGCCTGTTGTTTCGGTTTTAACGTCTCATAGTTCAATATATAATCGGAAACGTCGCAAATACTTTGGTGTATCAAGCCTTTTGCAGGATTTAGTATCTTAAGCACGAAGGTGCCGTGCCGCACGTTCGCGCCATAAAAAGCAATCGAGAAATTGTCTTTAACAACTGTATCCGAAAAGAATCTTTGCGTAGTATTATTCGATAGCAGGTGACTGGTATCTACACGGGGTGGTATTACATATTCATGTAGAGGTGGAGGCGGCATTAGGGTAACCTTAACAACTTTCGCTGTGTCTATTGCTTTAGTAAGCGGTTTTTTACGTCCACAGGAAGCGATAATTAAGGTGGTGATAAGGATAAGGTAAAGTGGTTTCATGGTTTTTAGCTTTCCTTTGAAATGAGCTTTAAAAGGTCTATCAGTTCGGTTTCGCTGATGTTTTCCTGTTCGCCTTTATCATATATTTTTAACAGATACAAGGTTTCTGTCGCTATGGCTACCAACAGGTGTGTGATTATCCTTGCGCCGCCACTTTTGCCTTTGCCTTTACTGATGATGGCCAATCGTATTTTATAGCAATTTTTACCAATAGGCGTACCCAATTTGGGATTTGCTTCTATCTCATCCGAAAAATTAGCGTAATCAACTTTTAACGAAGGGTATTTTTAGACAACTTTTTCAATTCCTTGTCAAAGGTGCCAAGGGTAATGATATTAGAGTTCATCAAGCAATTCCCTTGCTGTTTTCAACTTAATTTTCCCTTCCTGGTGCAGTTTAACCTCTTTAAAAGCCGCCTCCAAATCCTTTTTCATCTTTTTTGCAGCGGGCGATAATTTAGGAGTTGCAGGCTCAATCAATTTGATTTTGCCACCTAACTTTGATATTACTTTCAATATCATTTCCGCATCTTTTTCGGGAAGTTTTATTTCGGCGGTTACCATGGTCATAATTTTATTAAATATACCATAAAAGTATTTAAAGCAAAAAACTTATGCGATGGGCTCGCACCTACCGCTTCAAGGCCCTATCCATTTCAATTTTGGTATCGCGCTCTTTCATGGTTTCGCGCTTGTCGAAAGTCTTTTTACCCTGGGCCAGGGCTATCTCTACCTTGGCGAAGCCGCGTTCACTGATGAACATGGCCAGGGGTACTATAGTGAGTCCCTTTTCTTCGCCGCGGGTGAGCAGTTTTTTGAGTTCCTTTTTGTTGAGCAGTAACACGCGGTCGCGCTTGGCTTCATGGTTGTAGAATGAGCCGAACGTATATTCGGAAATATGCAGGTTGCGTATATAAAGCTGGTTGCCAATAAAGGTGCAAAAGGCGTCATTTACGTTAGCTTTGCCCTCGCGGATGGATTTTATCTCGGTGCCCAGCAATTGTATGCCCGCCACGTATTTATCCAGTATGTGGTACTCAAAGTATGCCTTTTTATTCTTGATATAGATGTCCTGCTTCATTACGGTGCAAATATGCAAATTATTTTGCGGCTGGTTTAACAACCAGCACAGGCACGTTTACCTTGTGCCGCACGCTGTTTACGGTGGTGCCAAAAATCAGGTCCTTAAGCGCTTTATGCCCGTGCGAACCCATCACGATGAAATCGATTCCTTCGGAATTCACAATTTCGGCAATAGCGGTTGCTGCGCCGCCATAACCAATGCGTGCTTCGGCCTTGTAATTCAGCTTTGTTAGAGCATCCACATATTTATCCAGGTTATTCACGTCGCTTTGGGTTTCGTTATCCATCACCTGTTTGCCGTAGTAGCGTGCACCAGCGGTTTCTACAACATGTATCAGGCTGTATGTGGCTTTCTTGCCGCCCTGCATTAATGCATGGCGTATGCAGTCCTGGTCGTTTTTCGAAAAATCGATGGTAACGGCGATATGATTGTAATGCACTGCTTCCAAATTATCCAGCGAAGCTGCAATGCCATGCGGGATGTAAGTACGATGATCGGTATGTTTATACAAAAGCGGGCGCAGGAAAACGTAAAGCAACAGCGCTGCAACGCCAACCGTAATCGGCGTTATTACAAAGTGTACCAAATTTGCCGATCCCTGGTTTGCTTCGGCCCAACCACCTATCACTTGTACCACCAGCTTTGCATTCAAACCAACTATCAACACAGCAAATACCCAGGCCAAAACCTTTAAAGGCAGGCTGGTAGCAAATTTACCCATCCGCTTTTTATCCGATGTAAAATGTATCAGCGGGATAATGGCAAAACCCAATTGCAGGCTCAGTACCACCTGGCTCAATATCAGTAGTTTACCCAGGCCTTCTTCTCCGGCATACAGTATGGTGAAAAACGCGGGTACTATGGCAAATATCCTGGTGAGCAAACGCCGTAGCCAGGGTGCAATACGTAGGTTAAGGTGCCCTTCCATAATAATTTGTCCGGCGAGGGTTCCTGTTACGGTGGAGCTTTGCCCGGCGGCTATCAGCGCAATGGCAAACAATGCGGGTGCCAGTTTGCCAAAAATATTGCTAAGCAATTTATGTGCGTCCTGTATCTCGGCCACCTCGTGGTAACCCCGGCCAAAAAAGGCGGTTGCTGCCAGTATCAATATGGCTGCGTTTACAAAAAAAGCCAGGTTTAACGCTATGGTGGTATCCCAAAAGTTGTAACGGATGGCGTTTTTTATTCCCTGTTCAGTCCGGTCTATCTTTCGCGTTTGCACCAGTGAGGAGTGAAGGTAAAGGTTATGCGGCATTACTGTAGCGCCGATAATGCCAATAGCCAAATATAACGACCGTTCGTTCAATGCCGTGGGGATAAAGCCCTTGGCAACATCAATTACATGTGGCTGCACAATAAACATCTCCAATAAAAAGGCTAATCCTACTATAAATATCAGCGATATAATAAAGCCTTCTAATTTGCGCATGCCTTTATTCAGCAAAAACAAAAGCAGCAAGGTATCCAGCATCGTGATAGATACGCCCCATATCAGAGGCAAGCCGAACAGCAGGTTTAAACCAATGGCCATGCCAATAACTTCGGCAAGGTCGCAGGCTATGATGGATATCTGCGCCAGTATATACAGGCAAAAATTCACGAAACGCGGGTAGGAGTGTTTGGATGCCTGCGCCAGATCGAGTCCGCGCACTATACCCAGCCGTACACATAGGTTTTGTAGCAGTAGGGCTATCATGTTCGATAAAAGCAATACCCATATCAACTTGTAACCAAACTGGCTGCCTGCGGCTAAATCGGTGGCCCAGTTGCCCGGGTCCATATAGCCTACGCTTACCAAATAGGCGGGGCCTAAAAACGAGAGCAGTTTGCGCCAGCCGGTTTTATTTTCGGTACCTACCGAGTTGTGCACATTGCCCAACGATTCGTTTGTTATCATATAGCTATCAAAAGGTTATTGGCCACTTCGCGGCTTATTTGTAAAACTTTGTTATCCATTTGCAGTACTACGGTGTTATCGTAACTGATTATTTCTTTCACCGTTATTTGTTTGCCAATTATCAGGCCTTGCTTATCCAGGTATTGAAGGAAAGCCACCGAGTGGTCCCGAACGCCCGATATGATACCCCCGGCACCAACAGGCAGGGCGGAAATTGGTTTAAGGTCGTTCGTTTTAAAATGGCCGTTGCAGTCGGGTATCGGGTCGCCGTGTGGGTCGCGCTTGGGGAATCCCATGAATTCATCCAGCCGGTCTATCAGTTCGTTCGATGATATATGTTCCATTTCTTCGGCCATGGCGTGTACCTCGTCCCATTTAAAATTTAGCTTCTCTACCAAAAAGTATTCCCAAAGGCGGTGCTTGCGTATGATGTTGATGGCCACCTTTTCACCCGCCTCGGTAAGGCTTACGCCCTGGTAGCGGGTGTAGTTAATAAGGGTTTTGTCTGATAATTTGCGCAGCATATCCGTAACCGATGATGCTTTTGTTTCCAGCGAAGCCGCTATCTGGTTGGTGCTTACGTTTGGGCTAAGCACAGCCAGTTTGTATATGGCTTTCAAATAATTTTCCTCGGCTAATGTATTCATTTAGGCAAATATAATATTATTTTTAGACTTGTCTAAAAATAGTCTTTATTTTTTTATTTGTTTGGTTAGGCGATATTTATGTGGAATTATATTTTGCGTGCTACAGATTATTTTATATTTGCATGTACCATGGCAGCTGAATTAGATAAGATAGACCTCCAAATACTCAAGATATTACAGGAAAATGGCCGCATAACCAACCTGCAGCTATCCACCGAAATAGGGCTTTCACCGGCGCCCACCCTGGAGCGTGTGCGTAAACTGGAGAACGCCGAATACATCAAAAGCTATCATGCTTTGGTAGATGAGGAGAAGCTGGGCCTTGGCATCAAGACGTTTATACAGATATCCTTAGATTTCCACCAGAAGAACACCATCCAGACTTTTTTGGATGAGATACAAACCATTAAGGAAGTTACCGAGTGCCACCACGTAACCGGCCAATGCGATTTTCTGCTGAAGGTTTACGTTCGCGACATTAAATCGTACGAGCGCCTCATTATGGATAAAATCAGCCGCATCACAGTGGTGAAAACATTCCAAACCATGATGATTATGAGCACCAGCAAAAAAGAGCCAATAGTTCCGCTGGAATACTAGGCTTTGGATATGCAGATTTCGGATGTGCAGATTTCAGATGAAGAAAAATGCGCAGTTGAAAAGTTAAATACGCCGATCGCAGCTATACAAAACGCCCTTCAAGGAAAGCTTGAAGGGCGTTTTCGCTATAGCCACAGCTTCATTACGTATCTATTAGGATGCCCCTCTAAAAAAATACAATGACGTAAAAAAAATATTATTGAACGGAGTGAGCTGAGAGATAGGCCCACATGGCAGTCACGGAAGTAGCTTGGATTTGCAAATTAGCTCTTCTTGCGGATGGTTGCCGCGCTATCGCTAGCGATGACGATGTGGGTAGGACGCTGAGTTTTATGCCTTTATTGCCCCCTCCACGTAAGCCTTTAAATTATTCAACACCGTTTGGCAGGCGGCTTGCTGGTCTTCGGCCGGATCGGATCCCTGTGGTTCGAAGTTCTCCGTTATGGTTACAGGATTGCTGCCACTGAAAGTGATAAGCGATCTGCGCCCATCATCCAGCGTATAGGCGAGGAGTTGGTTAGTAACTACCTCATCATACGTCCCCTCGAAATTGAAGCTGAAGCTACCATCTTTCAGGCCCATCACAAACAGGAACCTGCCGCCGGGCTGCGGGTCGTTTTCGGCATGAAGGGTATGCCAATCGGGCGAGAAGCTGTTCCAATTCAATATATCAGCAGGAGTGTGCCATATTGCCCATACTTTTTCGATAGGGGCGTTGATTACAACGTTGGCGGTTAGGGCGTTATCTTTCAGGGCCATGGTTTTATTGTGTGTAATACAAATATAAACCGCACTAACGGTGATACGAGGGGCAAAAGCGGCAACAAACAGGCATTATCTGACATGTTGTTCATTAAGTATTATCGGGACCCTGTCTTTTTATAACTATAAAGTTTGCCAGCCGTAAGCCTCACAGGGGAATTTGGATTTCTGCTGTCAAAATACACATAAAAATTTCTCGCGGTCGAATCGCCTGTAACCTGGAAAACATACGTAGAAGCATCTTTCCAATAAGAACGTTCCACCTCTGCATTCTCATCTTCTACAGCGGGGCTTGTGAGATATAGCTTTCCGGTTTTTTCAGTTTTCCCATCCCGGTAAGAATAAGTTGTATAGGTATCACAAGAACTTGATGAAAAAGAAAAAATGGACTTTGATGTGTTTTTCGTGACTAAGGTAAAATGAGAATCTTCGTAATCGGCTCCGCCACATTGCCCTCTGTGGTTAGGTGTGGTGATGTCGGTAGAAAGTACAATGAGTGAAAAATTCTTTTGAAGCTTACAATCGGGTTTTAAATCAGCTGTAGCTTCGCTTTCGTAATTTTCCGATGTGATTGTTTTGGAATTGATTTTATACTCTGTAGTTAATATAGGAAGAATACCTTCGCCTACCTCTTTATAACCTTTAATGGCTTTGGCCTTAATCAAATATGGTCCTACTTTATAATTTTGTTTGGCTACTATTATTTTAATTGACGCTAAAGCAGGATAATAATAGCTGGTATCTTTTATCAATACAAAAGAGGTATCTCGATATTCATACGTGCCGGCATCTACACTTAAATATGGATTGGTAGAATCGTCGCCGTAAGAATCATTTTTACAATCAATATCCTGGAAACTGAGCTGATGACTTACAGGATTGTATTTTAGAAAAGGCCTGGGATATCGTTTACCCTGCTTGATATCTGATATAAATGTGAAGGATTTGCCATTGCTGGTATCCTGTTGCGATTGAGAATAATCGTCCGTTTCGTCTATATCCGGAGGGAAAGCCACCTCTATTAAAGAATCTTTACCGAGCCGGATTGTTGAAACGGCATTGGTTATGCTTTTTACTTGCGTGAAATCGATAGTTGATGCCCTATTTGCTGAAGCGGTAAATTCAGCAATGTGGTCGGAATGATCATCTCCTACCATTTCAATTTCCCTGGAGAGGATTAAATACGAAGGCAACTTGCCGGGTAACTTATATACGTGAGTAATAGGATAATTTCGGAAATCAAAATTAGCGTCATTATCGTCGAACTCCCGCTCAATCACCCGGTTTTCATATTTGTACTGAATGACAGCTGTGTAAAACGCTGCATTCCTATCGTCTAACCCGCCTATAAATTGGGCTACCCTTAATAAACTATCGGGGCTATAATAAATCTTCCCCTTTTGCCATTTGACGTAATTAACGGTAGAATCCTTTGCTGTTACCGGGTGGGTATTAATTTTAAGCAACAGATTGTTTAGCCATGCAGAATCCTTTTTTGCATGGGGCCGGATAACGCCATATTGTGCAAAGGCATTACAGCAAAGAATTAGCATGAACAGCGTAAGTATAAAGAACTTACAACTGCTCATGCTATTAGTCATATTGCGTATAATAACCTTCATCACTTCACCACCTCAACCCATTGCCCTTTCAGTAGCGCGTTTATATCGTGGTTGTACATGGCTTCGCAATACGCTGCCGGCAGGTAATATTTACCGGCGTAGGCTGCGTTCAGCATCACGTAGTAGGTTACTTCCGTTCCCTCGTATAAACTGAAATAGGTGTTCACCCGGTCGTCGCGGATGTCGCGGTAATCGGATGGGGAGGATTTAAAGGCCTCATCGTTATTCAGCATACGGGTGTTTAATATCTCCCATCCCGAAGGGAATATTTGCGTGAGCGCCATATTATCGTAACGGCCGCGTTTGCCGGGGTTCTTGATGTTTACCTGCGCCACAAAATCGGTACCCTGTTTTAGCTTCGTTGGGTCGATAGGGGTGCCGCCCAGGGTGGTGTAAGCCACGCGCATCTGCAGTACATCCGGGTCCTCATGCGACTCAACATCCTGGCTCGGCGATGGCTGGCCCTCCTGTATCAACCTAACATATAGCTGGTTTTTACCATTGTTTCTCATGGTCACGGTGCCGCCATTGGCTGCTAATGCGGCCTGCCACATGTACGAATCGGAATTTACGTTTGCCTTATCCTTATTAGCCTGGTAGTTGAACAGTAGCTTGGCCCCCGATTTATTCTGTCCGCAATATTCCGCAATAGCAACAAGCGAATAAGCCGTGGTTTGGGTGCTGTACCAACTATCGATAGAAAGCTTTGCCGCTACCGACCGGAGCAATTCCGCAGCCTTTTGGCGTTGCCCGAATAGGGTGAGCGTTTCCAATATCATGGCCTCATCGCGGAGGTCTGACCCATAGGTTCCATACATCGAATTGTACGGGGCGATATCGGTATTTAAACCTTTTATCATTCGCAAGCCAACTTCCGGCTGCCCGGCAAGTTTATAGGCTGCTGCTAAGCGCCAACGCGCCTCTACGCTGAGGTATTGGTACTCTTTCAAGCGGTTCATGGCACCTAACTCAGCAGAGCCCGAAAGGGCCAGCAGGTAAAGGCGGTAGGCCTGCACCAGATCGGTATAGTAATAATAATCGTGTATGTTGGTACGCGGATCTGGCGACCAGTTAACGGCTTTTTGTTTTTGGTAACGTTTCCAGTCGTTGATCATGCCCGCGGGCAGGTTATACCCCTTTGCCTGTGCAGCCAGCAAGAAATGGCCTGCGTAATTGGTTCCCCATTCGTCGGCATCGCCATAACCCGGCCAGTAGCTTAAGCCGCCGCTATTCACCCTAAAGCCGTTAAGTCGGTTAATGGTAAGTTTGATATTCCGGTCGCTTTCGGCCTTTTGGCGGGGCGAGAGATCCAGCAACTGGCCCAGGTACAACTGCGGGAAGCCCGATGAGGTTGTTTGCTCCACGCAGCCATGCGGATAGGTGATCAAATAATTCAGACGTTTGCCCAGGTTTAGCGGCGGTATGCTCGCTACCTCCAGCGTGGCTTTATTGGTGCCGTTGATACCGATGGCCGTGTATGGTACCGACCAGGACTCGCCGGGTTTCAGTTCTTTCTCCAGCACGCGCGTTACCGGCGGGTTGGGGTTGCGCACGTTAAGCTCTACATCGTAAGCCGTGCTTTCGCTGCCCGATTTGGCGGTAATCCGCACCTTGCCGATGCCTACGAAATCCCTCACGTCTAAATCGAACGTTACCAGCTGGTCGCCCGGTTTGGTAAAGGAAACTACGCGGGTGTTGTTGCCGCCCAGGTTGCTGAATGCGTTCGATTGCACCTGCACCGTTACCTGTTTGATGTTGTTCTCCATGGCAAAAACCGTTACCGGCAACTGCACTTTTTCCGACGGGCCAAGCACCCTCGGCAGGGTAGCCAGTATCATCAGCGGCTTTTTAACCGCTACTACTTTTTCGGCGGTACCGTAGGCACCATCGTGCCCGGCAATAACCACCGCTTTTATCGAACCGACGTATTGCGGCAGCGTGAATTTAGTAGTTTGGCTTCCGCCGCTCTCCAAACGGAACGGCCCCAGGAATTTCACCACGGGTTTAAAGCGGTTTACCGTTACGTTTTTCTTAGGACCGCCGGTGCCGTCGCCGCCAATGCTCAGGATGCGCTCTAAGCCACCGCCGAATGCGCCAATGACGAAATCATACAGATCCCAGGTTTTTACACCAAGGGCCTCGCGGGCGTAGAAAGCATCGTGCGGGTTAGGCGTTTGGTAATTGGTAATATCCAACAGACCCTCATCTACCAAAGCGATGGTATAAGTCATGGCTTTGCCGTTAGCTTCTGACACCGTGATGGCCGATTGCGTTTCGGGCCGTATCTTATCCGGCATGCTGATTACCGGCTTCAGCGTAGTAGCAGGGTTATCTACCGTGAGCGGTATGGCGCCGTACATGCGTATTGGCAAATCGTTTTTGGTTTGCGAGTGGCGCTGCAGCAGCGTTACGTTCACAAAAACGTTTGGTGCCATGGCTTCATCTACCTTAAAGGTGTAGCGCGTTTCGCCTTTTTTGGTATCTATCCATGTGGTTTTTATCACCTTGGTGCCGTTTTCGAAACTGATGAGCGCGCGCCCATCGGCACCGGTGGGTATAGTAAGCGTGGCATCGTCGCCCACTTTGTAGCTCGTTTTGTCGGAAGTGAAGGAGAGCATCGCCGCATCGGTAGGGGAGCTTTGTTGCAACCTTTCCGACCAGTTTGGCCAGTCGGCATAAATAATTTTGCCGGTAGAGTGCCCTGTTTCCGGGTCTTTTATGCGGATAAGGTAACGGCCCCAATCTGCTTGCGGTATGTTGAGCGTGTACCGGCCGCGGCCATTATTCAAAGTAACTGTGCCAACACGAACCAGTTTATTGTATTTATCCTGGGTAAAGTTACTCATCTCGTCGCCGCTGTTATCCCACCACCATCGCCATTGTATTTTGTAGAGTTCCAGTTCAACCTTGCGGGTGCCGGCAAACAACTTGCCTTTGGTATCTACGTCTACAATATCAATAACATGGTCTTTATCCGTAACCAGCATGCCCGACATGTCGCTGCCTTTCGGCGCTTTTAGCCCAACGTAGCCGGGGTAAACGTTATAATCCATAGCAGTTTGCTGCAGGCTGAAGTTGCCGCCGGCTTCGAAAACTTTTACCAGGAAGTTGGCGCGTAACTGGCCGGGGGCCTGCCCCTCTACATTGATATCCGTATTGATGTTGGCCGTGCCGTTTTCATCCAGTTTGCTATCAAAAACGGTTTGTGTCTGAGTGTTGAAGGCCAGGGTTGGGTCGTCGAATTCGTAGCCATCGAAACCCGGGAAGGCGGTTTGCTGCGACGACAGGAAAGCATCCACCTTAGCCTTTAAATTCTGCGCCGCCCCGCCGAACAGCCATTGGGCGCTTAGCTTGCCGCTGGCGCCGTTGCCCTTGGTAAGCTCGGTAGCCCCGCCGAAATCGAGTTTCAGCTTCAGGCGGTTAGGCATTATGGTTTCTACCTTTATCTTCTTCTCGAATGTGGCACCGCCCACTGTCACCTTGGCCGACCAGTTGCCCGTAGGCGAAGTAGTCTCAGTAGCCGTATGGAAACTGTAAAAGCCATCTACTGAACTGGTGCGGGTGATTTTTTTGTACAGCTGCCCTGCGGGGTTATAGAGCTCGAACTGCACCGGATGATCGGCAGGGAGGGTTTTCTGTTTATCCTCCAGTATAAAGGTGGTAAATATCGAATCGCCGGGGCGCCAAACGCCACGCTCACCGTAGATAAAGCCTTTCAGGCCATTCTGGACCTCTTCGCCGCCAACATTGAATCGCGAGAGCGGCAGCGAGCTGCCATCGTCCAACTTAAGATAGCCGCGTTCTTTGCCGTGTTTAGCAACCAGCAGGTAGGGCTTGCGTTTGGTTGTCAGGATGGCCATGCCGTCGCCATCGGAGGTGCCTTTTACGATAACCTGTTTCTGGTAATCCAACAACTCCAGGTTCACGCCTTTCATCGGTTCGGCGGTGAGGATATTGGTAACGGCTATGGTGATGTTGTTGTCGCTGCCGCGTTTTACGATGAGGCCGATGTTTGACGCGATGATGTTGCGCATTGCCCAGCGATCCTTGGTGTAATACGAATTATCGCAGGCATCCTCGCGTTTTTCCCAATCGTAGCCCTCCGGGTAATAATTATCATACCTCGACCAGAAATCATCGTCTTCGTCGCTCACTGCGCCGCTATTGTTGCCATAGCTATCGCCGCCATAGTATTCACCTTCGTCTCCGTCGCCCTCGTTGCCGGTGCTTTTTAATACAGCCATGCCGTTTTTGCAATTGTATAAAGAATACTCCTGCCTGAAACCGATAACCACGCGGTATATCGCGCCCGGCTCAGCACGGAAAAGCTTATCTACATCCAGCATAAACCTATTCTTTTTATGCAGGTTGAGGCCTTTGTCTTCGGTAAGCGAAATGGTTTTCTGCAGGATAGGCTTGCCTACCTGGCGGAGCTGGTTGCCGCCATCGAAACCGTTGCCCTGGAAATACTGTGGTACGTTGTTCTCGTATATCTTGATAATCGTTACATCTACCGCCTTTAGGTTCACGGCTTCGAAAGGCATCATTAGCCTCCCCGAATCGGGCAGGATAACGCCCTTGCCCGGGATGGTAACCGCCGGCAGCCTGTTCTCGAAGAACACGTTTGCCGAGTAGCTTTTTGTGATTTTTTTGCGGAAATAACTCTCCACGCCCTCGTTTACCGTTACAGCGAAGCTGCCTTCCAGCCGCTCGGGCGCGTAAACTTTTACCACGCTGCCATCAATGGTGTAGGCAGCGCTGGTGATATCGGCCAGGGTAATGAGGCCGCTAAGTTCCTGGCCCACCATAATGGGGTCTGAGAATTGTACGGCTACGTATTGGTCGTTATCCTGTATGGCTTTGATATCCAAAACCTTAAAATCGCCGATTGCCGGCACTTCGAAGCTTTGGGTGCCCGTTTTTTCGATATCCAGGCCGCTGCCATCCCAATTTACCTTAAGGGGCGATGCACTTGTTGAGCGTTTGATGCCGCTGATGGTGAATTTATGCGTTTTGGTTATGCCGTTGTGCTGCCAGCTTATTTTTACCGGAGTGGCATAAGCTGCGCTGAGCAGCTTTTCTATTTTTTCGGGGCTCTCGTTATCGGCGGTTTCCAATGTGCCCGTAAGCTTCATCATATCTGCCGAAGTGTTGGTGGCACTGGTGAGGCCGAAGAAATCGATGCTGAAATCGGGCTTGATGGTTTGGAAATCGAACTTGAATTCTTCGTACTCGCTAGCTACTTTAACAATTTTGCCCAGGTTGAAAGTTGCATCGTATTTTTTATCCGGGTCAAGCTTGCCTTCGGGGCGGAACTCGATGGTGCGCTCGTCTATCCAATAGGCCTTTCCTTTGATAGATGGAGAAAATTCGAATACATCATCGCTCAGTTCTTCGCCGCGGGCATGGGTAACTTGCACCTCGCCTGCAAGTTTGATGCGGATGGAACTTTGCTTTGAAATTACCCCCGTGGTGTACGATTCGATGTACCGGCTGAACTCCGCCCCGCCCTTTTTACGGTTGTTGGCGCGGATGAGGGAAATACTTATAGCAATCAGAATTAGTGTTGCAGCCACAATGGCCGGCCCTCTTCGCGAACGGAAAAGGTTGTAAATGTAGTTCATGGAATAGGCGTGTTATTTTCCCTGAATTTAAATAAGTTTTATTGAATAAATATTGAGTTATTCAATAAATATTTTCGCAAAGGGGAATTAAGCGAAAATGGCCCGTAATGTAGCGTAAAGCCAGAAAATTGAGCTGTCGCGGACAGGGAAATGGGCCGGGTTTTTATGCCCGTTGAAGATGATTTGAGGATAGGAGATTAAGCGCGGATTTGCTGCTTATCCTTCCGAGAAAAAATCTATCAAACTACCGAAGTAGGCCTCGTTCCAGCCTTCAGAAATGTCGTAGAAATCGCTGTCGGGGATGTTGGTGTGGCGTAGCTCTACCGAGGTGCCGTGCTTATCAGCGTGGAGTTTGATGGTGACGATAGATTCATCCGACTGTCCGTCGAAATACCATTGCTGTACGATTTTTTTATTTTCTTCGAACTCCAGGTTCTTGCCCACGATACTGCCTTCCCACATCGAAAACTCAGAGCCGGGGATGGTTGACATTTCAGCTTCTTCACCCGTCCACAATTGGATGGTGATGGGGTTGGTAAGCGCCATATATAGCTCCTCTGGCGTAGCCGGGATGATGTAGTATTTTTTGAGGTCTTTCACGGGCGCAAGTTAGCTGAAAAAAATGGGAGTAGGATGGATGGGGTCGAGATGAATTATAGCGATGGGTTTGAAACCCATCGCTATATTATACTATCACGTCATGCCGAATTTATTTCGGTACCCCATCTGATTAGTTCGCGACGTTGCAAAGCGGTTAAGCATATCGGCTACTTTTATGATGGGGTCTTGAAACAAGTTCAAGATGACGGTTGATTTTTATCTAACGCCCAAATGCTACTTACTCTCCACCGGCCCAATAGGCAACACAACCCGTCCGTAAACTTCGTTTAATACGCCGGCTATGCCCGTGTAAATGGCCGATAATCCGCAGATGATGCCTTCGTAACCTGCAAGCGTAGTGATGCTTTTATTGCCTGTAGCATCGCCAATAGCCAGTAGGGCGAACAATACGGTCAATGATGCGAACACGAACTGTAGTGCACGGTTTAGTTTCAACGTACCGAAAAACAGGCAGAAGGTAAAGAATCCCCAGATGCTTAAATAGGCTACCATGGCGCCTTCGGTAGGTTTGGTTCCCCAGCCCAGTTTCGGCATCACTATTAATCCTACAAGCGATAACCAGAAGAAACCGTATGAGGTGAAAGCGGTTAGCCCGAAAGTGTTATTCTTTTTGGCTTCGATTACGCCGGCAATAACCTGCGCGAGCCCGCCGTAGAAAATGCCCATACCCAATATCATGGTATTCAGTTCGTAAAAGCCGGCGTTATGGATATTGAGCAAAACGGTGGTCATACCGAAGGCGCAAAGGCCAAGTGGTGCAGGGTTGGCTATGCCATCCTTCACAACAACAGGAGTAGTTGGGATCATGTGCTAAAAGGTTTTTAATTTTGGTTTATGGATGCAATCTAATTTAATTACCGTTAATTAACAATTAAATTTAAACTGAATTGTCGCGGGCGCGTTAACATTACCATATATGCAGAAACTCGTTTTAATTCGCCACGGCGAAAGCATCTGGAACCAGGAGAACCGCTTTACCGGCTGGACAGACGTAGACCTATCGCCCGAAGGACTGGAACAAGCCAAACGTGCCGGGCAGTTATTGGCAAAACATGGTTATACTTTTGATGTTGGTTTTACCTCGGTACTAAAACGCTCTATTAAAACCATGCATTTCGTACTGGAGCAACTGGACCACCTGTGGATACCCGTGCATAAGTCATGGCGGCTGAACGAGCGCTTTTACGGTGCCCTGCAGGGCCTCAACAAAGATGAAACCGTTGCCAAATACGGCGAGGAACAGGTACACAAGTGGCGGCGCGACCCCAAAGAGCACCCGCCTGCTATAACCGAGCAGGACGAACGTTTCCCCGGCCACTACCTGCGCTATAACGATTTGACTTACCGCGAACTTCCCCTCACCGAAAACCTGAGCGAAACCATGACGCGGGCATTACCCTTTTGGCATGAATCCATCGTGCCCGCCATCCGCGATGGAAAAAAGGTGGTCATCTGCGCACATGGTAATAGCCTACGGGCGCTTATACAATACATAGATAACCTAAGCGACGAGGACGTTGCTAAACTGGATATACCAACTGCTGTCCCCTGGGTGTATGAACTGGACGATAGGCTGAACCAGATAAAGCATTATTATTTGGAGTAAATACTTACATTAGTAGAGCCAATCAATTATCATAAATGAACGTACTCACCGATGTATTGAAGGAAATGTTCCCAAAGCTCTTTAATCCGAAAGACTCACTTCCACGGAAAGTAGCGAACATTAAACACGATATTAAAACTATCGTCAAAAAATATTGTGAAGAAAAATTTTGGATAGATTGCTACGGTGCGTATGACATCGACCCCAAATACTTAGTGTTTTTAATTTGCGTCAGAACCGATAAGGTAAAGGAAGCATTAAAAGCTAACGACGAACTAAACAACCTGTTAAGAAATCTGCTTGTTGAACATGAATATCCTGTACAAGCGTATAGTTCAGTGATTATTGATTATGAATCGCAAGAAACGGTAGACAGGGACTCTAACGGACAATGGGCTGTGCATCTTAAGTAATTGCCTAAAATTGCGCGGGATTATTCTTGCTGATAACGGCACTCTCAAATACCACAACACAGCAGAACCGAATAAGCAATTATTGGGAATGGGTTTCGGTATTAACTAACCTATGGTCTTTATTAAAATACCTTGTTCTTGTTTTTTTGCCGACGCTATCGTAATTTTCTTCCATTAAACTTCCATCCGGTTTATTGTAAGAAATAGTTTCTATGGTCCTGTCTTTTTCGCGGTAGAATATCATTTTATATTTAATTCCTTTATCAAAAAACGATTCGGTGTAAAGATAGTTGTTAACGGAACCCTGGTAAAGCAGGGTCTTCTCTATCACACCTTTTTTTGAGTAGATGCTAATTATAAAGGGCACACCGGTATCCATGTAATAAGCGCTGCTATCTATTTTTGTACCCTCATGGTAATACGATTTACTCTGTATAATTCCGCTTTCGTAATACCATATAACCGGGCCATTTAACGAATCTTTCTTATAATTCATAACTCCGTATAATTCTCCGTCGGGATAGTAATACTTAGCCTGCCCGCTTTTCTTATTGTTTTTATAGGGTATCGTAAACTCAGGTTTGCCGTTGGCAAAGCGTACGGTGTAAAGCCCGTTATTGATGCTTTTAACCGGTTGAGCTATTTTAAAATATTCATTCAAAAATTTCAGTTGAAAAATTCCGCCTCCAAAGCCCCAGTTCCTGAAACCGTTGTTATCGCGGTATAAAACAGAATTGGTGCAGCTGCTCAAAACAGGCTTTCCGTTAGCCACGTAACAAAACGCAACCCATTCCTGCCCTTCCTTAATATCCATGGCGCAGGACGAGGCGGTATTGAATTTAACGTGCCCGCCGCTAACATTAATTACTGTTTGCGAAGTGCCTTTAAACAGTTGGATCTCCTCTATAGCTATCTGGAAATTGGGGCTATAATCATGTTCATCCACCTTGGGCAGTTGTTCTAAAATGCTTTTTATTTTTATCAGTGCGATGTATGGCGTTGCATGTATGTAATTACTATCCAGATTTGGAACATTGCAATAGCATGCCTTGCTCTCTACAGAATTTAGCATCAACGCAAACAAAAACACAATTTTTGCGACTACTTTCATCAGTTAATTATCTAATTCCAATCCCCAATCCTTACCCTTATTTACGGCCGGTACGCCTTTATCCAACCAAACGGGCAGTGGCTCGCCTTTGAGGAAATGGCCGAAAAACTGCGCTTCGCGGATGCTGATATCTTTGCGGTTCTGGCGTTTTACCAGGTTATGGGCCTCATTATTATACTGCAGCAACCACACGGGTTTGTTAAGCCGGCGCAGGGCGGTAAACATCTCTATGCCCTGGTACCATGGCACGGCGCCGTCGGCATCGTTGCTCATGATAACCACCGGGGTTTGTACCTTGGGGAACTGGAACAAAGGCGAGTTCTCTATGTACAGTTCGGGCTTGTCCCAAAGCGTTGCGCCTATGCGACTCTGCGTTTTTTCGTACTGGAACTGGCGGTTCACGCCGCTTTCCCAGCGGATGCCGCCGTAAGCCGAAGTCATGTTGGCAACGGGCGCGCCGGCCCAGGCAGCTGCATACATATTGGTTTGCGTAATGAGGTAAGCTACCTGGTAGCCACCCCAGCTTTGGCCCTGTATACCGATGTGCGAGCCATCAACCCAGGCGTTCTTCTTCAATGCCTCCACGCCGGAGTTGACGAATTCTACCGCCGATGCACCGGGATGCCCGCTGATATAGCTGATATCCGGCGCAAAAACCAAATACCCGTTGCTCACGAACCACGATATGGGCAGGCGCGACGGCGTAGGCGCAGGGGCCTGGTAAGCATAAAGCCCATCGCTCAGTTTTTCATAGAAATAGGCGATCATCGGGTATTTTTTATTGGGTTCGAAGTCCTCGGGCTTGTACAGGATGCCTTTTGATTTATAGCCCTTTGGCGTGGTCCACCGTACCAATTCGGCCGTGCCCCAGTTATAACTGGCCTGCTGCGGGTTGATTGCGCTCAGCCTGGTTTCCTTCAGCAAATCGCCGGAAACGTATAGGTCGGGAGACTGCACGTAGCTGGCCTTAGTGTAAATAAATACATCGGCGTTCTTGGCTTTTTGCAGGCTGCTGTAACTTAATGGGGCCACGACGGCCTTTTTTGGGTCGCCGGACGTACCGAGGGTTTTAGTGTAATAGCCCCATTGTTTATCCTCCTCGTTTTGGGCGATGAGCCAAAGCGGTTTCTTCGGGTCGATGAATTTCTCTTCGTTATCTGTTGGTGTGTAACGGAAAGTTACCTTATTATGGCGACCGAAATTGTTGGTGAGGTTAACCGTATGGCCCGTTGCAGGGTCTATGCTCCAGATATCGTACCGGTCGTATATCAGTACGTTCTTGTCGTCCTTTTCCCAAGCGGCAATGCCGTAAGCGCCGGGGTCGTCGGGTACATCATTTTCTTCGTCGCCCATTTTTACGCCTGTGGCAGCTGTTAAATTCAGTTTTTTGCCGGTTGCGATGGCGTAGGAATACCAGTTCTGCGTTTTAGAATCGAACCAAACCACGTAGTTACCTGCGGGCGATATGCGGTAGCTGGCCTTTGCGCGGGTGTTGATGCGGATACGTTGGCCGGTTTTGGTGTTGATGAGAAAGGCTTCCTGCTGCGAGCCGCCTTCCCATTGCGATTGCACGCGCGCGCCGGTATCTGCCAGGCCCAATACATAGTCGCCATTATTATTATCTGGCACGGCTATTTCGCGTATGTTCTCATCGCCCAGCTGGATGAGTTTCTGTTCCCCCGCGCCGGGGCGGATAACCGCGAGGTAGCTGCGCTTTAGTTCGCGCTGAAGGTTTTTTAACTGGTAGGGCTGCAGGTAATCGTCTTTATAATTCCATATATCCAGCCTGGCGGTTTCAAAATCTACCAGCGTAGTATCCGCAGGTTTGGGGATAGGGGCGGTGCCAAAGAATAAATTCGCGCCATCCTTGCTGAAAAATACCCGGCCATCGCCGCTGGCGGCCCAGTTGGCGGGCATCCCTTTGCTGCCTTGAGCGGCAACAACAGCCGCACTATCTTTTGTGGTATTGTAATAGTAGAGTTTGAAGGGTTTCACCAGGGCCTTCTCGGGGTTCTTTTCGGCGGTAAAGGCCAGTTGCTTGCCGGCATCGTCGAACGCCAGGTTACGGTAATTGCCGCGGCCGGTGCTTACGGTTTTGAGGCTATCTTTTTCGACATCATAAACAAACAGGCCCGAAATCACCGCTTTAGATTTCTTGGGTGCAGTTACCGAAAAAGCCAGTAGCTTGCCGTTTTTGCTCAATATATAATCGCTTACGTATTTAAAGGTGCGGGTTTTGCCGTTAAGCAATTGCCTTAGGGTGAGCTCAGCGCCATCTTTTACAGGCGGGGCAATGGTAGTGGCTACGGCTTTTTTGGAAGTGTCTCCCGCTTCGGGTTTCCTCACCGTATCGGCAGGGGATAGGTAAGCGATAACCGAAGCTTTCTCGGCAATTTTGAAGGAGCGGATAGCAGGTATCTTCTCTACCGTTTTGCTACCTGCTATGGTAATGCCCAGCGTATCTTTAGGGAATTCGTTGGGTTTCTTCTTTTTTATTTTCGCCTGGCGGATGTCCTTAAAAAAGGGGCGTATCATGAACACCGCGTATTTAGAGTCGGCTGTAAAGCGGGCGGTATCTGCACGGGGCACGGTGAAAGGGCTTTTGTTTTTGGCATCGGTGAGTACCAGGTTGGCATCGCCCTCCTGCGGTTTTACCACGTAGAGCACCCATTTTCCATCGTTGCTAATCAAAGAATTATTGATGCTTTGCCAGCCATCGTAAACCGACTGGTCGAGCGGTTTTTTGGAAGTTTTTTGCGCAAATGTGTTGATGCATGCCAGTAATAGCAAGGCGGGGAGTAGTATGTTTTTCATAGCAGATGGTAAACCTTAAAGATGCTAAAATTTAAAGCCAGACGGCGTTTTGAAATGAAAAAGTTACAGTTTGGTTTATCATAGCAAACAATCTGCCTCCCGGCGTATTATACAGCTATGGCTTCATCCAAAACATCCATTTACGCTGCACTTGTGGCCAACCTGCTCATTGCCATAACTAAGTTTATCGCGGGTGGTATCAGCAACAGCGCGGCCATGGTGGCAGAAGGGGTGCATTCGTTGGTAGATACCGTTAACGAATTGTTCCTGCTGTTGGGACTGGCGCGAAGCAAAAAGCTGCCCGATGCTACCCATCCCTTCGGCTATGGTAAGGAGCTATATTTCTGGTCGTTCATCGTTTCGATTATGATATTCGGGCTGGGCGGCGGCGTGTCTATTTACCAGGGCATCGCCCATATCGTCAAGCCCGAAGCATTGGGCGACCCAACCATCAATTACTGGGTGCTGTCGCTCTCTATCGTGTTCGAGGGGGCATCGCTCATTATCGCTGTGAAGCAATTCAACCAGTTGCGCGGCGAGAGGCCCTTCTGGCAAGCGGTGGTAAGGAGTAAGGACCCATCCAGTTTTTTAGTGTTGTTCGAGGATGCCGCGGCTGTTGCGGGTTTGTTTATTGTGATGATATGCGTTTACCTAAGCCACCGTTTCAACCAGCCCTATATAGATGGCGTGGCATCACTGCTGGTGGGGCTGATATTGATCGTGGTATCGGCTATTTTGGCGCGGGAGAGCCGCAGCCTGCTGATGGGCGAGGGGGTATCTACCCAAACGCGCGACAAGATTTGCCATATTGTAGAAAACGACGAACAAGTTGTTAAGGTGATGCATATCCTCTCTACCTATCAATCGCCATCGGAAGTGCTGTTGATGCTCATCGTGGCCTTTAAAGAGAATATGGATACGTCGGATATCAATGTGGCAATCGACCGCATCCGCGACCAGGTGAAGGCCGAATTTAAATTCGTGCGTTTTGTGGTGATACAGCCCGAGAGCCTGGAGCACCACGTTTTATGGAACGACGAAAGTTATTAAGCTACGGGTAATTTCATAGCTTTGGGATGCCGCACGGCATTTCTATCCGCATGAAAAAACTGAAACAAATTATAGCCGGCGTAAAAGCTGCCGACGATACCGCACCTGAATACATAGACCTGCTTTGGCAGCTCATCTGCTACTCGCCAAAAATGCACTTGCGCTTGCAGCAACAACAAATGCTGGACGAAGCAGAGCGCTTCAGTCTCAGCACGTACGACGAGCATTTTACGCATACCGATTTAAATTTCAACGGGTTTAAATGGGGAGAGGGTACGCACAAAATCATGATTACGCACGGCTGGGGTTCTAAAGCGGCCGATTTTATGGAACTGATTACCGCCCTTCGCCAGATACCCGATACCACGGTAATTGCTTTCGACGTGCCCGGCAACGGTAGTTCGGCGGCGGAATTATCCAATGGGGCACTGTTTGCAGGGGCCGCCGAAGCGGTAATTGCGGAATTTGGTATGCCCGATGTGCTGATTGGCCACTCGATGGGCGGTATGGCCAATACTGTGGCTTTGAACAAGTTTGCTGCAAGGCCCAAACTTCTTATCAGCATTACGCCGCTTATCCGCCTGAAAGAAAATTTTGAATACAGCATGACGGCTACCGGCATAGCGCCGGTGATGCAGCAAGCTTATCTGGACAGCTTTACCCAACTGGTGGGCCGCCCCGCATCTGATTACGATTTGGATGTGTTTTACCAATTCGGTGCGGAATTAGAGCACCTGCTGCTGTATGATGATGCTGATTTGATTTCGCCATACGCATTTATGCAAGATTTTTTGGAGAAACGCCCATTCATCCAAAGTTATAATTTCGCAGGTGCCGGGCACGAACGTATCATCAAATCACCGGAGGTAATTACCCTGATCGTTGATAAAATAAAAGGAATTTTGGAATAGCCGCAATCAATCTTTTGGGTAAATTTGATTGATGAACACGCCCGCCAATGCCCTGTATTCAAAAATGTACCTCTACCGGCGCGTGGTGCAGGCCAAGCTGTTTATCGATACCCATTATCATCAACCCTTGAACTTAGACGATATAGCCGACGAGGCCTATTTCTCCAAGTTCCATTTCATCCGTCTGTTTAAGGCTACCTATGGCAAAACGCCTCACCAATATTTAATTGCCGTGCGCATAGATAACGCACAACGGCTGCTAAAGACTGGCATGCCGGTAACCGATGCCTGCTACGCGATTGGTTTTGATAGCCTAAGTTCGTTTTCGGCATTATTTAAACGGATGGTAAAGCAATCACCATCGGCATGGCAACAAGCAGAACTAAAACGTGATGCGGATATGAAAAAGGCCCCGCAAAACTTTATACCCAATTGCTTTGCGGAGATGAATGGGTGGGTTGTTTGAGTTTTTATCTGAACTCGAATTTTAAGGAATTATTTGAATGGTCAGAATTAAGCTGCGGCCCTTCCGCCTTGAATTATTCCATAAATTCTTTTAATTCCTTGAAATTCGAGTTCAGATAAATTCCGCAATTTTCGATAACCCAATCTCGTCGTCTAACCGCATCTTTATCCCATAAACTAAAAACGACATGATTACCAAACTTAACCACGTGAGCATCTTCGTGCTCGACCAGGATAGTGCTTACGATTTTTATGTAAACAAACTGGGTTTTAAGGTGCATACCGATGCCAGCATGGGGCCCGGCATGCGCTGGCTCACCGTTTGCCCACCCGAACAACCCGACCTGGAAATTACCCTGATGGCCATAAGCGAGGGGATGATGTTCAAACAAGAGGCTGCAGCCCAAATGCGCGATCTCGTGAGCAAAGGTACCTTTGGTTTCGGCGTATTCGAATGCAACGACCTGCTAGCCACTTATGAAGAACTAAAAGCCAAAGGCGTGGAGTTTACTAAAGTACCCACCAAAGAGTTCTACGGTTTTGAGGCCTTGTTTAAAGATGATTCGGGGAATTGGTTTTCGTTGGGAGAGAAGAAACAGGATTAAAACACGATTGAGGGATTTAGCGATTTAACACGATTTTGATTTGGGCCGCAACAAATCCTGCTTAATCGCTAAATCCTTAAATCGTGTTAAGTATCGCCAGCACCTCATCCCAGTTATTCACCCTTTCGTGGTGATTGTGGTTCACGTTATGGAAGGCATGGAACATGAGGGTTTTGCCTTTGAAGTTATCGAGGTTTTTGAGGTGGTCATCAATCATGTAATCGGTGTTGATAATGCTTTTATCACCGCAGAAGATAATATTGCGCCAGCTGATGAAGGGGAAGTTGAGCCGTAGCCATTCGTGCTTTTCGGTAAGGCTCAGCGGGAACTCCATCGCCGCCGAAACGATGTACACCTCGTAAGTCTCCATCAGCTTCTTCACTGCTCCAACAGCGCCTTCCATTACGGGGCAGTTAAAAAGAAACCCGGCGTAAAGGCAAATCGACGTGCGGCACCTGCTTCGGGGAACAGGGTGTCTTCGGTTTTGCCGGCTATATCATCCTTGGTAAAAAGTACGCCGTATTCGCGATGGTACAGGTTTAAAAAATGCTGGTCAACATCGGCAATCACGCCGTCCATATCTATAGCTATCGATTTTTTCATATTTAGGAGGGGTAAGATTTGTCAACTTTTTAAAAGTTGACAAATCTACTTAATCACGGTTTGTGGCTCGCCTTTACTTTGTTAAAATAATCAACCAGTTTGTCGATGTTGCGCAGCCCGAAATGCCCGGCGCGCAGCTGCTCCACCACTTCCGGCTCGTCGCCCATTACCTCGCTCATTACGTCCACAAAGTTCTCTTCGGTAAGGTGCCTCATGGTGGCCGTATTAGTGCCGTAATAATAGCTTAGCTGCGATTTATCGCCTTTGCCGCTACCACCACCACCGCCAAGATTTATGCCTAAGCCGCCACCCAGGCCACCGCCGTAACCGCCGCCGCCCGTGCTAAGGCCCACACTTGGCGAAAATGATACTTTTTTACCTGTGCCACTGCCGCTGCCCGCGCCACGCGTGGCGTATATCCTGGTTTCTTCGTTCACCAATACACGTACGAAATCAAGCTCCTTTTTGGCCCAGGTTTCGTTGCCGGGTGCATGAGCCACCACGAAGCTATCTTTGCCTACTACGTACGCCTGCAGATCGCTGGTGCTAAGTTTGTAGGGGGTAGATTTATCGGCGTCCTTAAATTCTATGAAGCCCTCATTTTTGATGGGGCCGGTACCTGCAGGGTTGGGGATGATGAAACCATCGTACCGAACGCCTTTTACATCTATAAAATAGCCGGGCTGCCATTTTTGTGATTTTGCTGATACGAAGGTCAGCATCAGGAATAAAATGATTAAAATTGAGCGCATAAAATTAAAATACAAATAACGCATTTTTTACCGCTTTTGATATATGATGACTGTTGATTTACGCAGCGATACCGTAACCAAACCTACCCCAGGCATGCTCGAGGCCATGTGGAGCGCCAAAGTGGGCGATGATGTATTAGGCGAGGACGAAACCGTGAACGCACTGGAAGAAAAGGCCGCTGCGATGTTCGGGATGGAGGCAGCTATCTTTTGCCCAAGCGGCACCATGACCAACCAGATCGCCATTAAATGCTTCACCCAACCGCTGGACGAACTAATTGCCGACCAAACCGCGCATGTGTACCGTTACGAGGGTGGGGGAATCGCCTTCAATTCGGGCGTATCTACGCGTTTGCTCAACGGCTACCGCGGCATACTTACGGCGGAAATGATTGCCCCCGAGATAAATGAAGATAACATCCACTACCCGCATACCAGCCTGGTGGTGCTGGAAAATACCGTAAACAAAGGCGGAGGCAGTTGTTATACCTTGCAACATATTAAACCTATTGCCGAGCTATGCAAGGTCAAAGGTCTTAAGCTGCACCTGGATGGCGCGCGCATCTTCAATGCGTTGGCGCATACAGGCGATAAGGCGCTTGATTACGGCACCTATTTCGACGGTATATCGGTATGCCTTTCCAAAGGATTGGGTGCCCCGGTCGGCTCGGTTTTGCTTGCCGATAAAGCAACTATCAAATATGCGCGCCGCATACGTAAGGTATTAGGCGGAGGCATGCGCCAGGCCGGCTTTCTGGCTGCAGCCGGCATCTACGCGCTCGATCATCATGTGGAACGCTTGAAAATAGACCATAAGCATGCCCAAATCATAGCCGAAGAACTGACCAAAAAAGATTGGGTGACTAATGTACTTCCGGTGGAAACCAACTTGGTGCTGTTTGATACAGTTGAGCCTGCCGACGTTGTTTTGGCCCGACTGGAAGCCAAAGGCATCAAAGCTAACAGCACCGATACCCACCGTATCCGCTTTGTAACGCATTTGGATGTACACCCCGAGCAGGTGGAGTATGTTGTGAGATCACTATAAGCCCCACCCAACCCTCCCCGGAGGGGAGGGCGTAGATGTTGTTGAAGGATTAAAAGTTTTCCCTTCCGGGGGAGATTTAGAGGGGGCTGCGGACTTTCCGACCGACAAGAAAACTTATCCATTCCCGGCTTGTTCTACAACCCATGAACCGCCTCCTAAAAAAACTCGAAAAAATTGGCCGCGACCCAAAGATTGCAGCAAAAGCCGTGGGCTTACGTTATGTATCAGATTCTACGCCGGGGTACACGCGCAAAAAATCGGGTAGGGGATGGAGCTATTACGATGCCGAAGGCAGCCTGGTGCGCGATAAGGAGCTGGTTAGCCGCTTTGCGCGATTGGTGATACCACCTGCTTATATCAACGTTTGGATATCGCCCTATGAGAACGGCCACTTGCAATTCACCGGTACGGATGCTGCCGGCCGCAAGCAATACCGTTACCATGCGTATTGGAATAAAATACGCAATCAATCTAAATATCACCGCATGCAAATGTTTGCGGCACATTTGCCCGCCATACGCCAAAGGGTAGACCAGGACCTGGCCCGCCGTAACCTCGACCACGAGAAGGTAGTTGCTTTGGTGGTTAGGCTAATGGAATTGACCAGCATACGGGTTGGGAACGAATCTTACAAAAAATTATACGGCTCTTTTGGTCTTACCACTTTAATGAATAAACATGTAAAGATTGAAGGCACACGCCTCAATTTTGAGTTTAAGGGTAAGAAAGGCGTTTTTCATAAAATAGCGCTGCAAAGCAGGCGGCTGGCCAATTTGGTTAAGCAGTGCCGCGATATACCAGGGCGCGAACTGTTTCAATATTACGATGAAGGCGGCAACCGGTGCGCAGTTGGCTCAGGCGATGTAAATAACTATCTTAAGGACGTAACAGGCGAGGATTTTACCGCCAAAGATTTCCGCACCTGGGCGGGCAGCGTGAGCGCGTTATATGCCTTTAAACAGGCCGGCGAGTTTGATAACGTTACCGAGTGCCGCAAAAAAATACTAAGCGTGCTGGATGAGGTAGCCGTAAACCTGGGCAACACGCGCACGGTTTGCAAAAAATATTATGTGCACCCCACCGTGATAAAAAGCTACGAAGAGGGTACCATCTTTAAATACATCAGCGGGCTCGACGAGAAACAGGATGTAAAATCGGCCGAGCTGAATATCGCCGAAAAGGCATTGATAAAATTGCTGGAGAATGAAAAGCTTGCCGAAGCAAGCTGATTACTGTTGTCCTCAATACCCTTTCTTGAATGTATAAGCCTCGAATATCCAGTTGGCATTTTTGTAAAACCTGATACCATCCGCTATCGGTTTAGGGGCTTTTTTAGGAAGACCAAGTGTAAACCCTATGCAGGCTTGTAGCCTAAAGTGTTCCACTTTGAATGTGGAACACTATTTTTTAAATAATCGTTGATTATCAAATAGTTGCATTTTTTTGCGGAACACTTTGGAACATTCCTTTAGGTAAAGTACGCAATAGTCTTATTGTTAATAAGTTAAATAAATGCTACAAGAATAACGCTTTTTCTGCGGAAAGTGGAACACTTTTAGGGTAAGTCGGCCTGATAAAGTTGCGGTTATAGTTGCTCCAAATGTACTTCGGCCATCATGCATCTTGCGCTGCCGCCTCCGTTGGTTTCTATAGTATTGATGTCCGCGTAAACCAATTTGCCAAATACCGACAGGGTATTGCGCTGCGCATCGGTTAAGGATTGATAAGCCGTTTGCGACATCACAATCAAAGTATCCCCACCCGCGTTCATCACCTCCAGCATATTGCCTGCGAATTTGTTCATTTGCTCAAAGGTGATTTCGATAACCTGTTTCCCTGTTGATTTTAGAGATTGAATCACTGCAAGCTTTTGGTACAGGTCGGTAATGCTATCCAAACAAATTACCGCGAACTTGCTGCCTACGCACATCAATACGTTGGTATGGTAAATAGCCTTGCCTTGCTGGTCGAAGGCATCGAAAGTGACGGTTTTGTAGCCGGTGTAATCGCAAAAGGCTTTCAGTACTTCGGCATCGGTACGGGGGGAGAGGCAGGCGTAAGCGATTTTGTTTACCCTATCCAGGACCATGCTGCCGGTACCCTCTAAGAATTGGTTTTTGGCTTCGTATCGGCTCAGGTCTATGATGTGTTTGGCGGCGAAGTTATCTTCCAGCTGACTGATGATATCCTCGCGTCGCTCCAGCCGGCGGTTCACTGCCTGCATGGGGTAGAGGAATATATCGCCGGTATCATGGAAACTCACCCAGTTGTTGGGGAAGATGGAATCGGGGGTGTGCGGTTCGGGTGTATCTTCAATCACGGTTACGTTGACTCCGTTTTCGCACAATACGCTTACAAAGCCGTCGAACTCCCGTTGTGCTTTTTGTTGCACGGCTTGTTGGTCGGCCTGTTTTATTTGGAAAGCGTTGCTCTCCGCAGTTTGCGCGTTGAACCCGAAATTCACCGGGCGTATCATGAGGATGTTTTTAGTGGATTGCATGGGCGTTTTTGTCTGAACTCGAATTCAACGAATTTAGTGAATTGTCAGAATTGAAAAGGAGATTCTTGATTCTGTAAATTATTAAAATTCGTTGAATTCGAGTTCAGACAATATTACTCAATCCGCTTTATAATCCAATATATCCCCCGGTTTGCAGTTCAATTCTCTGCAAATGGCTTCCAGCGTATCAAAGCGTACGCCTTTTACTTTGCCGGTTTTGAGGAGGGAGAGGTTGGTCATGCTGATATCCAGACGCTCGGCGAGCTCTTTGAGCGACATTTTGTTCTTCGCCATCTCCACGTCGAGGTTTACGATGATTGCCATTATACAAACTCTCCAATCTCTTTTTTAAGTTCGAACCCGTATTTGAAAATATCGGCCAGTATGTAGAGCATGACACCTAATATCAGCCCGGTAAAGCTTTGTTCCCATACCATATTCATCAGGTGCATTTGTTTTACACTGGTACCTAAAATTACAGCGGTACTAATGCCCAATAATACACTGAGTACGGTAGTCAGCGCAAAGCAAAGTGCAGTTATTTTAAGCCGACGTACATTCTCATAGGTAAAAGGCGCGCTTTGTTTAATGGTATTAAAGAACTTGCGCAGCTGGTAAATGATGCTCATCACCAAAGCCTCAAAAGCAAACAGGAAGAAATAGGCCAATGCGATGTGGCTGAAGTTGTTGGCCAGGTACATTTTAACAGTGGCCTGGTCGGGTGTAAGGGTGATGTTGCTCACGTCCGGCTCAAGCGACGTTAAATGGGTGGAGGTGGTTATCAGCGGATACTTAACCGGGTTGCTAAACTCGGTGTAATGGTCGGTGCTTATTTTCCAGGTTAGCACGCAAAAGGCAAATACCGCAAGCACCATATTGCCGTACCAAAATATGGTTAAAATAACTCTTACAGTTTTTAAAAGCCAGGATGTAGTTTTCATGTTTGTATTGATTTAATAATGCAAACATACAAGTAATATTCGTAAAACAAATAATATTTTATGTTTTACATAAAATATTATTTGTTTTATGTTATAAGCCAGATTTTTAGAATCCAGTTAATCCTAAAAATCTGTTAATCCCGGTTCAGACAACCTTATCCCTTTGCAGCGGCATACTCATGCAATGGAAGCCGCCACGGGCGCGGGATAACTCGGCGGAAGGCATCAGTATCAGCGTATCCGTCATGCTTTGCGGCTCCAGTTCGTTGTCTTCAAATTTTTGGAGCAGTTCC
The DNA here is from genome assembly GCF_056404435.1 of Mucilaginibacter sp. P2_D11. NCBI lineage: Bacteria > Pseudomonadati > Bacteroidota > Sphingobacteriia > Sphingobacteriales > Sphingobacteriaceae > Mucilaginibacter > Mucilaginibacter sp. P2_D11. Next base: position 223,902 of record NZ_JBFUEA010000010.1, read on the forward strand.
TGCACTTTGATCACCGCAAAACCGCTTTGCTTAAAGGCTTCTACGGTTTTGTCGTTACGGTCGTAGCCTAAAACCACACCCTCTTTTAGGGCAAGCAGGTTACAGCTGTCGGTCCATTGTTCGCGGGCATCGTAGGGGAACACATCGTTGCCCGAGTAAATGAAGCGGGTGGGTTCTTCACTATGCAAATCTTTCTGGCTGATGTTATCCAGCAAAGCCTCCAGCGTGGCAAATGTTTTTGGCTTTTTGCCTTTGCGGAACTGCACCAGTTCGGGTTTATCCTTGTTTTTTTTATCGGCAAACCAGCCAACGGCATCAGCATCTTCCTGTAGTGTTTCGGTGATGGTAAGCGAGCGCAGCAACACCCAAACATTGCGTTTTACCTGGGTGAAAACGGTATCGATGTGCATGTAATCGCGCTTGTGCGGTATTTTTACCACGGTAACCTTCTCTACCACATCGTTATCGAACAATAGTTTAATTGCTTCGTTGGCACCGCTAACAGATGTGCGCTCGCTCCAGCCAATCAACAGGTGATTAGGGGCAACCATCATTACATCGCCGCCTTCCAGGGTGGTTTTGCTTTCTTGCTCCTCGCCGGGGCGGAGGAAGTGCTGCACGGTATCGGGTATCTCCAAAATATTATTTCGATAGCCTTCGAACAAAGGGTGATTGAAGAATATATAGCGAGCCAACAGGGTTTCGCGGGCACGGGCCTTTTTGGCTGGTTTGTTCAACAGCATGTGGTTGTTGACGGCGATGCCGATATCCCTGGTAAATATCATGTTGGGGATAGGCGCGAAAATCATCTGATCGTCCGTAAGCGAGCCGGATATGAATATCTTGGCCAGCTCTACCGGTTCTATATCTATCAATTGTAGTTGCAGGCGGTAGGTACAGCCCTCTATGGCGCAAACCGCTGCCACGAGTTTTTTACGGATATCTTTTTGCTCGAGGATGTCGCTTAGCAGAGTTTGTATCTCCACCACTTTGGTAGAATTATGAAAGCCGGCGTTATCGGGCTTGAAAAAATCGCGTTTATTCTCCTGGTTATCTATATCGGCCAGTTTGCCTTTTATTTTGGCAGGGTCCAGGAAGTACATCAGCAATTTGATATAGTAATCGTACTCGCCGCTGCGCATGGTATCCAGGTGTACAATGTCCTCAAAAAGCCAGTCCTGCGCTTTTGAGGGCACCACCTTGCCCAGGCCGCTATCGGGGCTATGGACCAATAAAACGCGTAGGTTGCCTATTTCGGAAGTTACATCGAGCTTGAAATTATTGTTATCGGGTATCATAGAAGGTAGTAAGAGTAACAAAGCTATTAATTTAAGTTGATGGTTCATAGATGAGGAAATAGCGGGTAACTTTGCAGCGTGGTTATTTTACCGCAAAGGCCACAAAGAATTAGCGCGTCGGTGAGCGCAAAGGACGCAAAGGGTTTTGCAAACTGGTTAAAGAATCAAAAGAATAGATTATAAAAAAGCTTAACTTCATTGCGTTAGTTATCTTGTTCCACTTAGAATGAAAAAGCAGGACAGACTTTGCGGTTCTTTGCGTTTTTTTTCTTTGCGTCCTTTGTGGTAAAATCGCAACCATCCCAATCAAAATCCTCCCCATTTATTGCTAATTTTGCCCGATGGATTTTATTATCGAGGCCGTTGTTAAGGCCATAAAAGAATTATACCAAACCGATATTGCCGCTAAGGATATCAATTTACAGGAAACACGTAAAGAATTTGAGGGCCAGGTAACGCTGGTTACCTTCCCATATACTAAACTTTCGCGTAAGGGTCCCGAGCAAACCGGCGGCGAAATTGGCGAATATCTGCAAAATAGTCTACCCGAAGTTGCCGCCTTTAATGTTGTAAAAGGGTTTTTAAATATCTCTTTTGGCGATGATTTTTGGTTGGATAAACTGAACAATGAAATCCTGCAGGATGATTTTGCTGCTGCGAAACCAAACGGCAAAAAAGTGATGGTGGAGTATTCGTCGCCAAACACCAACAAACCACTGCACTTAGGGCACGTTCGTAATAACCTCTTAGGTTTTTCGGTAGCACAGATATTGGCCGCTGCCGGTTACGAGGTAATCAAAAGCAATCTGGTGAACGATAGGGGTATCCACATTTGTAAAAGCATGTTGGCCTGGCAAAAGTTTGGTGAAGGCGAAACACCTGAGAGTGCGGGCCTGAAAGGCGACCACCTGGTTGGCAAATACTATGTTTGGTTTGAAAAGGAGTTGCGCATACAGCTTGCCCCGGTTCTAAATGCGATCTATGACGAAGGCGATTTATCGTTATTTAACAGTAATCAGAGCAAGAAAATTCAGGATTCATTAAATGTAATAGCCGTCTGCAAAGATAAAATTGTTAATGTAGCCGAGGGTAATACAAAGTTGCTTGGCGATTTAAACGACAAAATAGGAACTGAAGAAGATAAGATAAAAGAGGTTGCTAAAACGGTGACGTCTTTGATGCAGGAAGCCCAACTGATGCTCCAAAAGTGGGAAGCAGGCGACGAGGCAACCATAAACCTGTGGAAAACCATGAACGGTTGGGTGTACGCAGGCTTCGCCGAAACTTACAAAACCCTGGGCGTTGAATTCGACAAATACTACTACGAAAGCAATACCTACTTATTAGGCAAGGATATTATTGAAGAAGGCATTGAAAAGGGTGTTTTCTTCAGGAAGGACGATGGCTCTGTTTGGATAGACCTTACTGCCGACGGCCTCGACCAGAAACTGGTGCTTCGCGCCGACGGTACTTCAGTATATATCACACAGGATTTGGGCACAGCACAGCTCAAATATGGCGACTACAAAATGGATGAATCCATCTACGTAGTGGGCAATGAGCAGGATTATCACTTTAAAGTGCTGTTCCTCATCCTTCAAAAGCTGGGAAAAAGCTGGGCAACAGGTTTATACCATTTAAGCTACGGGATGGTTGATTTGCCATCGGGTAAGATGAAATCGCGCGAGGGTACGGTAGTAGATGCCGACGACCTGATGGCCGATATGTTCAATACCGCCGCCGAAACCACCGAAGCCATGGGCAAGGTCGATGGTTTTAGCGAAGAAGATAAAAACAAACTGTACCGCACCATCGGTATGGGTGCGCTAAAATATTTCCTGCTGAAGGTTGATCCTAAAAAACGCCTGCTGTTCGACCCGAACGAATCTGTAGATTTTCAGGGGCATACAGGGCCGTTCATCCAATATACTCACGCGCGTATCAAATCGGTATTGAGCAAGGCAAATTACTCGCCGCAAACCAGTGCTACAGATGTTACAGTATTGGGCGGCGTAGAACGCGACCTGATTGTACTGCTCAGCAAATTCCCCGAAACGATTGCCGAAGCCGCAGCAGGCCAGAGCCCGGCACTGGTTGCCAATTACATTTACGAACTAGCCAAGCTCTACAACAAGTTCTATCACGAAAGCCCCATTATGCAGGCTGAAAGCGAAAGCTTAAAGCAATTCAGGTTGCAGTTGTCTGCTGCCTCGGCGAAGGTCATCAGCAAGGGGATGAATTTGCTGGGGATTGATGTGCCGGAGAGGATGTAGGTAAGATAGAATCAAGAATTAAGAGACAAGAATTAAGACGGAATAAAAATATGCAAAGCCCTTTGACGAAAAAACAAAGGGCTTTGTCTTGTCTCTTGATTCTTGCCTCTTGATTCTATCTTTAACGCCAGTGCCCTCTTCGCCAAACGTAGCCACGATTGGTATGTACCCAGGCACCTTCTACGTAAACACGGGTTGCACGCGGGCGAGCGTAGTAGCCATTGCGGTAAACGTAACGGTGGCCGCGCCAAACCCATTCGCCGGGTACCCAATAAGCATTCGCATAAGGTGCTGAAGGCCTCACGTAAACCGGTTCTACCGGTTGATCGGCAACATAACCCTCGCTAGCACATGATGACAGGAACACCGAGCCTGCTAAGGCACACATGATCCCTAATTTTGATATTGTTTTCATCTGTAGTGTATTTGATAAAATATTTTGACAGATGAGAAATGGAATAGTTTAAAGAGGAGGAGTTAAGAAGCGAGAGTCAAGAGACGAGAATCAAGAGACAAGATTCAGACAGTATTTGTCCTGTATCTTGATTCTCGTCTCTTGATTCTACTTCTGGAATTTCTTCGCCACTACCAGATCCTTACTCCCAGCCGTGTACTGGTAAAACCCGGTGCCCGATTTTACGCCAAGCTGCCTGGCCATTACCATATTTACCAATAAAGGGCAGGGTGCATATTTAGGGTTGCCGAAGCCTTTGTGCAATACGTTGAGTATGGCCAGGCACACATCCAGCCCAATAAAATCGGCCAGTTGCAGGGGGCCCATAGGGTGTGCCATGCCCAGTTTCATTACGGTGTCAATTTCGGCAACGCCCGCTACGCCTTCGTACAGGGTGTATATGGCCTCGTTTATCATTGGCATCAAAATGCGGTTAGCCACAAAGCCGGGATAATCATTCACTTCCACCGGCGATTTACCTAAAGTAAGCGCCAAATCCATAATAGTTTCGGTTACCTCATCTGTAGTGGAATAACCGCGTATTACCTCCACCAGTTTCATCACGGGCACAGGGTTCATAAAATGCATGCCTATTACCTTGTCGGGCCGGTTGGTTGCGGCGGCTATTTCGGTGATGGAGATAGAAGAAGTATTGGATGCCAGTATTGCCTGGGGCTTGCACAGGTCGCTAAGCTCTTTAAAAAGCTTTAGTTTAATTTCCCGGTTTTCGGTGGCCGCCTCTACAACCAAATCCGCATCAAAAGCACCCGCGTAAGCATCGGTATATGTCTTTATATTGGCCAGGGTTGCTGCTTTGGCATCCTCGTCTATGATTCCTTTTTTTTCTTGCCTGTCCAGGTTGGCGGCAATAGTTTGCAAAGCCTTTTGCAAGGCTTCGTTGCTGATATCCACCAGCGATACCTTGAAACCATTTTGCGCAAAGGTATGGGCAATGCCGTTACCCATAGTGCCCGAGCCTATTACAGTAATATTTTTCATGTGAGGTATGCATTATGATTGCAGGGGCTATATTAAGCAATATTTCAATTTGATTGATAGTTAATAATTGTATAATTTAACCGTTTCGCAATAGTAAACCCAGGCATCCACCTCTTTCATTAAAATCTATGAAAACGCTGAGAATCCTACCCGCTTTTTTTTGTCTGTTGGCAATGGCATCAACTGTAAAAGCGCAATTTAAGCTTTATACCGATTACAAGCCGGTAATGCTGATAGATTATACAAATATGGAAGGTTCGCCCTATTTGTACGAGGACTGGCAAACCGGCAACGTTACCCTTACTAATGGTGTGAGCAACAAAGAGCCCATGATGCTTAAATTGAACATGGTGAATGATGTGGTGTCCTTTAAGGATAAAGAAAGTGGGCAGGAACTGGAGTTTGTGGTGCCGGTACAGGAGTTTTCGCTTAGTGTGGGTACTGCGATACGGCATTTCAAAAGCGGCATCAAAAATATCGATGGTATAGCGCCCACGGCCTTCTTAGAAATACTGAGCGATGGCAAAGCACAATTGCTTAAAAGGAACAACAAAATCGTATTCGAACAACAACCCATCGGCTCGGCAACGAAAGAGCGCAGCTTTATCGAAAAAACAAAGTACTACCTGGTTATCGGTGGGAAGGCAACGGTGGTAAAAGCCGATAAGAAATCGATATTGGCCGCACTTGGCGATAAACAAAGCCAATTGGAAGACTATATCAAAACCAACAAGGTAAACTTTAAAAGCGATACCCAACTGGGTAAATTGGTAGATTACTATAATTCGTTATAATGGCCACCAACATCAGGCATCAAATAAATTCAACACACTCTACCTCAAAAAATATGAAATACCTCAGGATACTATGCGCTTCGTTTTGCTTGCTGAGCTTTACCCTTGCAGCAAAAGCACAGCAGTTTATGCACTACATAGATTCGAAGCCGGTAATGACTATCGATTACAGTGAAATAAACGGCAGCCCATACCTGAAGCCCGACTGGCAACCCGGGAACTTCACCTTAGCCAACGGCTTCAGGAGTAAAGAAGCGATATGGCTTAAATATAATATGGTGACTGATAAGGTTACTTTTAAAGATGAAAAAGTGGGCGCGGAAATGGAATTCGTAGTGCCCGTACAGGAGTTTACTTTAAGTTTAGCCGAAAGCGATGGGGCAATAACCAGGCTTTTCCGCAGCGGTTATAAAGACATAGAAGGTACCACGCCCGCATCTTTTTTTGAGGTGATAAGCGATGGCAAAACGCAACTCATCAAAAAAACGGTTAAAACATTATTAGAAACCGTGGTTATAGGTGCACCTACCAAACAACGAACCTTTATCGAGAGATCTACAAAGTATTACCTGGTAGTTGATGGTAAAGCCCAACCGTTAAAAAACGATAAAAAATCGATATTAGTCGCCCTTGCCGATAAGCAGGCAGCTTTGGATACTTACCTTAAAGCCAACAAGATAAATTTTAAGAGCGATGCCGACCTGGGTAAACTGATGGCCTATTACAACACCCTATAAAGCACTGGTAAACACAATGCTGGATGCTGATGAAATAAGTTTTTATCTTTCTGTTTTCAAAGGGCTCAACCCTAAGGATATCTATGACATATTAAAGCTGGCGCATACCCGCAAGTTTGCCGCAGGCGATATCTATATTGCTGAGGGGGCTACACATCAAAAACTGGCTTACATACGCAAGGGGTTAATCCGTGCTTATTATTTAAAGGAAAACGGCGACGAGTTTACGCTGCTGCTGCAGTGGGAGGGCAAGTTCATCGCCTCGCACGATGCCATCATCCACCAGCGGCCCTCTCGTTTTATTTACCAGGCGCTGGAGGATACCGTACTGATGGAGGTAGATTATGAAAAAGCGTTACCTGTGTTGAACAATAACCCCAGGCTATCATCAACCCAGGCCTCTTTTTTGCGAGGTATGCTGGCCGAATCTATGGCGCGGGTAGAATCCTTCATCCTGCTATCGGCAGAAGAACGTTATCAGCAACTCGTTCGCGAGAAGCCCGACATCGTAAACCGCGTGCCCGATAAATACCTGGCCACCTTATTGGGCATCACCCCGGTATCCTTAAGCCGTATCCGAAAACGTATTTCGATACAGGGTAAGCGTTAATTATCTTTTGTTAATTTTTTGCTGCGCAGCCTGCGCTAACTTTGGGCTATTGATATATAGATATGGAAAAGATATTGCAACCCATCATTACCATTTTCAGCATAACAGCTATCCGTTATTTTGTGCTGGCAGGCATACCTTTCCTGGTGTTTTATAAGCTGATAGCTAAATGGTACGAAAAAGGCAAGATTCAGGCCCGTGCGGCAAGCACCGCCGATTTTAAGCGCGAAATATTGCACTCAGTGCAAACCTCGGCCGTGTTTGCGGTTATCGCCTATATTATCCTGTTTACGCCGCTGCGCAAATACACGCTGCTTTACGATTCTTTTACCGACTTCCCGCTGTGGTACCTTCCTGTTAGCCTGGTGCTGAGCCTGGTGATACACGATACTTACTTTTACTGGATGCACCGCCTGTTACATCATAAAAGCCTGTTTAAATACGCGCATGTAACCCACCACCAAAGCACCAATCCCTCGCCATGGGCATCCTACTCGTTCCATTTTATCGAAGCATGGACAGAGGGCGCTGTATTGCTGGTCATCGTGATGGTGATGCCGATACATCCCGTAGTGGTAGTGTGGTTCACTATAGTCGGTTTCGTAATAAATGTTTACGGGCACCTGGGGTACGAGGTAGCGCCCAAATGGCTTCGGGGCTCGTTCCTGTTCCAGGTTGTTAATACATCCGTGTATCATAATATACACCACAGCAAATTCAAAGGGAATTACGGCCTCTACTTTAGGGTGTGGGACCGCCTGATGGGCACCGAGCACCCGGATTACGTAAAAGATTACGACCGGCTGCAGGCCAGCCGCTTCGGGAAGAAACAGGCTGAAAAAGAAAAAAATGTCGAAGACCCCGTATTGAATTTCGAATAATGACAACTTTTTACTTCATTATTCGATATTGGACATTCGGCGTTCGACATTCTTCTTCCTAAAAATCGAGGCACCCACCAGCCTCAGCAACGCTTAGTGGGTTGATATCGGTCAATGCCGGAATTCGGCCCAAAATCGGTATGCCGGTGTAAGCCAGGATATACTCTTCGGATGAAGCATCGGCATTGCCATTAAAAATAATGCCTTTGATCGTTATTCCCCGCTGTTTCAGTACATCTGCAGATAACAAAGTATGGTTGATGCTGCCCAGATAGTTTTGCGATACCAGTATTGCTTCCGCATCAAGTTGCTTTATTAAATCGACTATTAAAAAATGGTCGTTCAGCGGCACCATGAGTCCGCCTGCGCCTTCAATAATCAGCATATTATCTGTAGCAGGCGATATGATGGTATGCTCGTTGATGCCAATACTATCCAGCTTTGCCGATTTATGGGGCGAGTAAGGCTGCGTAAGCCGGTAAGCCTCAGGGTGGAAAACGGTTTGATGGTTAGAAACCAGGCTTTGCACCAACATGGTATCGGTGCTGTGCAAATCGCCGGACTGGATGGGTTTCCAGTAATCGGCCTTTAGTTTTTCTACCACAATGGCAGCTACCAGCGTTTTGCCAATGCCCGTGCCAATGCCGGTGATGAATAGAGGTTTATCCGGCATGTATTATCTTATTTAAGGTCGATGTCAAAAGGGTCATTTCATCTACGGTATTGAATGCGTGCAGGCATATACGGATACGTTCTGCCCCCGCAGCTACAGTTGGGCTTAAAATAGGGCGTACATCTAAGCCTGCGTTTTGCAGTTCCTTGGCTGCCTGCCTCGCATTTTCGTTACTGTGTAAAACCACGCATTGGATAGCGCTGTCGCTCGCCAATAGCGGGAACCGGGTGTTGGGTGCGATGTTTTCTTTAAAAAAAGCGATGTTTTGATGGAGTGAGGCTATTTCGTTACCCGCATCCACCAACAATTCGTAAGCCATTTTTACCGATGCTAACTGGTGGAACGATGCCGCCGTGGTGTAGATAAACGAACGGGCAAAGTTTATCAGGTACTCTCTTAGCGCATTGCTGCCAAGCACTATTGCTCCATGGCAACCTAATGCCTTGCCAAAAGTTACTATGCGGGCAAAAACGCGATGTTGCAGGCCCATTGTGGCTATTAGCCCGGCAGGGTAGAGGCCAACGGCATGCGCTTCGTCTATGATTAAATTCGCTCCGTAAAGTTCAGTTAGTTGCAATATCTCCATTATGGGAGGGGTGTCGCCGTCCATGGAGTAAACGCTTTCTATCACCACATAGCAATTGCCCTTGGCCTGCTTTAGCTTAGCCTCCAGGCTTTCCAAATCGTTATGGCGAAAGGTATATCGGTTGGCATGGCTCAACCTTGCACCGTCGATAACGGAAGCATGTATCAGTTCATCGTGGATAATGGTATCGCCTTTTTGGGGGAGGGAGGAGAATAGGCCAATATTGGCATCATAGCCTGAATTGAATAATAACCCTGCTTCAGCCTGGTGAAATTGGGCAATATGTTGCTCCAGCTCTTCGGCATACCTTAAATTACCGGATAGCAGCCGCGAGCCCGTAGAGCCATTTAAACTGTTAGGGTAGCGAGCTATTTCTTCTGCGATATGCTGTTTCAGCGTAGCCGACCGGGCAAACCCAAGGTAATCGTTGCTGCAAAAATCTATCAGATTATTCTCTGGTTTTAGCGCACGCAAAATGCCGGAGGCCTTCCGCTCGCCCAATCTCGTCCTGATAAATTCTTCTGCCGCTTTCAAATTGTGCTTAAATATGCGTCAAAAATAAAAAAAGCGGCTCATCGCCGCTTCCTTATTTTTCCTGTTAGGGAATTATTTCCGTGGAGGGGCACCGCCACCACCGCCTTGCTGCATGCGGGCGCGCATTTCGTCTATTTGTTTTTGCCATGCTGTGGCTTGCTCGGCAGTTAAAAGTGCTTTTACTTTATCATTTGTAGCTTGCCTAACCGGCATCATCGCCGACCTGTCGGCACCGGCACTGCGTAAGCTATCCATCTGTTTGGTTTGTGCCTCAAACAAAACGGTAATCTTGGTTACCTGATCGTCGGTTAATTTCAACGATTCTTTCATCGCCTTAACCCTATCGGCAGCGCTCATCCTCATACCGCCCTGCGCGCGGCTTACAGTTGCTATCCCGATAACGAAACAGCAAATCAACATGATCTTTTTCATTTTTGAATTTTTAGTTTTTAATTGATGTTTTGATAAAGATACTAACCAATAGTTTAAACGAAATGCTTGTAACTTAATTGTTGCCGTTTATGAGGCATGGTGTCGAACTTGTTACAAAACGGGGGAGGAGGTTGGAAAGTTTGAAAGTTGAAAAGTTAAAATGTTCTTCGATGTGGTGAGATCCGCACGTTCGCTCTTCATCTGCACATCTGAAATCTGCACACCTGCACATCTATCTAACCCTACATCCAATTTATTTTTGCAGATTTGTAGTACATCCAATCTGAGGCATACATGCACTTTTTGTATCCGGCTTTCCTGTTTGCACTATCTACCCTGGCTATACCTGTGGTGGTGCACCTGTTCAATTTCAGGCGGTACAAAAAGGTGTACTTCAGCAATGTGCAGTTCCTTAAAGAGGTGCAGGAGCAGCAGGCTTCGCGCCGAAACATTAAGGAGCGACTGATATTGGCCGCCCGAATGCTGGCCCTGGCCTTTTTGGTTTTTGCTTTCGCGAGGCCGTTTATCCCAGGCAAGGACGCGGCTGATGCAGGCAAACAGCAGTTGGTGAGCATTTTCGTAGATAACTCTTACTCTATGCAAACCCTCAACCGCGAGGGCAGCCTTTTAGATGAAGCTAAGCAAAAAGCCAAGCAGATAGCCTCCGCGTATTCGGTAAACGACCGCTTCCAGCTACTGAGCCAGGACTTCGAAGGCCGACACCAACGCCTGCTTAACCGCGACGAGTTCAACGATGCTGTAGATGCCCTCAGGATAAGCGCACAAAGCCGCAGCCTGACCCAAATAATTGCCCGGCAGCAGAGCCTGCTGGATATGCAGCCCGGCGCGCTGAAGCAACAGTATATCATCTCCGATTTCCAGAAGAATATGGCGGGCAGTGCAGATACCGCAAATAAAGATATAGCAGTAAACCTAATTCAGTTAAAAGCCAACGAATTGCCTAATGTAGCGGTAGATTCGGTATGGTTACTCAATGCTACGCACCGCCCCGGCGAAAGTGAGAAACTGGTGGTAAGATTAAAGAACTATGCCGGCAAAACCGCCGAGAAGATACCCCTGAAGCTTTTGATAAACGGTGAGCAAAAATCCCTGGGCAGCTTTACGGTTGCAGCCAATACCACCCAAACCGATACGCTCACCTTCTCGGGATTGCAGGCGGGGTGGCAGCGTGGCGAAATACAGTTGCAAGACAACCCAATCACTTTCGATAACTCCTTTTACTTCAGCTTCAATGTGAACAGTAAACTGAAGGTGCTGCTAGTAGATGGGGGCAAGCCAAACAAGTACCTCAACGCTGTTTTCGGCGCAGATGCTTTTTTTTCCATTTCCCGTACGCAGGACGGAAATGTAGACTATGCATCGCTTAGCACTTACCCCCTTATCGTGATGAGCGATATCGACGATGTATCTACAGGCCTGGCGCAACAATTAAAAGCGTATGTAAATAAAGGCGGCACGCTGCTGGTATTTCCGTCGGGAGAAGCTAACCTGCCATCATATCAGTCCTTTTTACAGCCGATGGGCACAGCTTACCCCGGCAAAACGATTGCCGAGGCAACAAAGGTTTCCAATCTAAACCTGCAAAGCGAGGTGTTTAAAAACATCTTTGAGTCTTTCCCGCAAAACCCGGATCTGCCACAGGTTAAAAAACACTACGCTTTAGGCGGAGCTACTAAACCAGCCGAAAGCCTGATGAAATTGCAAACCGGCCAGTCGCTTTGGGAGGGGTACAGTTTGGGCAAGGGTAAGCTATATCTCTCTGCCGTTGCACTTAATGAGGATTTCAGCAACCTGCCCCTGCACGCCCTGTTCGTACCCACTGTATTCAGGATTGCTTTGCTAAGCGGGCACGACCAGCCGCTGTCATACACGCTCGGCAGCAACCAGGCCATAGAAACGGTGCCGCTGCAGGCTACCGAAAAGCAACAGGTAAAATTGGTGAAGGGCAGCGAATCCGTTATACCCGATGTGCGGCAGCAGGAGGGGAGCACCATGCTTTATCTGCCGGGTCAGCTTAGCCAAACCGGTATATATGAGCTAAAAAAGCAGGACAGCACCGCAGCCGTACTGGCTTTTAACGATAACCGAAGTGAATCTGACCTCAGGTACCTCAGCAAGGGCGAACTGGCGAATTTATTCCGGCAAAAGGGTACCGTTACCGATGGCGAAAAATTTAACTTGAACAATATCAACACTGCCGAAAATTCGGGCCTGCAATTATGGAAACTTTGTATAATTTTGGCTTTGATATTTCTGGCCGCCGAAATATTGCTGATCAGGTTCTATAAAACCGGTTCGGGCATTGTGCAGCAGGCCGGATAATCATAAAACCCACCATAAACAGCGATAATGAATTTGCTTATCAAATCTGCCACTGTTGTCCATCCCGATTCTCCGTTCCATAACCAGGTTGCCGATATCCTCATCAAAGACGGTCTTATCAGCAAGATAGCTTCTTCTATCCCCGCAGAATATTCCGACGGCATAGATGCTACGGGCAAATACATCGCTCCGGGCTTCTTCGATCTGAATTGCAACGTGGGCGAACTGGGGCTGGAAACTAAGGAAGACCTCCAAACCGGTACCGCCGCCGCCGCAGCCGGTGGTTTTACAGGTATAGCCTTAATGCCTAATACACATCCACCCGTACACTCCAAAGCCGAAGTAGAATACCTGCTTAACCGCGCAAAAGGCAATCTGGTGGATATATATCCCCTGGGTACCATCTCCAATAAAAGGGAAGGGAAAGACCTATCAGAAATGTACGATATGTTCAAGAGCGGCGCAAGGGCTTTTACCGATGGTAACCGCCCCGTGCAGGATGCCGGCCTGATGGAACGTGCCTTGTTATACGTGCAGGGTTTTGGAGCCAAAGTGTTTTCTTATGCCGAGGATGCGTTCATAGCCGGCAAGGCCAAAATGAACGAGGGCGTGGTAAGCACTATGCTGGGCATGAAGGGCCTGCCATCGCTGGCCGAAGAGCTGATGGTAGCAAGGGACATTTACCTGGCCGAGGATTCGGGCACGGATATCCATTTTACCACCATATCAACCGCACGTTCGGTAGAGCTTATCCGCGAAGCCAAGAAACGTGGCCTTAAGGTAACCTGCGATACCGCTATCCACAATATTGTACTGACAGACGAGGCCCTGATGGGTTTCGACAGCTTGTATAAAGTAAAACCGCCGCTGCGCACCCAGGCCGATGTGGATGCACTGATTGCGGGGCTTAAAGATGGCACTATAGATGCCCTGGTAACGCAGCACACCCCGCACGAGATAGAGTTTAAGGATGTGGAGTTCGAGGTGGCAGAATATGGCATCATCGGCCTGCAGACGGCCTTTTCGCTGGCGCTTAAAGCCGGTCTGCCTATTGAGCTTATTGTACAGAAACTGGCCATTAACCCGCGGAAAATATTGAACGTTGACGTGCCGACTTTTGCTGAAGGGCAACCCGCCAACCTGGTTTTGCTGGATGCCGAAGCCGAATGGGAATACACCCGGGGCAGCAACCTTTCTAAAAGCTACAACTCGCCTTTCCTGGGGCAGAACTTAAAAGGAAAAGTTTTGTTAACCTGTAATAATCACCAAATAATTAACTCTAATTAACCATGACTGACCCGAAAGTAAGCAAAGGCCTTAGCGGCGCATTACAGGCTTTCACCGCATATGATGGCTTTGACGCTGTTGCCCTCAACGCTAAATTCGAAAAGCTTTTTTCATCCGACGATGATTTCCTGAAAAAAGTTGATTCTCTCGACGAGATCTTCAACGATAACCCTAAGTTGGAAGAATTGCACGAAGTGTTTTTCGATCTGCTGATGGTGAACTTTTTTAGCGAAGACGTAAAGAAGCTGGAAGACGATTACCTGGATACACCCGAATGGGAAAAAATAGAAGAACAAACGCTGGATAGGGGCACCGAACTGCTTAACCTGCTGCTGTACCTAAACGAATGCGAAGACGAAGGGATAGACCCCGAGCTGGACGATTACCTGAAAGAGTTTTTGCTGGTAGATGAAGACGAGTTTCAGGATGAGTACCGCATTTACGAACCGGTAATTGCCAACCAGATACTAATAGAAAGCCCCGCCGCCGAAATAGCGAAGGTGGCCGGTACGTTAGACGACGACTCGGAACTAAAGGAGTTATTTTACCCCATGATTTGCTTTTTCCAAAACCCGGAGCCAACGGCATCCGAAGAAAAAATTATCGCGGATAATGCTGTTGCGCCGGCTTTTGATATGGCGGTATTGGCTATTTTAACAAGCTTTAATTCATAAAGAAAATAAACTAAACCCTTAACCACCATGAGCGAAGAATTTGACAAACAACTAAAAAGCCAGAGCCTTAAAAAAGGCCTTATTTTAGGAATAATACTAGGCGTGCTTGGTATTCTTTCGTTTTATTTTATGACCACCATGGCCACATCCATGATGTTGGTAATTCTTGGGCCAGTATTGCTGTCTGTAATTATTCCTATCGTTATTTCCGTCCTTTTTTGCAGCGATCTCCGTAAAACTATCGGCGGATACTGGAATTTTAAGCAAGCAGTGACCGGCATTTTTATTATGTTTTTTGCGGCCTACCTGGTAAGTTATATTTTAAGCAGCGTGCTTTTTGCCAAAATTATCGAGCCAAATATGGTTGATAAAATGGAGGCAGCAATGGTTAACGTAACTACTTCGATGTTAGAGAAAAGCAACGCAGACCAAGCCGCTATAGATAAGCAGATGGAAAAAGTGCACCAGCAGTTTCAAGATCAAAAAAATGTTAGCATTGGCAAACAAATCCAATCCATTGTTATCGGCATTATCTTCGTATTTGTTTTTGCACTGATTTTTGCCGCCATCTTCAAAAAAGATCGGCCATTATACCTTAACGATACCGATGGGATAGATCCAACGGTAACCGAAGTTTAATCAGCACTCCACAGTATAAATGCAAACAAACAGGCCCCGGAAAACCCGGGGCCTGTTTGTTTATGGTTGATTTTTTTTGGGGGGATGTAAATTGATTCCTGTATTTATTACTCCAGGCAATCGATAGCGGTACCTACCACTTTTAGCAGTTTGGCATCCATATCCTGGCCAAGCAGTATTAACCAGTTATTTCCCTGGCGTTGCAGCCAATGGGTGCTGGTACCCTGGTTAAGGCTGCAGGGCATCACCACTTTATACATGGCTTCTTTCCCGGCATAAATCACTTTCATTACCTTGGTACGGTATGCTTTGTGCAAATAGGTGAACGATATACCGAATATCTTGGATGTGGCTACCTTGCTATTCGGGTTTTCGCTTGTAGTGCTTTGCGCATTAACAACCTTTAATTGAACATCGGTCGGGTTTTGGTATGCAGAGATAGACATATTTTGATATTTTTTAATAGATGTTTTAGGTCATTACCTGTTTATCAAAATCCCTGCCATGCGTGTTTTCTGCATAAAAAGTGCAAAATTATACCATCTATCGCCTTATTTACGCTACACAACCGTATAAAAATAAAACAGCGGGCCAGGCAAATCAATTGCCCGGCCCGCTGCTAATTAACTATATAAACCAGTCTAAATTATTTGGCTTTTTTGGTGAAGATGTAAACCACACCGTATTTGGCTTTGCTGCCGTATTTTTTCACGGTGTCGGCATCTGATGAGGTGCTCATCCTGTCGATATCGAAGGCCGAAAGTTTTTTCAAATCGCTTTCTGTAGCTTCTTTGCCATCGATAATGATGAGTTTATCGGATATACGGCTGATGTTTTTATCGTTGTAAAACAGGTTGCCTTGTAAGGCGCGCACCTCTACCACATCGGGGCTACCGGCAACAGCCCGGCCATATACTTTTACATTGTTAAGCTTACGGTTTACATCTGCCGATTTGTAGGTGAGCGCTCTTACCTGCACGTTATTTATGGTAGCGGCATCGCCGGTCAGCTGATTCAGCCTTACCGTGCCACCGCCTTTTAGTACAATAACCGAATCTATTTCCCGTGGCGAAAGGCCGGCATATACCAAATTGTCGCTTCCGTTGATTGTTACCCTTGTAAGTTTTTTGGTGGGTTTGCCCGCCCTTGCAATAACAATGGAGTCTATCTGGTGCGGCCTCATATCGCTGCCTATTTTCATGCGCTGGCCGTTCACGCTGATGCCGGTTACCCTTACATCGTTGAACTGTTCGGCCAGTTGCCTGCCTTTGTCAGAGTCGTTAGTGGCAATGAAAAGTATCTTGCTATTAGGTTTAAAATGCATGCTATCGAAGTCGTTCAGCATGGTTTTGGCAACTTCGGCAGTTACGATATTTACCGATACAATTTTGTTAGGGTCGATCTTATTGAACTCATCTATAGTAATCTTCTTTCCGTTCAATACATAGTTCAGTGAATCCAGCAGGCTGATGTTGTTTACTGTATAAACCGTCTTGAACTTTTGAATCGTATCTCTAACAAGCGCGCCGTAATTTTCTTTGTTGGGAGTAGAGGTGAAATTTTCTCTTACGTCTATTTGATCTGCATCAAATTCAGCAATCCTGTCATTGATCTTACGCAATGCTTGCGGGTTAAGTTGGTTACGTGCAATTTTATGCTCCGCAATCAGCTGCTCAATTTTATCTTTCATCACTTTTCCATCGGCAGAGTTTGCTGTAAAGGCAAAAGCAACGTTCTGTTTTCCATCGCCGGCATGGAAGTATTTTTTGGCGTTTGCGGCATTCAAAAAATACATACTTTCTGTATTGCTGGAAAACTGTGGCCCATCCTTATCGCTTTTTACACCGTTTACATAAAACATATAGCCTGCGGAAGCGTCTATGGCCGAAGTATCTGTATCATCTATCCCAAATATTTTTTTAGCGTTATCGGCCAGTAAATCCGGCACAACTGATTTTAACTCAATAGCTTTTAAATTAGCGGAGATGGTGGTGGTGATAGCTTTGTAAGCCTTTTCGCTACCTTTTTTTACCGTGGCTGCATTAGAGAAACTGAATACCAGCAGTAATGCCACGGCGGGCACTATAAATGCATAGCGCGTAAGGTTTACCCTCGAAGATCTTTTTGCGTTCATCATGATTATGCGTTTTTTGATGGTGGAAATATTGAAATGGTTTACGATGCCGGGCGTAGTGGCGTTGAAACTTACGTTCACCAGGCTGTATTGATAGGCTTTGGTATCGATACCTTTATTGAGGATTTTACGATCGGTAATAAATTCTATGTTTTCGCGCACGGCCTTTTTCATGAGCCAAACGCCGGGGTTGAACCAGTAAAAGATGCTGCTCAGTTCGGCCAGCAAAATATCCAGCGTATGCCAGCCGTTTACGTGCACCTGCTCGTGCAGCAGGATCGCCTTCAGGTCGGCCGCCGAGTGATTGGCCGGGTTTACATATATGCTGCGCCAGAACGAGAAAGGGGCCGCCTCGCCGCTGATGAGCCTCACATCGTGGTTCATGATGCTGGCCGCAGTCGACCGGCGGTGGAGCTTGACCAGCGAAAACAACTGCACCAGCAAGCGTATGCCCAGCAGTGCTGCGCCCGCCCAGAACGCTATGGTTGCCCATTGCCAGTAATCGGGCTGGGAGAGGGGCTTTACCAATTTTGCTGCCGGTGCCTGCCAGTTAAGCATTACGGTTTGCACGGGCAGCGCAATGTTCTCGTGCCGTTGCGCAAATGCCGTAAGGTCTATCTTAGGGTAGATACTGGCGAAGATGATTGCTGTTATTAAATAAACCCTGTTTAACGAATAAAAAGTAAGGTGGCGCAGCACCAGGTAATAGCCTGCGCAAAACAGCAGCAGGGCCATGTTCACTTTAAATAAAAAAACAAATAAGGTTGGCATTGCAATAGGTTTTAAGATTTTTCTATCAGTTTGATGATTTCTTTCAGGTCGCTGGCGCTGATTTTTTTGTCGTTGGCAAAAAAGGTAACCAGGTCCTTATACGAGTTTTGGAAGTAATCGCTCACGAACCCGCTCATGAAGCGTTTCTTGTATTCTTCCTCTTTTATAGCCGGGGTGTAGCGGTACGAGTTGCCGAATTTCTCGCTCTTTAAAAAACCCTTGTTCTCCAGATTTTTTATGGTTGATGCGAGAGTGGTGTAGGGGGGCTTCGGCTCGTTAAGCAATTCTAAAAATTCTCTTATAAAACCTGCTCCCGACTGCCAGGCCGCCTGCATTGCTTCTTCTTCCTGTTGTGATAATTTCTCCATCTTTCTACGATTGTTTCGTAAATCTACGATAATTTCGTAATAAACCAAATTAATTAACAAATTTTAACAATTAACAACGCGTAAAACAGGGACTTAAAAGGATGAGACGAAATTCAAACCACCCTAAAACAAAAAATGCTGCCCCGGTTATCCCGAAGCAGCATCTTTTCTATTTGTTCCTTATCGTTTAGAATAGCATTTCGTTTGGCGGGGCGATGCCTTTTAAGCGGAAGTAGATAGTGCTTTGCCCACGGTGGTGGGTTTGGTGCTCAAATGCTTTGGCCAACAGCAACCCGCGCGATGCTTTCATGGTGCCGCGCATGGTAACCACTTCGGTTAGTTGTGCATCAGTCATGCCTTGTATGGTTGCTATGGCAAAATCGTAGCTATCTAAAACCGCCTTGGTGGTGGCTTCCTTAGTTTGGGCTATGGTTTTTTCCACCGATACATCTTTTCCAAGGGGGCTATCCTTACCGCTAGCTGTGGTTAAAAAGAAGTAATTGGCATCGGCCAGGTGCAAAAACTGTTGGGCAAAGGTGCGGGTTTCGGGCGTGGCCTTAAAGGTGAAGCCGTCGGCAGGCATGGCATCCAGATAGGCTTTGGTGTAAGCTTTGGCGCGGGTCCATTCGGCGATGGTTTGTTCGCGGGTAATTTGCGCAATGGCGGCCGTACAGGTAAATACGATTACCGTAAGCAATAGTGATAATTTTTTCATGATGGTTTTAATTTAGTGGTGCTAAGATAGGCTTATTTAGATAAAATAGGCAGGGCTTTGTATTAAGGTTTGGTTATGAATACGCAAATGCCTAATTAGGATGCCGGCTTAAAAAAAGAAAAAATAATTTATGGAATTGTGCAGGCTGCTGCATCCTATGGTCGAACTTCAAAGTAGTTCAACCTAAACCATATCGCATGATTTAATTTGAAGAAGGCTGCGCATTGGGGCGCGGCCTTACTTCGATATCTCTATCTTAACCTTTTTCCCTTTAATTTTTTCATTCTTCACTAACGCCACAACCCGTTCGGCACGTACCCGTTTTACGGCAGCGTAAGAAGAGAAATCTAAAACTTCTATCAACCCGAGGTCTTCCTTATCCAATTCGCCTTTTTTCAGCAGGAGGCCTACTATGTCTACCTTGTTTACCTTATCCTTTTTGCCGGCGGCTAGGTAAAGCGTAGTCCATGGCGAGGGCGGTGGGATGACGATTTCGCCCGATAAGTCTTCGGTTTCGGGCAAGCCTCTGAGGTAGGTGGGTTGTTCGCCGGGCGATAACAGCAGGTAGGAGGTACCGGTGGCGTGCATGCGCGCGGTGCGGCCGTTGCGGTGGGTAAAGGCTTCTTCGGTATGAGGCAATTGGTAATGTATCACATGCTCAATCTCGGGGATATCCAAACCGCGCGAGGCAAGGTCGGTAGTGATGAGGATGCGGTGGCTGCCATTGCGGAATTTGATCAGGGCACGTTCGCGGTCGTCCTGCTCCATGCCGCCGTGGAAGATATCGTTGGGCAGGCCGTTATCCCAAAGCGTATCGCTGATGCGTTCTACGGCCTCGCGGTGGTTACAGAACACCAGCGTGGGCTTATCGCCAATTTTGCAGATGAGCGCAAACAGGGCCTCTAACCGGTCGGCAGGTTCGGCTATTATTATTTTTTGCAGCAGGTTGGGTGCTGCGGTGATGTTGTCGAGATAGTTAAGCCGGATGGGTTTGTTGATACCGGTGAAGCGGGGTATCTCGTCCATCTGGGTAGCCGAGGTGAGGATGCGTTTCCTTACGCTTCGCAACTGACCTATGATATAGCTCATATCTTCCTGGAAACCAAATTCCAGCGCTTTATCGAACTCGTCCAAAATAAGCGTGATGATAGTATCGGTACTAAAAGTTTCGCGGCGCAGGTGGTGGGCAATACGGCCCGGCGTGCCAACTAAAACTGCCGGCGGTTGCGAAAGGTTTTTTACTTCCGTGCGCACGGGGTGGCCACCATAGCAGCAATTTACCTTAAAACCGCTGCCCATGCTGCGGAAAACCTGCTCTATCTGCAAGGCTAATTCGCGCGATGGTACCAAAATTAGCACCTGTACGGTTGATACGCCGGCATCCAGCAAGCCCAGCAATGGTAACAAAAATCCAAGCGTTTTGCCCGAGCCGGTGGGCGACAATAATATCACGTCGCTTTTTTCGGCGGCAGCAATGGCGGCCACCTGCATGGGGTTGAGGGTATCTATCTTAAGGTTTTGGAGCGCTTGCTTTATCATATCGGTAACTGAAGGAATGGCAAAGATACGCTAAATGGGCGGGTTGTTGCCCAAGGGGCCTGGCTTTACCGTAGCTATGGGTTTCAAACCCATCGCTACGGTAAAGCCCCCAGAGATTGTAATGAGGCTTCGCCCGTTAACTATCCGTCTAATTGGTATGGAACACTTCCTCCATATCGCTCCATATTTTCCCTTTTGCAGCCGCATCGGGAAGCGGGATTTGGGTAGGGTCGGTTTCTTGCCACCATTTTCGGGTGATGCTATCGGCGGCCATTTTTTTCATATCTGCACCAAAGTCGTCGCCTGTGTATTCGAAATAGCTGAACAGGTAGGGCTTGCCATCAACCTGTTTAATATAGATGGAGTAGTTGCGTATGTTGCATTCCTTGATTTTTTTGAGGACTGCGGGCCAGGCGTGCGCATGCAGGTACTTGTATCGGTCAACCTTATCGGGCTTTAAGCCGGTAATGCTGGCATAACGTTTAGCCGGATGGTTGCCGGGCACATGGTTATAAACCGTTATGCAAACAATAAGAAGGAGCAACACGATTATAAATATCTTCATTTATGCAGCGTTTTATTTGATGACGGGTATTTTCTCCGCATCCTGGTTAAGTTCTAAAACCACCACGTTGCTGTTATCATCAGGCAATTTTGCGGGCAGGCTAATTTGTATAGAATTGCCCGTTTGGTTTATGGTGACCGCTTTACCGTTGAACAAATAGGCTTTGTTGATGGATACGCCGGGCATAGTTGGGATGTTCACAGCACCATTAGCGGCATTGAACACATGCAGATAAATTTTATTGCCTTTCCGGGTGGCAGCAAAATTATCGTTCGGCGCAAAGGGACCGCCTTTGGTGCCGTAGATGGTGCTGCCGTAGGTTTTCATCCAAAGGCCTATTTCTTTTAGGCGGGTTATCTGCCGACCTTCTATTCGCCCGTCCATCATCGGGCCCACATTGAACAACAGGTTGCCATTGCCGGCCGCGGTTTTTACAAGCGTTTGTATGCATTCCTTGAGGGACTTCATCTGGTCGTTCGGTTTCCAGGCCCATTGCTGGCAAATGGTGATGCAGCTTTCCCAGGGTTCGTTCATATTTAGCTGACCGATGCGTTGTTCGGGCGTAAGGTAATCGCCAACCGATTCGTTGTTGAGCACCTCGCTCACTTTGCCAAGCCGGTTATTCACCAATATATTGGGGTTGAGGCTTTTGATGTAGTCGTATATCTCGCGGCCATCGGCGTTCGTCCATGGTTTTTCCCAGTAGCCATCGAACCAAAGCAGGTAGGGGTCGTATTTGGTAATTAATTCTTTAAGCTGCCCCTTCATCCGTGCCTTAAAGGCAGGCATATTGCCCTTTACGTTCTTCGTAGAATCGTAAGGGTTGTGGATGGGGTAGTCGGCATCGTGCCAATCAAGCACGGTGCAGTAAATGCCGAATGTAATGCCCTGCTTTTTGCAAGCCTTGGACAATTCGGCAAGGATATCGCGCTTAAACGGCGAATGCATAACGTTATAAGCAGAGAATGCCGTAGGCCACAGGCAAAAGCCATCGTGGTGCTTTGCCGTAATGACCAGATATTTCATCCCGGCATCCTTGGCGGCCTTCACCCAGGTATCGGCATTGAACAGTACCGGGTTGAACTCTTTATAAAGGCTGTCGTAATCGGCCTGTGCTACTTCTTTATTGCGGCTCCAGCCAATTTCGGTACCCCTTAAAGTCACCGGCCCAAAATGGATAAACATGCCGAAGCGTTTTTTCATAAACCCCGGCATGCGGGCTTTTTGCTTTTGCTGGGCAAAGCCCTGCATAGAAATGATGATCAGTAAACAGGCAACAAAATATCTTTTGGCAAGCATCATGGCAGATTTATATTCCTACAAAATTGGTTGGAATAAAAATAGCGGGCTTGCTTATCGGCGCAAATGGATAATCCGAATAAGATAATGGATAATACAGCGGGCCGGGAAAACCTAAAATGCCTCGTTCAGGCCCAAAAAGAAGCCCCTTGCGCCGTATTTGCCCCAGGCATAATCCAGGCATAAATTGGTGCGGGTGGCTTTGTTGAACAGTACGCGCAAGCCGCCGCCTGCGCCGGGTTGCCAAACTTTAAAGATTTGAGTCCCTGCCTCATCGTTTGCGGTTTGCAGGTTAAAGAACGCCACGCCGCTAAGGAATTTATTGCGTGTTATCGGGAATCGGTATTCGGCCTCAGAGTAGTTGTATTTGGTTCCTTTAAAATACTGTGTAACGTAACCGCGCCCGCTACGGAAAGCCCCGTCCTTGGCCGTGCCGGGCAATTCGAGGTAGGGTATGTTCCCGCTTATCAGATACGAACCCCAGTTCCAAAACGCAATAACATGCTCGGGATGGCTGGAGGATAAGCTGAAGTACTTCCTGAAATCTGTTATGAATTGTACCGAGTTTTTAGAGCTAGCCATCCAGGTTTGGTTGATGCGGAAGCCGGCATCGGCATAAATGCCTTTGTAAGGCCGGTTCTGGTTATCGCGCGTAGTGTACTGCACGTTGAACAGCAAGCCGTTTGAACGGTAATGGTCGTTATCAAAACCATGCCGTTCGTTGTAGATGCTATAAGGCGTGGCACCTACGGACTTTTTGTCTTCTATTTTACTGCGGATGTCGAACGATACCCCTGCACCCACAAATAAATTCTTCTGCACCTCTTTGTAAACCTTCTCGCGCAGGTTGAAATAGAGCGAATGCAAGGCCCGGCCTTTACGCGCCGCATTGGCCAACGTTTGGTCGTCGGCACTGCCACTATTGGGCTCGGCTATGCCCAGCCCAAAATCGGGCGATACGGTTTTGGCGGCCACCAGGTTGCCCTGGAAATTCCAGGCGTTGCCTGGCGTGTAAACGTTATGGTTTACATAAAAATAAATGATGCCTTTGGTGGTGATTGAGGCGGAGGTTGCTGCAACAGAAAGTAGCGTGTTTGGGTCGTCGCCAAACTTACGGCCGGCCACGGCTTTGATGCCCAACTGCGAGCCAATACTGGGGTTGGAAGCGATATTGGGTATAATGGTTATGCCTGAGGGTTTCTTGAATACCGTATCAGGTTTTCGTTTGGGGTGGAAGATATCCTTGAACAAATCGGCAATATCATACTGCCGGGCCAGCTCGGCCTGCTGCTGGTTATTTTGCTGCTTTAGCTGGAGGGATTTCATTTTTGCGCTCTTTACGGTATCGGCAGGGATGGGCTGCACCTGCGCCGAGGCAGCCTCACACAAACTTAAAAATAGTACTGTTGACAGTACCGCAGCAATGCTTCGGTAGGTATTTGTATGTTGATTCTTCAAGTCGGAGCAATTTAAATGGCCGCTGTTAACCAGCACGCAATTTTTTAAACCTACAAAACCTCGAAAATGTTTTGGATAGGAACGGGAAGCCCAACTCTATCTAAAAAATAGCCAGCATATTCTCCAACGCACACGGGCTGTGCATCCGTTCACCATTTTCGAGCGACTGCCGGGTGGCTGTCGCCGCTCTTTGGCGCATAGCTGTTTCGTAAGCAGTTATGGCTTCCTGCAAGCCATTGGATTTATCCGATGTCAAGCATTCGCTTAGAGCCAGGGCATCCAGCATGGCCATATTAGCGCCTTCGCCGGCAAAGGGAGGCATTACATGCGCGGCATCGCCCAGCAGGGTTACGTTCGGCTGCGCTTCCCAGGTTTGGGCTAAAGGCATATAATAAATAGGGCGGGGGATGATTGGGCTGGTGGCGTTTATGATTATCTCGTCCCACATGTCGGCCCATCCTGTGTATTCGTTTTTAAACCAGGCCAGCAGATGGGTATTGTCCGCGTAATCCGCGTTGTTGCAGGTAGCCCAGGCCTCATCAACTTTTAAGCTCAGGTAAAACCCCAGGTCGCCGGTGCCTTTTTGGCCACCCAGTATGCATTTCCCATCGCCAAAGGCCATCACCTTGCCACCGTTGAGCAATTTATAAATGGCGGGAATGGTATTCGCGGCATCGTTGATATTCAATTCCACCATGGTAATGCCCGAATACAGGGCCGTTATGTTGGTAACGTAAGGGCGTATCTTAGAGTTAGCCCCATCCGTTGCAATCACCAAGTCAGCATAAGCGGAAGCACCGTTCCTGAAATGCAGCATCCAACCATCATTATGTTTCTCCATTGAGAGGAAATGCCTATCCCATACAACGGTTTCCGGTCGTAAGGATTCCAGTAATATCTTCCTTAAGGTGCCTCGGTCCATCTCGGGGCGGGAAGACATAGCCGTGGTATCGCTTTCATGGTCGCTGAAACATATCTCTGCGCACTCGTTGACGATAATTTTCTTATCAGCACCTATATGCACGCTGGCATAAAACTCGTTCAACAGGCCTGCGTGCCGCAAGGCATCCAGTCCCGAACCTTCGTGCATATCCAGCGGGGAGCCTTGCACGCGGGCATATTTGTCAAAATCCCTTTCGTAAACCTTTACGTTTGCGCCCTTAAGCTGTAAAAGCCGTGCTAAGGTTAATCCGGCGGGGCCTGCGCCTACTATGGCGATTTGTTTGTTGCGCATCAGCATGTTCGTTTCAGATTGATACGCAAAGGTGCAGGATGCCCAGGTCTTAGGCTTGTATAAATGCGACAAAATCGCTGCCCAAAGCCTGTTTGCTTTTTTTGGTGTTCCGCGAAAATGCCGCCGGCGTAGTGCCGCTGTAGCGTTTAAATTCGCGGCTTAGGTGCGATTGGTCGGTATAGCCCAGTTCATGTGCCAGGCCGGAAAGGTTGGCCTCCGGATGGAGCCATAAATGGTTCCTTACCTGCTCGAAACGGATTAGAGCTGATACATCTTTAACCGTATGGCCCGATGATTGCTTAAAGCCCCGCTCCAGCGTGCGCACCGTGGCATGGGCTGCCGCCGCCACCTGGCTTACCGGTAAGCTGCCGTTTGCCCGCCGCATGGCCAGGCCTGCTTTGGATAACATACCGTTGGGCGCAAGCTCCAATTGGGCATCGAGGAAATACTTTTTTACTATTGCTATGGCTTCATCTATTTCGCCGGCATCTATAGAAGCCTTTAATACAGGGTTTAGTTGGGCAATGGGATGATCAAATGTTTGTACACCATGCTTACGCGCTGGTAGCCCAAGCAGATCGAACACCGCCCAGGGGTAGCACCTGATACCGATAATCTGTAACAGTCCATGCGTGTAAAAAACAGCCGGGGTATTAAGCAGGCCCATCATAAACGGCGAAGGCAATTCCTGCAATGTGCCTTTTTTTGAAATGCTGCATCCACTCCCAAAATGGAATATAATTTCGGCATAACCGTCCGGTATAACCTCAAAACTTGTTGGCTGCTGTCCAAAATCGCCCTTGTTGTGCCAAAAGCATTTTATTGCTGCGCGTAGCTCTGGCGGCGATTCGAATTCCTGGTGCTGCATGGTTAAAGATAGCCAATTTGTGCCGGATGGGATAAATACGATACCACGCCTACCTGATGAGCGTGATAAAAGAAGACTCGCTAATCTTTTTGTGGTGATAATTATCATACCCCTCAAATACCCAATAATAGGTACCGGTACTTGCCTGCTGCCCCTTGATGCGCCCATCCCAGGTTTGCGTTTTGTTTGTAGTATGGAATATGAGCGTTCCGTTGCGGTTGTATATGCTCAAGCCATTAAACAATACGTATCCGGTAGATGTTGTGGCAAAATAATCGTTTATGCCGTCGCCGTTGGGCGTAAAGGTATTGGGTGCGGTTATGGTAAACGGGGCAGGCGGCTGCACGGTAACAACTACCGGCTGGATATTTACGCAGCCCTCGGCGCTTTCTGCTTTAATAAAGTACGTTCCGCTGGTTTGCACGGATACGTAATCCGAGACTGGTATGGTGGCCGCTTCGTTTGTATAATAGCCATAAGTTACTGATGCTTGCGGCGTAAAGCTTCGGGATAAATCGACGGTAGCAGGGAAGGTTACCACTGCCGGGTTGCTGATCGCTAACTCCGGCAACCCGAAAGTAATCGTTACAGGCAGCAGGTTGCTGCAACCGCCCGGGTTTGTTGCCCTGATGTAGTAAAGGCCTGCCTGGGTTATATGGTCGGGCGAGGGTAAGTATTCAAATGCATCTGTAAGATAATCAAACTTCAGGCCCGGGCTGCTTCCGGCGGTTACGCTGGCCTTCGTAAGGTCGATAGCGGTGCCCGGGCAACCTGCTATGGTTCCTTTTGCCACAAATTTAAATTCGGCATTGATATCGTGTACCGTCGTGTACAGCGTATCGGCGCAGCCAAGGCCATTAAAAGGCGTTACCAGGACAGCTAATTTAGTTTGATCTGGCGGAGGCGGTATGCTTAGGTATTGGCCTGTGCCTATGGGCGTTTTAAAATCGGCAGTTGACCAGGAGTAGCTGGCAAAGCCCGGTGGGGCTGATAAGGTAATGGCTGGTTGGTTTGTACAATAGTTATTGCCTTCTATCGCAGCGCCTATATTTTCGTTCACATCAATATACGCATAGCCAAAATGTTGACCGAAAAAGCAGTGGTTTACGGTGAACTCTATTCTTATCTCTTTATTGTTGAGGCCCGTAAGATTGATGGTAGCCGACGACCAGGGTTTAACAAACACGCTATCGCTCACCAATTTGAAGCCCGGCAGGTTTGCCGAAGAGATAAAATCAAAAGAGGGGCAGGCCAGGTATTTATCATCGGTAACGTTATAAATCTTCACGGTGAAACGCGGCTGCTGGTTAGGCTCGTGCCCGGGGCTCACTAACACCACAGCGTAATTAAAAATAATGCTGCTTGAGCCGGTTTGCGGCACCTTAAGTTTGTATGACATTTGCTGCGCCCTGTTGCCATATAAGGTGTTGCCCAGCTTTACGCTGTACTTGCCCCCGTTTGGCGAAAAGATGGAAAAACCACCGTAATCATCTTTCAGCCCCGATTGGTCTTTCATCAACATTTTAAAACTGTTCGGGTCGGCAAAAGCGTTGTAGGCGGTTACGCTGCCATCGGCCTCCAGCTTGCCTATTGCAAAATCCCAGTTATCGAAGTTGCCTTTTTCGAACCCGATATTTTCCTGCGCAAATGATAGCGACGACAAAAATATCGTAACGGCGATCAGGTAAATAATCAATACACCTTTTGTACTAAACATCTAATGGAGGCAGGCTTGTTATAATGGCAAAAACCGGACATAAAACGCCAGCGCGAATAACCGGATGCAGTAAATTTAGCCAAAAATACCTAAATATCAGGGCGTAAATAGTTTCCAATTCCCTTCGGAGATGACTTCTACAGCACCATCAACTACTTTAATGGCGGTTTGGTCATCTATGGCGTAAGACGGCATGGGTAGGGTAGCGGCGAGTTTTTGGATATTGGCCAGGGAATTGCTCGGGAACCATTCATGATCCAGATGCGGATGGATAGCAAAATTAAGCAGGTTGAGCGATTTATCGCTTTCGGCGGGTAGGGTATGGTTGCCGTAGGTTGTTCCGTAGCGCGTCATGATCATGCTGCCTGCACTAAGGCCAACATAAACCATCTTCTTTAATAACGATGGCAACAAATCGGTCAGGCCGCATTGCTGCATCCAATAGCATAAGTACTGGCAATCGCCGCCGCCTACGAGCAAGGCATCGGTTTCCTGCAGCATGGGTACCCAAAGCTCTTGTTTGATGCTTGGGAGTGCTGTTAGCTCGAGCACGCCCAGAGATTTCCAACCCAACTGGCAAAATGGATCGCCTAAGGTGCCGCTAATTACTTTTTGTATGATTTGAGCCCCGCCCGGTATGCCGTATATGGCCGTGGGCACAAAAAGCGCGCTGGCTTCGGCAATTGGTTTGCCCAGCAGTTCTATCAATGCGTTATGGATACTTTTGTTGCTGATGCCGGCAGAAGTGAGGAGAAGTTTCATAATAATCCAAAGTTAGCGGATTAATTCATCCGCAATTAGGGGCAATCGGGACATAGTACAGGTTGAATTGAGACAACCGGCGTAGCAGGTACTCAATGGAATCCCTAAATTATTGCCCTTGCGTATTGAGCTATTTTTCGATGAAGGTCGTCCGGATTAAAGGGCTTGCTTAGGTAATCGTTCATACCTACTACAAAGGCCTGGTCTTTAATATCCAGCATAGCCGAAGCCGTAAGCGCTACTATTGGTAAATTTTTGTATTTCTCATGAGGCAGGTTGCGTATGGCCGTGGTGGTTTGGTAGCCATCCATTTCGGGCATCTGCAAATCCATCAGCACCATATCATAGTCATTTGTTTGCACAAGCGTTAAGGCTATTTCGCCATTCTCGGCTACATCGCAATCTACATCCCAAAGCTTCATGAATTGTTTGGCCAGTATAACATTTATCTGGTTGTCCTCGGCTATCAGCAACTTTACACCTTTAAGGCTTTTTGTTTCGAAACTGCTTTCCTTAATGGGTTTTGAGGCGAACTGCTTGTCGCTGTTCTTCATCTTAAGGCTGAAGTAAAAGGTAGAACCTTTGCCTACGGTACTCTCAACCTTTATTTCGCTTTCCATCAGTTCCAGCAGTTTTTTGGTAATGGTAAGCCCTAAGCCAGTACCTCCAAATTTGCGAGTGGTGTCTGAACTTGCCTGCGTGAAACTTTCAAAGATATTCTCTATTTTATCAGCCGCGATACCTATGCCTGTATCCGTTATTTCAAAGTCTATAACGGTATATTCGTCGGTGCGTTCATTCAGTGAAGCAGTGATAGTTACCTTGCCTTCTTTGGTAAATTTAACGGCATTGCTTATCAGGTTGGTTAAGATCTGGCCAAGCCTTACCGGATCGCCCTTAATAGCATTGGGTAATTCCTGGTCTATCAACAGTTTAATTTGGATGTGTTTTTCCTGCGCTTTTTGCAGTAGCGCCAGGCGTATATTGCCCACCAGATCTTTAATGCTGAAATCGGCTTCTTCAAATTCTACTCTGCCCGCTTCAATTTTGCTAAAATCCAGTATGTCGTTTATCAGCACTAGCAAGTTTTCAGCCGAAAACTTCAACATGCCGAGGTATTCCATCTGGTCCTCGCGGGGTTGCAATTGCAGCAGCAGGTGCGTAAAACCAATAACAGCGTTCATCGGTGTGCGTATCTCATGGCTCATGGTTGATAAGAATTGGGCCTTCGTCAGCGCTGCCTTTTCGGCCACATCTTTCGAAATAATGAGCTGATTTTCCAATTCTTTTGCTTTTTCTATCTGTTTCTGCAAAAACTTGATTATCGTGATCAGGTCGTCGTCGCTATGGTGTTTTTCTGTAACAGCATCGGGCGATAAGGAGGCGATAGCCTTTTTTATCTCGGAGATAGATTTGTGTTTGATCTCATTTTCCTTAAGCAGAAAGTTGTTCACTTCCTGGTATTCGCGCTCGCTTACAGCAAAGGCATGTTCTGATAACTTTTTTGTTTTTTCGAGAGAGGCGTATGAGTTACTTACCGTTTCCAAAAAGCTCTTCATTACAGGGTCTTCCAGGTATTCGTCCGGAAGAAGTTTTTTTATCTGTTTACTTAAAACGTAGTGATATTCCATACGTGGTTCCTGTAGGCTAAAATTCTGTGAATGTGGTGATGGTCATAGTTTGGTTATGCAGTTCACATTGTACGCTATCGTTAAACGGAGATATTTCGCCATAGCTATAAAAACCGGTTATGGCGGTAGCATCGCCCAGTACTTCTTTGGCGGCTTCGAGCTCTTCGAACGTCCTTTCATGCAGGATGAGCTTGCGGCCCACGCAACTGATGAGCACGGCGAGGTCGGGTGCGCTTGCTTCTATCCCTGCAAAGTTGGCCGCTTTTGACGATGCTTCGATTATTTTATCGAAGTTGGCTTTCATCAACCTTACCTTGCTTCCTTCGGGCAGGTTACCGGCAAAAGTCATCGATTTTTGCTCTTCGTTTATACTCAAAATGGTGCGTACCACCTTTTGCCCATCTTTATGGCGTAAAGACAGCGGGAACAGCAATGCCGATCCTGGCAGTTCATCAACATAATCGCCCAGATATTCTTTATAAAGATCGAGTGCGTTTTTATTATCTATTTCGAACAATATATTTTGATTCGATTTGGTGATGGTGCGTTCCTGGCCAAACTCATCCCAACCGCCAACCGAGCCATGGCCTATGCGGATGTCCGTACCGTAAAAACCGATAGCTATTACGTTTCCTTGCGATGGCGCTTCGTTTAAACCTGTTAGCGTCTTCTCAAAACGTGCAGCATCGCCGGCCAAACCACCGGTAACAGGTACGCGGTGCTTATTATCTTTATTGAGGCCGCTAACCAGTTCGCTGCCGTTGATAAAAGTACCGTCTGATATCACAAATACGCAGTTCAAATCCTCAGCAGCGAGTTTCTGCATTAAAAATAAGCCGGTATCAAAACTATTGACATGGTGTTTTATGTTGGTTTTGATACTTTTAATATTTGTTTTTTCAAATTCGATAGCGGTAACCACTGCGCTATCGTCGTAAACGGCATCGCCCAGTATTTCGCCGGCCGTTGATGAAAATGCGATATCCGCATGCGTATAGACTGACCGTAGATGCTTATAAATTTCGGGTTGGGTTATAACCGCAGGCGAACCGAATACCAATACTAACTGGGATTTTTTCGGGTCAGGGCCCGACGGTCCATCCACCCATCCGCCGTTTACAAAATGGTGCTGTCTTGTTTTCATTACTAGAGTTTTTAATCAATGGCATTTGCTCAAGGGGGAGGGCAAATATATACGGTATAAATATATTCAAATATCACGATTGTAATATTAATATACTAAAAAGATACTTTGGTGATAAATAGCTAAAGGGTTGCATCCAAAAAAATAAAAAACCACTTGTTATATTTGGGCGGTGTGCGGCATCTGAGAATCGTACCCGAATTAATAGATGAAAAAATCCTTATCCTTAATTTTAATTGCAATAGCTGCGATTGCTTCCATTTATGCCTTGGTTAAATATATCAAAATGGATGGTCTTTCCTTCGCATGGTCGCTGAATTTTGTGTTGATGATATGGGTACTCGCTTTTACGGAAGTATTAAAAAGTAAGCTTACGTCTTCTCACTATAATGAAAAGGAATGGGAGCGGGGAGGGAAAATATACGAGCGTTTTGGGGTGAATTTTTTTAGGAAATTACTTGTGTGGATTGGCTGGGAGAAGCTAAATAAAAAAGCTAACCCTGTAGGTAAAAACACAGAAGCCTTGGCGAATTTGCATTATCAAACAAAAAAGAACGAACTGGGACACCTCATTATTTTGTTTATCGTGCTGGGGTTTAATGTATTCGTGGCATTCAAATTTGGAGTTATCAAATCGTTGTGGTTACTTGTATTGAACGTTTTATTAAATCTTTACCCGGTTTTATTGCAACGATACAACCGGCCACGGATACAAAGAGCCCTGAATTTAAGTAATAGGAGATAAACGTGCCCGCATCATATGGCCCAATCCCAAGGTTTCCTGTAATAGATTATAGGCTGTTCACCTCAGCGCGTACCTACTTCGGGTTAATTGACAGGCCATTTTTCTCCCGGATAAGCTGAAAAAGATGATCGGGGCGTACGATTACATAATCTTCATTAAGTGAATTAGCCACATTTTTAAAACTTGTTGGCGATACACCCTGCCAGGGTTGCGCCTGTATAATTACGAAACGTGGCGAAACCCTGTTCCAACCGGAGGCGGCTCTGGCGATATGGTCTTTCATCGCCTCTTCGGTTGTACAATAGTTACAGGAAAGCGCCATCCCGGGCAAGCTGTTGTTATAGATAGTGAGCCCGCCTCCGGTGTTCTGGGCAGTTAGGCCGAGTAAGGATTTTGCCTCGCCTGCATAAATCTTCCCAACATTAGGGTTGATACCGCCGGTAATCGTGTTCCAGATGGTGATTACCCGTAAACCAGCGCGGTTATTATAGTCTTGGGTTTTAGTGACAAACTGTTTCAGCAAATTTTCATCGGCCCAGGTATTAGGATAAGTATAGCCATAGCCGGAAGGCCCCGAAATCAGATTGTCATTTTTTGTAGAAGTTTGATAAAAATAGTTAAGCGCGCCGGGCATGGCATCCAACATAGCAGGCGACACCGTCCAACCCATCGGGACAGCGCCCCGGTCGGGGTTATCCCAAAGTTTACGCATCGCATGCTCTATAAATTGTAAATTATCTCCGTCGCTTAATATAAATGCAACATAAATCTTGTTTTTGAGCGCCGGCTTTGGCGGAATTGGTTTTATATGTACGATTCGGGAGGTACCGCTATGCACCGTTAGGTTGGTGCTCCAATCGCTCGCGATGGTTGCGATGCCATACCTGGAAGCCCGCTCTATTCCCGGCGCTTCCTCAGGCCACCAGCCCATAAAGCTTGCACCGGGCGACATGGAAGACAAGAATTTGTCCAGCAGTTCACTTTCGCCAGCCACTTTAGGGTCGAGCCATATTACCGCAGCGCCTACTGCTATTGCATATTCGCGAAGAGCCGCTTTATGCACCCCCGGATTTAACCCGATTAGTAATCGGTGGTCAAGAGTGGGCCAATAGGTATCATATAGCGATTGGTAAACGGCTAGCTTACTGTTGAATTTTCCCCGCAAATCAATCAAGATGGGTAAATTATAAGGAGGGGCCGTTAATTTGGACAATAATAAGGGCGAGGCAATTAAAGCGCCTTTGCTTTTTGCAAGCACCATAGCCAGGTTAATGGTATGTACCTGAGCGGAATCATAAACGATCAAACCCGAAATTTCACCACGGTATTTGGTAATCAGGTCCCATTTGTCGGTAGGGTCAGTCCACTTCAAACCAAGGGATTGTAGCCAGGTATGCGGCCCTTCGGCCAAAGCATCACCCTCATAAGAGAAAATACGTGGTTTTTTGCGATTCACCAAACCCTTCAGCGAAGCAAACAGGTACATTTCTGCCGAGGAGTAAGGAGAGCTATCGCGGAGCATGATCAAATCCTGTACCTGCGCAGGAGCCGGGAAAGATGGCAGCAGCTGACCATCCGGCCATTTAATTTGGGCGATGGAGGGCGTGACAAACAACAAACAGAACAAAAAAAGACAAGCGGCTTTGATCGTAGGCATTTTAATCAGTTTTATCGTCGGATAAATATAGCTGGTGTTTGGTGAGAATAGTAATAAAACGATTTATTATGTAACTAAGACCGGTATTTAAGTCAGGAACATCGATTCAATATAGTACAATTTTGAATTAATAATGAGATTATGATACCAAATTGTTTTATATTTGACCGGAATTTGTGAAACGCCACAGTTTAATTCCAGGCAGGAGTGCCGCCCTGTATTATTCGAACAAGATTTCGGCCTGATTATGCATTAATACCGCTATGATAAGATGAAAGAACGATTTGATACTTTATCTGCTAAATGCAGCATGGAAACAACGCGGCTTTATAGCACGAGTTTTTCGCTGGGTATCCTTTTTTTAAGAAAAGAAATCCGTGAACCTATATATGCAATTTATGGCTTTGTAAGACTGGCTGACGAAATTGTGGATAGTTTTCATGATTACCCAAAATCGCAAATGCTCGCAGAATTGAAATCAGAAACTTTTATGGCAATTAAGCGGGGGATAAGTATTAACCCCGTGGTTAATTCATTTCAGCGGGTGATTAATAAATTTAGTATTAGTCACCACCTGATCGAGGAGTTTTTGAACAGCATGGAAATGGATCTGCAACAACAAGCGTATGACGCAGTTAAATATCAGCAGTATATTATGGGATCTGCTCAGGTAGTAGGTTTAATGTGTTTACATGTTTTCACCAATGGCGACTATGATGAATTTGAGAAATTAAAGGCACCGGCAATGAAATTAGGGTCTGCTTTTCAGAAAGTAAACTTTCTTCGGGACCTTAATGCAGACTATCAGGAACTGAACCGGACTTATTTCCCCAACATTAACCTGTCTGATTTCTCTGATGAAAATAAAAGGGCTATCGAACAGGATATCCTTACAGAGTTTAATGAGGCTCTGGTCGGGATAAGGCAATTGCCGCGTTCCTGCCGCAAAGGCGTTTACCTGGCCTACGTTTATTACAAGCAGTTATTTCGTAAGATTGCCAAAGTACCTGCAGAAAAAGTGATGTCGGGAAGGATACGGGTGTCTAACGGCCACAAGTTTTATTTAATGTTCGACTCATTGGTCAGGTACAAATTGAACGTATTGTGAGCTGTTTAGTTTGGCTTTGGGTGTTACCGCTGGGCGCTTTTGCAATACAAACAACTGGTTTTTATAGGATGGAGAGCTATTGATTACCATACGCAATGATTTTTAACTGTTCATCTGGCTTAGCTGCGGGTAAACGAAAGAACTAAACAACTGAAAAATTGAAAAATAGTGTAATGATAGTAGATGCCGATGGCCAAACCAGAGGTACTATGGAAAAGATGGCCGCTCACCGTACAGGGACCATGCACCGCGCCTTCTCTGTTTTTATATTCAATAACAACGGTCAATTACTGCTTCAGCAAAGAGCTTTAGATAAATACCATTCGGGCGGGCTATGGACAAATACCTGTTGTAGCCATCCGCATTTAGGCGAAGTTACGCTTAATGCTGCTCATCGCCGCTTACAGGAAGAAATGGGAATCAATTGTGAACTTACGGAGCTTTTCCAGTTTAGTTATCGCCACGAATTTGAGAATGGTTTGATTGAGCATGAATACGACCATGTTTTTATGGGCATAAGCGACGATTTGCCCTTGCCCAACGCGACGGAAGTTGCCGATTTCAGGTATATGGATACCGATGTTTTAATATTTGAATTGTTTGAACAGGCGGATCAATACACCCCCTGGTTTAAAATATGCCTGGAACAGGTGTTGGAAATCTACTTTCAAATTAATTAAAATCATTTTGCTCATCAATATTGCTATTTTATCGGCTGCGTTTTTCGGCATGCAGGAGCGACCTGGTTAACCACCAAATATGTAATGGCATTTAGCAGTAATACATTTTCATGTTAAAAATGAAATAGTGAAAAGCTTCAAGCTGCATAGTGAAAATTATGGACGGCCGTGCTGCCTCTAAAACGCTAAAACCTGTACCAATTAAAAGTTACTAAATTTGAACGATTAGCCGGTAGTCATAAAATATATAGCATCATGCAATCATACCAACTCATTCATCAATTATTAAACCTTGTAGAAGAACTGGAACAGGAAAACCAGGGGCGAGAAGTTTCAATTCAGGATTTTACCGGTTTTTTGCTGAATAACGCGAACAATCCGACGGCGTATAGGGTAAACAATGAGGTGAGATTTGGTGAAAGCGATGGTGCAGCATTAGATATCGCTTATCAGTTGGATAATAACATTGGCCGTTTATTTGTTTTTATGAGCCGCTATGCAAAGTCTTATATAAAAAAGGCTTTGGAAGGAACCCCGCTGCAAACCGCCGAAGATTTCACAGCCTTAGCAATTTTGCTCACTCATACACACCTGTCTAAAAGCGCATTGATCAGCCATAATTTGCAAGAAAAAACCTCAGGCACGGAGGTAATCAGACGCTTGATAGCCTCGGGACTTGTAAGACAATGGGATGACGAAAAGGATAAAAGAAGCAAACACATAGCCATTACCGATGATGGAAAAAAATTATTATTCCAGGTTTTTACGCATACAAACTACGTGGGTAAAATTATTACAGGCAGATTGACGGTATCCGAAAAATTCACACTACAATATCTATTGCAGAAGTTGGAAGCTTTTCATTTAGAGCATTACGAAAAGAAAACCATTCTTAATAAGGACGATCTTAAAAAGGTTGCTGAAGAAAACCACGACTAATTAAATTCCCAAGCGTCTTCCCATTGAGTTTTGGTCTACCGTTAAACGGCTACGGCAAAATCTTGTACTTGGCCCGATATGGATTCACAATAAAAAAAGCCTGTGAAAACAAAAAAAACGGTTTCACCACAGGCCAGTACCCAGCGCCGGAGTCGAACCAGCACGATTATTATAGTCCTGAGTTTTGGCAACGAACTGTTTCAGCAAATTTTCATCACTCCAGGTGTTAGGATAAGTATAACCATAGCCGAAAGAGGCAATTAAATCGGCCAAATAAAGTTAAATTAGTGGTTTAAATAATATGCTGGATATTTTCTTCGATAAGCTGTCAAAATGGGTAACACTAACAGAAACTGAAAAAGAAATTTTCAGGCAGCATGTTACTGTAAAGAAATTAAGAAAGCATCAGTACTTTTTGCAGGAGGGAGAAACTTGCAGATCGGTGGTATTTGTGAGTAAAGGCATGCTGCGTTCGTATTTGGTAGATGAGAAAAATAACGAACACATTATACAATTTGCGCCGGAGGGTTGGTTTATATCTGATATATCCAGTTTTATAAATGAAGACAAATCCGATCTGAATATTGATGCAGTAGAAGATTCTGAATTGATATTGATAAGCAAAACTGCGCACGTTTACCTGGAGGCTGCTGTTCCCGAATTTTTCAAGTTTAACTACACCCAGTATCGGGGTGCATATATTTCGCTGCAAAAAAGGTTAATAGACATGTTCACCCTGTCGACCGATGAAAGATACACCAAGCTGCTAAGCATATATCCGGATATTACCCAGCGTGTGCCACAACATATGATCGCTTCTTATCTCGGATTAACCCCCGAAACGCTAAGTCGTGTCAGAAAAAGGCTTTTTGTAAAAAAGGCTGAAGTATGATTATCGGCCAATTGACCAAAATCAATATAATTTCTTGATTCGAATCAAGATATCGGAACCCAATCCCTTCTATTTTTACCCCGAAGCTTCTTATCGTCAAATTAAGCATTCCAATGCAATTGGCAGCGCTGAAGTTTTCATTTAGCTGGATTCAAACCAATTATTAAACATGAAGAAATTATTACTATCAGGAGTTATCCTGCTTCTGCAAACCTCGTTATTTGCCCAAACGGTCACCTGGAAAAATGATAAAATGCATTCCAAACTTAAGTTTACCGTTACCCATCATTTGCTTTCGGACGTAGATGGTTTGTTCAAAAATTTTAATGTTACCATAACTGCAAGCAAGCCCGATTTTAGCGATGCCGTTTTTGAACTTTCGGCAGATGTGTCCTCCATCAACACCGAAGTTGAAATGCGCGACAATGACCTTAGAAGTGCTAACTTTTTTGATGCTGCAAAATACCCGGCTATCACTTTCAAAAGTTCATCATTAAAGGCAGATGGAGCGAACAAGTATAAGCTCACCGGCAACCTTACCATGCATGGTGTTACAAAACCTGTAACGATGGATCTTTGGTACCGGGGCACAAAAGAGAACCCAAATAGCAAGCAAAACGATGCCGGTTTTAAATTACGGGGTACATTAAAGCGGTCAGACTTTAATATTGGGGCAAACACGCCTACGGTACTTGTAGGCGACGAGGTAGAGATCGCAGCTGATGGTGAGTTTGCAAAAGCACAGTAATGCATTGCATCTAAAATGTTTTTGCTTTCTTACTAATGATCAACGGAACTTCTTTACACGCTAACAATAAATTACAAATGCATAAAAAATTTATTATACTTTCTATAGCCATCATGGCTTTATTTAAAAATGACATTTTTGCACAATTGCAGGTCATGCCGCTCGCAAATCAAAAAACATTATTACAAAGCAGCGATCCTAAACTTGCAGCCAATAAAAAGCTGGTGTACGATTGCTGGCGTGAAATTTTGGAAGGCGGCCATCTCGAATTCGCAGATAAATATCTCGCCGAAACCTATATGCAGCATAATCCAAATGTTCCAACAGGCAGAAAAGGGTTTGTTGAAGTATTTTCAAAGTTTGCAAAACCTAAACCAATTGTGGATACCATACAAGCGCCGGTAGTCGCTATTGTTGCAGAAGGTGATTTGGTTGTGATAAGCTTTGCCACAAAATTGCCAGACCCTGCAGACAGCACAAAAACGTACACATCCACCTGGTTCGATATGTTCCGCATAGAAAATGGAAAGCTTGCAGAACACTGGGATGGGGCCCAAAAAACAAAGAATTAACACTGATTTCCATCCTAATATCAGGCCAATAATGAAGCGTGGTAACATTTCATGAAGCGCCACCTAACATAAAGTTATGTACATATCAAGCAGAAGAAAATTTTTAGGGCAGTTGTCAGTTATTACTGCTGCGATCACCCTCCCCAAATTCGCGAGTTCTTCAGTCCCAACTGAAGACGATTTCGTAATCGCCGAAGCCGCTGAGGGTAAACTCAGGGGCATCAGAAAGGATGGGGTTTGTTTATTCAAGGGCATTCCTTACGCCGGTAGCCTTTCGGGCGACAGGCGATTTACAAGGCCAGGTCCCTTGAAACCCTGGACGGGGGTACGTGACGCCTTACAACTCGGTGCTCCC
The DNA here is from genome assembly GCF_056404435.1 of Mucilaginibacter sp. P2_D11. Classification (NCBI taxonomy): domain Bacteria; kingdom Pseudomonadati; phylum Bacteroidota; class Sphingobacteriia; order Sphingobacteriales; family Sphingobacteriaceae; genus Mucilaginibacter; species Mucilaginibacter sp. P2_D11. The sequence continues at coordinate 263,017 of NZ_JBFUEA010000010.1, forward strand.
TCTATCCAACCTCAATTTCAGTCTCGTGCCGTAAACGAACCTAAGCCGGCTGAAGACTGCTTGTTTTTAAATGTTTGGACGCCAGCTAATGATAATAAGAAACGGCCTGTGATGTTTTACAATCATGGAGGAGGTTTTTCTAACGGCTCTGGTGGCGCCCTTGATCAGGATGGCTCAAACCTCGCCCGCTTTTTTGATGTGGTCGTAGTAGAAACAAACCACCGGTTAGGGCTAATGGCTTTTCTGTACCTGGAAGATATTGCAGGCCCGGAATATGCCGGTTCTGGTAATAATGGCCTTCTGGATATTGTCGACGGCTTAAAATGGGTGAAAAAGAATATTGCGGCCTTTGGAGGCGACCCAAACAATGTGATGATCTGGGGCGAATCGGGCGGAGGCGCAAAAACGAGTTGTTTATATGCTATGCCCGCTGCAGCGCCATATTTCAATAAAGCTTCAATTGAAAGCGGGCCTGGCCTAAGGATGATGCCAAAAGAGGCGGCAATAGAAATGACGAAACTGGTATTTAAGGAATTGGGTATCGATGCAAAGGACTGGAAAAAAATACTCGATGTCCCCGTGAAAGACCTGATGGATGTTCAAAATAAAATTCCCGGCCTTATGGCTAATACCGACTACGTTAAAAAAAACGGTGCTGTAGGGTTCGTTCCAAACAATTTTGCGCCTGTGGTTGACGGGGTTGCACTGCCCCATGACCCGTTTGACCCGTTTGCGCCGAAAATTTCAAAGGACAAGCCGCTCATGACGGGGTGGAATGAAGATGAATGGGCGTTTTTTGCAATGTATTCGCGTGATACCGCTCCCCTTCAAAAGGATTTTACATTTGAAGCATTGCAAGCAAATTTCCAACAGGAGTTCGGAGCCGATACGCAAAAAATTATTGCGACGTACAGGCAAACCCGACCGAATGCATCGGCAACGGATATCTGGATGGCTGTAAGATCAATTAATATGATGGGGCTTGGCTCCATTGCCATCGCAGAAAGGAAAGCAGAACAGGGGGGCGCTCCTGTGTACCTATACAATTTTTGTTATAAATCCGAAGCAAAGATCCCGGGTACCGATTACCCATTGGGCACGCCGCATGCTATGGATATCACATTCAAATTTAATAACGAAGTGCCAGGCGCACCGGCCGGTTTTTTAAGCGGGAACAAGCCTGAACGCTTTGTTGCATCGCATCACATGGCCGAACTTTGGACTACGTTTGCAAAGACCGGTAAGCCTGCTGCCAAGGATGTGCCGAAATGGCCAGCCTATAATTTGACAGACCGGCCTACTATGCGTATTGATGCTAAATGCGAAGTAATTAACGACCGGTATAAGGAAGAACTGGCAATGTGGCGGTCTATTGGTAGGATAGGCTATCACTCACTTAATTCAAAGTAGCAGCATTTTAAGGCATTAATCAGGAGGTTTTCAATCGGAAATCGGCAAAATCCTGTAAAGTTATCTTGATTGATTTAGAGTTCTTGCGAGCTGAAAAATGGCAGCTTCTCAGTAAATACTATTTCAATATTGGGTCGCCTTGATACTATAAATCAAATACAGCGGAAAAGAGGTCGCGCTCCTTCGTCGGATTATTGGTAACTTTACAGTACCTACTACATGATAAACCTCCTTAAACAAAATATCGCTAAACATATTTCTCTTTCTGAAAAAGAAACAGAAGAATTTTGCAATTTATTTCAACCAAAATCAATTAGAAGAAAAGATTTTTTATTGAGGGCCGGCGAAGTTTGCAGATTTGAAGGTTTCGTTACCAAAGGGCTTTTTCGTGTTTATCATATCGACCAGAACGGCTTTGACCAAATACTTTATTTTGCCATTGAAAACTGGTGGATTACCGATATTGATAGTTTTACCAATGGTACGCCCTCACAACTTTTTATTGAGGCACTGGAAGACAGTGAGGTGCTTTTAATTACAAAAAAGGACAAAGAATTTGCCTATACAAACCTGCCTGAAATAGAAAAATTATTTAGGGTGATGACCCAAAAAACGCACGTTGCCCTGCAACGGAGAATGATAGATAATTTAAGTAAAACTGCCGACCAACGCTATCTTGACTTTATTGAAAAATATCCGCAGCTCTTCCAACGGCTATCCAATCTCCAGATTGCTGCATATTTAGGTATCAGCCACGAATTTTTGAGTAAAATCAGGCGAAAGATTTCCGGCCGAAAATAAAATTGCCCGCATTTATTGAACTTGTTCAACGTTTTGAGGGTTAAACAGTAAGCATCTTTGTTTCATCATTTAAATCAAAAGATGAAACAGATTTTTTCAACGGTATTACTAACCACTTTAATTTTATTCAAAATGGATGTACAGGCACAAAGCTTCAAAACAATTGAAGCAAACAACTTAAAACTTGAAATTTACAACGCATCAGAAAATGCCTTTGGTGTGGCGTCGGTCATCATATCCGGCAAAACCGATGCAGTGTTGATTGATGCGCAATTTACCCTGGCCGATGCTGAAAATGTAGCACAGGAAATTAAAAATTCTGGAAAGAAATTAACGGCTATTTATGTTTCTCACGGCGATCCCGATTTTTACTTTGGCTTAGAAGTATTCAAAAAGTACTTTCCTGAAGTAACCGCTTATGCTTCGCCGGCAACGGTAGAGCATATTAAGGCAACCGCTCAAAAGAAGTTAGATGTTTGGGGTGGCCAACTGGGCAATAAGGTAACCTCAAATGCTATTTTACCACAGGTATTAAAAGGCAACAGCATCGAGCTGGAAGGTCAGAAAATAGAAATTGTGGGCTTAGAAGAGTTCCCTGCTAAAACTTTTGTATGGATACCTGCTATCAAAGCCATTATAGGCGGTATCAACATCTTCGGAACCACATTTAATTTATGGATGGCTGATGCACAAACAGCAGATGCCCGTAATCAATGGATTGCTGTTTTAGAGAAAATTGAAGCATTGCATCCGGCTATCGTAATCCCCGCCCACGCCAATAACGCCAGTCCGTTTGATATCAGTGCTGTTAAACATACCAAAACGTATATCCAATTTTACGAAGAAGCTTTGAAAACCAATAAAACCTCAACGGCATTGGTTGCGACTATAAAAGCAAAATATCCTGCGCTTACTTTTGAAATAGCCTTGCAGATTGGCGCGAAAGTAAACACCGGCGAAATGAAATGGTAAAATAAGCAATTTTGTTCAACCTGGCAGTGCTTATTGTGCTGCCGGGTTGTGCCGTAAAACAAAAGAAAATGACCAATTTAGAAATTGTTAGAAGCACCTACGAAGGCAAAACTTCCGAGGAAAATGGTAGAAACCTGGCTAAATATGTAGCCGATAATATCAGCTGGACAGAGGCCCATGGCTTCCCTTATGGCGGAACATACATCGGCATGGATAACATCACCAAAAATGTTTTTAGCCGCCTGGGTAGCGAATGGATTGATTATAAATTCACACCCGAAGACTATGTGGCCGGCGATGATAAGGTGGTAGCCTACGGTACCTATACCGGGACTTATAAAATTACCGGCAAACCTTTTGAAGCAAGGGTGGCCCATGTATGGAAACTAAAAGATGGAAGAATTATAAGCTTCGAACAATTTGTAGACAGCAAGCCGGTGCTTGATGCCATTGAAGAAAAACAATAAATCGCGCTTTAGAAGCACTTAACGCGCAGCCGAAAAGTTACCTGCTTTTTTGTAAATCTTTGTGCGGACAGTGTTGCCTTGGTTTTTTATCCATCAAAATCATTAATTTAGCCATTGATGAATAAGGATACTACAGACAAGGCCGACCGGAAAAAGAAGATATTTGTGCTGGATACATCGGTTATCCTATATGACCACAACGCTTTCGAGAACTTTCAGGAACATGATGTGGCCATACCCATACAGGTGCTGGAAGAGCTGGACAACATGAAAAGCGGTAACGATACCCGCAATTTTGAGGCGCGCAGCTTTATCCGCCTGATGGACGATATATCCAAAAATCAACTCATCAACCAGTGGATGCCCTTGAACGGCAAAAGCAAGGGCAGCTTTAAGGTGATAATGGACGTGAAGAACAGCAGTGCCGATGCCGAAGAGGTTTTTGGTTCTGAAAAGATAGACCACCGCATCCTGAACGCAGCCCTTGGCGTACAGTTCGAGAACCCGGATAAAAAGGTGATACTGGTATCTAAAGACATTTGCCTGCGCCTTAAAGCCAAGGCCTTAAACCTATATGCCGAAGATTACGAAACGGGCAAAGTAAAAAACCTGGAAGAACTGTACAGCGGCAAAACCGTGCTGAACAAGGTAACTGAGAAGCTGATGGCGCGGCTGAATAAAAACGATACCATCCCGGCAGAGGACTTGGAGATAAAGGCCCAAAGCAACCAGTTTTTTGTATTGAATAGCAAAAACGCAACCGCATCGGCTTTCTACAACAAACAAAGCAACCGGATAGAAAAGGTTACCGAGCAGCCTGTACTCAATATACATCCGCGCAATTTGGAGCAGGCTTTCGCCATACACGCCCTGCTGCACCCCGATATTAAGCTGGTGACCATACAAGGCAACGCCGGCACGGGTAAAACCCTGCTGGCCCTGGCCAGCGCACTGGAACAACGCAAGCATTACCGCCAGATTTTTGTTACCCGCCCCATTGTGCCACTAAGCAATAAAGATATAGGCTTTTTGCCGGGCGACGTAAAATCGAAGATAGACCCTTACATGGCGCCTATTTGGGATAACCTGAAGTTTATTAAAGATCAGTTTGCCGACGATGAAAAGATGCAGGGCAAAATAGATGAGCTGGTGGCCAACGATAAGATATCTATAACCCCACTGGCTTTCATCCGTGGGCGCACGCTGGCCAAAATATTTTTTATTGTAGATGAGGCCCAGAACCTTACGCCTCACGAGGTGAAGACTATCATCTCCCGCGCAGGCGAGAACAGTAAATTCGTTTTCACCGGTGATATTTACCAGATAGATACCCCATACCTGGATGCCGAGAGCAACGGCTTATCGTATCTGATAGATAAAGCCAAAGGACACCCGCTATACGCGCATATAACGCTGCAAAAAGGCGAGCGCAGCGAACTGGCAAATTTGGCTACGGATTTGTTGTAAGTGCCATATAAACGCTATTGCCGTGGGCATGCAAAACAGGTTGGCCAAATTTCTTGAGCCTGTAGATAATCTTTTTTCTTAATCGTTAATAAAACGCCCTGAATGATACGTGTTTACCATATTTTGAGTTAAATTTAACATTTGATGACACAATAAGGCGGTTTGTTTGCCGTATTTATAGCACATCTACATTTTAAAAATACTGACCCCAAAAATGGATTACAAAGTTAAACTGACAGACGGCAAAGCGCAGTTGGTAAACATCACCAGCGCTTATTTTAAATCGTGGCAGGTGTGGCACGTGAGGTTTATAGACGGGCGGGTAGCCATGTTATTTAAGCTCGGAAGCGAGTGGATGCAGCGCAACGAAGATTTCCTGGAAGAAGAGGTGTTGCAGGTTATAGGCAGCACCATTGATAGGATTATTTATAAACGGAACATCGCGTTTTAACGCAGGAGGCGTATTTTGACAACCAAACTGCACGCTTTTTTAATCCCAGCCGTCGTTTGTACTCGTTGCTTTTACAGCCGGTAGCTCTTTTAGCTTGATTATAGAGCCGTTTTGATGGTCGATCATCATCTCGTACGTGCTTTCATTGCCTGAACTTGCCGATGTTCCGGTGGTGCCAAACATTCCGTTGACGATTATTAAACTGGCAGCACTTGGCGGGGTTTTGGCCATGCCGGTAAAGGTAAACTCGTTCTTGACTTTTTTAAGCGGATAAAAACCGAACGCTGTAACAATGTACGGCGTTCCTTTGTACACAATAGCGTAAGTTTTTTTCAGTTTAACATCCCTTAGTTTTCCTTTTTCATCGGGCGCTTTTACAAAACCCGGGTAAACGTAATCGTTCTCTATCGTTATGCCTTGCTTATCGGGTAACTGGGTTTTAAACGATTGATAAGTTAAATACAAGCCATCAGTATAGCTGCTGGTATTGTATAATGGCAAAGCTTTTTTTTCAATGCTGTCGATATGCATCACATCATTGTAAGTGTAAATCCGTGCATCAGTTGCAGGTAGCATGGTAAGGCTTGCCTGTATAAAAACGGTTAACAACATGCTTCCGCTACGTAATATCGGATTGGTGACATCGATAGACGAACGGAGCTGCACAAGCGTATCCAAAGAATTTATTTTTAGATACCCGGTTCCCTTTTTGGCGTACATTTCGGCTTTTACAGTACAATAGCCATATTCGCCAATAGCGTTTGTCAGCTCCGCGAAACTAAACTGCCTTAGCTGTAATAATAATTCGCTATTGCCTGCATCAGTGCCTAATAACGAAGCAAGAATCCGTTTTATTTCTGCCGAAAATGGGGCAGGGGGCGTAACTTTTGTTACCTTGTTATATACACCCGTTTGCACGTAACCCAAACCAGCTACATTTGTACGTGAATCTTCCAGGTTGATGGAATTATATAAGCTATGCTCTACTTTAGCATCTGATAAGGTCACCTCGAAAATAACCTTGTTTTGCGCGAAAGCATTGGTGCAAAAGAGCAAAAGAAATACAGGGAGAAGAGTTTTGTTATACATCGTCATAAGATTCAGGCAAATTTAAATGTTAAGGCCAAAATAAGCACAAATAACGCAACATTCCTTTTACAGGCAACAAAAAATCCCGGGAGGATTATCATCTCTCTCCGGGATTACTATAAGGGCCGGTTTGTACTGCGCCGCCTTAGCCCGATATGGCAAGCAAGTAGCTCATTTGCAAATCGGGTTCGGCCAATGCTTTGGGCACATAGTAAGGGCTACCGGCAAGGCGTATCTGCTGCCCCTGCGCTATGCCCTGCAGCGTAACCGTTTGTAAGCCCGCTGCGGTTTCCGGCTCGTTTAAAAAGTGGTAAGCGTATTCTGAAATGAGCAAATCATTGTTCAGTTCCCTGGTTTTTGCCTGTAGCCGGGCCGTAATGTTTACGGGCAGGCCCATTACAGCCAGCTGCGGCGTGCCTTCCAGCGAGAATTCATCTATAAAAACACGGCCGGCGTGTAAGCCCGCACCCATTTCAAGGGGAGCGTTTTCGGTGTCGATAGCATACGAGTCGTTGAACAGGCCCACTGTGCGGAACATGGCCCTGGTGGCCAAATAGGCGTTATTTACGGCCTCGGGCAGAGTGTCATGCAAACCAAATACCGCGTACAGGCTGTCGCCGGCGGTTTCTATCACCTTGCCGCTAAAGCTTTTGATGATTTGGTTAAAGGCGGTGAACAAGCGGCGTACTATCTGGATAATGTGCTGCTCGGGCTGCGACACCATCAAGCCGGTAAAGTTGCGGATATCCAGGAACAATATGGCAAGCTCTTTTTCTTCATATGGTATTGCCGTAGCTATGGCCGGCAACAATGTGGTATGGGTGAGGTAATTGTTTTTCATGAGTATGTGTGTTTGTTACCTATCAGACGACCGATAACCCCAAACATTTCAAAAAATATTCAATTTTTTATTTGCTGATGTTTTGATGACAAAAAGAGAGCTGTAGCAAGTGGTCATTAAACAACAAACCCCGCACGAGTTGCACCTCGCGCAGGGTTTTTCTGCATCACTTTAACAGAATATAATTGGTCAATTATATTTAATCTACGGCCTGCCTTAGCATCAGCGCGCCCACGGTAACATTGGTGCGGCTATCGATGATGATAGCGCCACCGTTGGCTTTGTTTAACTGGTAAGGGTCGAAGGCAAGGTGTTCGGCGGTTTTGATAACGATGCGACCGATATCGTTCAGCTTGAAATCTTCATCGTAATCTTTCTCGAGCGTATTGATGTTCACCTTATAAAGCACCTCGCTTATTCTGCAGCGGATGGTTTTGGTGTTGTGCTGTACCAGGTAGGTGAGCGAGGTGTCCAGCGGGCGGGTGTCCATCCAACAGAGGTCGGCCTCTATCAGGTTCGATAGCTGCGGCTGCCCGGCACTGTTTACAATAATATCGCCGCGGCTGATATCGATATTATCTGCCAGGTGCACCGTTACCGATTTACCAGCCAAAGCCTCTTTAAGCTCCTTATCATAAAACTCTATTTTAGATATGGTGGAGCTGAAGCCGGATGGCAGTACCGTTACTTTATCATTCACTTTAAAAGAACCGCTGCTTACACGGCCGGCGTAGCCACGATAATCGTGCAGTTCGTCGGTTTGGGGGCGTACTACCCATTGTACAGGAAGGCGTGCATGCGCCGAAGCATCGTCTATCTCCAGTTCTACATTTTCCAAATGCGTAAGCAGGCTGTCGCCGGTGTACCAGCCTATTTTTGCGGATGGGTACACAATGTTATCACCTTTTAATGCGCTAACGGGGATGTAAGTAACATTTTTAAGCCCAACCTTACCGGCCAGCACTTTGTAATCGGCCACTATTTTGTTGAATACATCTTCGCTGTAATCAACCATATCCATTTTGTTTACGGCAACTACCACCTGCTGTATCTGCAGCAACGACACTAAAAACGAGTGACGGGTAGTTTGCTCGATAACGCCTTTACGGGCATCAATCAGGATAATGGCCAGGCCGGCATTACTGGCACCGGTAACCATGTTGCGGGTGTACTGGATATGCCCCGGCGCATCGGCAATGATGAATTTACGCTTGTCCGTCTCGAAGTATTTGTAGGCTACATCAATGGTGATGCCCTGCTCGCGTTCGGCCTTTAGGCCGTCGGTAAGGATGGCCAGGTCGATGCTGCCGTCATCGTTTTTGCGGTTAGATGCATGGAGAGCCTCCAATTGATCTACCAGTATCGCTTCGCTATCGTACAACAGGCGGCCAATCAATGTGCTCTTGCCATCGTCTACGCTGCCTGCGGTTATAAATTTTAAAATGTCCATTCTTCTATATTTCGGAATTCGGATTTTCGAATTCGGATTTTATGTCCGCTCTCTTGATTTGCTTATCGTAGCCTCACCTAAATCCTCTCCAAAGGAGAGGACTTGAAGAAGCTTTTTTTACCTCCCTCTCCTTTGGAGAGGGGCGGGGTGAGGCTAAAAATATCCCCCTTTTTTTCTGTCTTCCATGGCGGCTTCGCTTACTTTATCGTCCATACGGGCGCCGCGTTCGCTTATTTTAGAAGATGCTATCTCGTTGATAATATCATCTATTTCAAAGGCGTACGATTCTACAGCTGCGGTACAGGTCATGTCGCCAACGGTGCGGAAGCGTACATTCTTGTTTTCTATCTTATCATCCGCATCCATATTCAAAAACGGCGATGCAGCCATTAACTGACCGTTACGGGTAATGCAATCGCGCTGGTGCGCAAAATAAATGGTTGGCAGGGCGATATTCTCGCGGCGGATATAGTTCCATACGTCAAGTTCCGTCCAGTTGCTTATCGGGAACACGCGTACGTTCTCGCCTTTATGAATTTTGCCATTGTAGATGTTCCAAAGCTCGGGGCGCTGGCGTTTCGGGTCCCATTGGCCAAATTCATCACGCACCGAAAAAATGCGTTCTTTAGCGCGGGCTTTCTCCTCGTCGCGGCGGGCACCACCTATACAGGCATCAAACTGGTGTTTGGCGATAGTATCAAGCAGCGTAACGGTTTGCAAAGCGTTACGGCTGGCGTTTTTGCCTTTCTGCTCTATCACCTTACCCTCGTCAATACTATCTTGTACGTGACCCACGATGAGTTTTTCGCCAATGCGGGCTATCATATCATCGCGGTAAGTAATGGTTTCCACAAAATTGTGCCCGGTATCTATATGTACCAACGGAAAAGGGAATTTACCCGGGCGGAAGGCCTTTAACGCCAGGTGCACCAGGGTAATGGAATCCTTACCGCCCGAAAATAACAGCGCAGGTTTTTCGAACTGCCCGGCTACCTCGCGCAATATATAAATGGCCTCTGCCTCTAACTCGTCCAGGTAATCTAACCGGTATTTGCTCATTCCTTTAAATCATTTAGTTCAACTGCATGCAGGCCGCATTCTTTTTTACTTTGGTCTTCCCACCACCAGCGCCCGGCCCTGAAATCTTCGCCGGGTTGTACGGCACGAGTGCATGGCGCGCAGCCAATGCTCGGGAAACCTCTGTCGTGCAGTGTATTGTACGGTATATTGTATTGTTTAATGTATGCTTTTACGTCCACCAGCGTCCAGCTGAAGATTGGGTGGTATTTGAACAGGTTATTGCCATTATCCCATTCCACATTGCTCATGTCTTCGCGGTTGGCACTTTGGTCGGCACGGATGCCGGTTACCCACAATTTATTGCCCGCAACGGCACGGTGCAGGGGCTCTATCTTACGGATGCCGCAGCATTGCTTACGGTTCTCTACCGATTCGTAGAAGCTGTTTGGGCCCTTAGCGTTCACCATAGCCTCCAAAGCAGTATGCTCGGGATAGTAAGCGTGGATGGGTTTGCCGTATATTTCCATAGTGCGGTTCCAAACATAGTAAGTTTCGGGGAACAAGCGGCCGGTTTCCAGCGTGAAAACTTTAATGGGGATATCGTTGGCGAATATCATATGCGTTATCACCTGGTCTTCCCAGCCAAAGCTGGTAGAGAACACGATCTCGCCCGGGAATTCTGCAGCTAGTGCACGTAGTGCATCCACAGGCTGCTGCTCAACAATCAATTGCGATATGTAACTAGTATCTGCCACTTAGAATACTTTGTTGATAAATTTGTAAATACTGTAAAGGCTTATCAAAATTACGATGATGCCCACTGATGCCATAATTGTTTTTGCAGAAATCTTGTTGGAGATTTTTGCCGCGATTGGCGATGCCAGCGCGCTGCCGATAACCAGGCCCGCCACGGATTCCCAATACTTGCCGTTGAGCATTAAAATGAAGGTAAGCGAACTGGTTAACGCAATAAAAAACCGCGACAATTTTACAGTGCCTAAAGAGAAACGGGGATGGCGCCCGCCGGCGATGAGGGTTGAAAGGACTATAGAGCCCCAGCCGCCGCCGCCAACAGCATCAATAAAGCCACCGCCAAGCCCAAGCAGCGAAATATTTTTGATTTTTCCTGATGTACGTTTACGGTTGATGTTGATGGCTTTGGATAAAATAACGCTCCCTAATACCAGCGTGTAAAAAGATACAACGGGCTTGGTATAAGTACTGTAATGTTCGAGCGATGAGAGCAGGTATGCGCCTGTAACCGCACCGATGATGCCGGGGATTAAAAGCAATTTGAACAGCTTCCAATTTACATTGCCCATGCGGTAATGCATCCAGCCCGCTATGCCGTTACTCAGTATCTCTGATAAGTGCACGCCCATGCTTGCCGGTGCAGCGGGTAAGCCCATGGATAAAGAGAACGTGGTTGATGTAACGCCGTACGACATGCCTATCGCCCCATCTATCATGGCAAAAACAAAGCCTGCCGCTAAAAAATAGTAAAACCGAGGGTTGATGTTTTCTACGAAAGATTGAAAACCCGGCTCCCTCAACCAAAGCGATGTAATCGTAATAGCCAGGAAAGCCACAAATGTACTCCACACCACCAGTTTTAATGCATTGTTGCTTGGGGGAGTTTTGCCGCCTACCAGTACAGCGGTAACACGGTTAAGTTCTTCAACTTTATGCGCAAAATCTCCGGAAAGTTTGTTCCTTATTTCGCTCATGTGTTGTAACGTAACATCCAACTCATCGGGCAATGCATCACTGAAAACTTCTTTAAGGCGTTTGGCTACCGTTGGCGATTTGCCGTTGGTAGAGATACCTATCTTGAGATCGCCCTTTTGCACTATAGAGCCGAGGTAAAAATCGCAAAGCTCGGGCTTGTCGGCTACGTTGATAAGCAGCTTGCGGTCGTGTGCCGACTGGCGGATATACGCGTTCAGTTCTGCATCGTCGGTTGCGGCAATAACCAGGTCGGCATTGTCCAGATCGGTATCTGCAAATGCTTTTTTGATGAGAGCCAGCTTTGGCGTGCCCGCTGCCACTGCCTCTATCTGGGGCAGGAAAGTTTTTGCAATAACGGTTACGGCCGCATCGTGGCTATTGTTCAGCATGGCTGTCAGCTTTTCAAGGCCAACATTGCCACCGCCAATAAGCACGGTATGCAGGTTATTCAGCTTTAAAAACACAGGGAATAATTGGTTTCCCTCTGATTTTTGCGGCGGAACGTCCGTTATATGATTATTCCTGGGCAACGATGTCATAAAATTCCCTGATGGGCTGAAATTTTGGATGTAGAGAAACCACTTCGCCAAAAACAATTAAGGCAGGGGAGGTGATGCCATTATCTTCGGCTGATTCCACAATGGTGTTCACGGTACCAACTACTACTTTTTCGTTATCGGTCGTTCCGCTTTGTATTACGGCAACGGGTAGCCTGTGTTTGCCTTCCGCTTTAAATATTTCGGTAATTTGAGCTAATTTATGGATGCCCATCAATACTACTATGGTAGCATTGGTTTTGGCGGCGGCGTACAGGTCTGCAGACACCTTACCATCGCTGGTGGTGCCGGTTACTACCCAAAAGCTTTCGCTCAAGCCACGGTGTGTTACAGGGATGCCTTGCAAGCCCGGTACGCCAATAGAACTTGATATACCAGGTATAACCTGCGCAGGGATGCTGTAATCTGCTGCATGGTCCAATTCCTCGTACCCACGACCGAATACGAACGGGTCGCCACCTTTTAAGCGGACAACGTGGCCATAGTTCAGGGCATAATCAATCATCAGTTTATTGATATTTTCCTGCGAGAAAGAATGATCGCCGCTGCGTTTGCCCACGTACACTTTGGTAGCATGCTCCGGGGCAAACTCCAATAATTCTTCATTAACCAAAGCATCATACAAAACCACATCAGCGGTTTGCAGGGCTTTGATGCCTTTTATAGTAATAAGCTCGGCATCGCCGGGGCCTGCGCCCACTAAGGTAATGCGTGGCTCTTTTACAGTAGTTTTTGTTTGCGTTTGTATCATGATTGCAATACTGCCTCTCTTTTATCTTTTACCGATTGCAGGAATGTTGCCGCCTGTTGCAAATAGGCGGTCGCGAATGCCTCGGATGGTTCGTTCTTGTTTATTTGCAACACCAGGTCGTTAAAGGTACCTGCTAAGGTAAACTCGCCGGTGGCTACGTAGTTGTTATCGAATTCTTTGATGATGCCTGTTTGGGTGCTGCTGTTTAAGCCTTTATCCAGCAATAATGCCTTAGCCGCGCTGATCATGGTGTTGTAAGCATGATAAATAGCATCGCTCCACAAACCTTTGGCATAAGCGCCGTTACTCCAGCCCAGTTTCTCCTCGCTCTCGAATAGCAGGGTAGCAACCAAATCGATGATTACGCCGGCGCATTCGCCTACGCCAATGGCGCTCACATAAGTTTCCTGATGGCCCCAGTCAACAAATTCATCATCGGTTAAGGTGGTGAGATCTGCCAACGGTTTTAACAGGCGGTAAAAGTAATCTTTACCTTGGCGGTCGTAATAGGCGTGGTAGGTTTCGTTTTCCTGCGCGGATGCTTTGTAGTCGTCCAGTACAGCACGTAAAGCATGCGTAGCACGTTTTGAAGGGACTTTGATAACCCTGTCTGCAGCGCGGCCTTCGCCATTGCCTACGGTGCCGCCACCCAGCATTACCTGTACAGATGGTAATACCCTGGCACCCGCTTTTAGCGAACTGCCGTGGAAGCCGATATGCGCCAAACCATGCTGGCCGCAGCTGTTCATACAGCCACTAATTTTTATCTTGATCTCGCGGTTGTAAATAAAGTCCTCGTATTCGTTGTAGATGAGGTCTTCCAACACCTTAGCCATGGTCATGCTGTTGCTGATACCCAGGTTGCAGGTATCGGTACCGGGGCAGGTGGTAACATCGGCAATGCTATCGAAGCCCGGCGCGGCAAAATCAAGGGCGTTAAGGCCCTCGTATAATGCCGGTAAAGCCTCTTTGCGGATGAATTTCAGCAGCAGGCCCTGGTTTTGGGTGATGCGTATCTCATCGCCAACGTAGGGGCGGATGGCATCAACCAGTTTGCGGGCAACATCGGTAGGGATATCGCCAACGGGTACTTTAATATACACGCCGAAGAAACCCTCTTGCTTCTGTTCGAAAACATTGGTAGCCAACCATTGCTCATAACGGAAAGGATTGGCAATCTCTATAGTTGGGTATTCAGTAGTTTCCGGTAAAGCAGGGGCGGGGACTGTATCGCGGTTGATTGGGTAGGTTTTTACCTTGATGGCGATGCGTTCTTCTTTAGCCAAACGCAGTACTTCCTCCAAACCAATCTTCTGAATCAAATATTTTAAACGGGCCTTGTTGCGGTTATTACGCTCGCCATGGCGGTCGAACACGCGGATAATGGCTTCGGCGTAGGGGATAAGCTGATCCTCAGGCAGGAAATCTTCTACCGGGCTGGCCAGTAAAGGCTGCGCGCCAAGGCCGCCGCCAAGCATTACTTTAAAGCCGCGTTCGCCGTTCTCATTTACTTTCGGGATGAAACCCAAATCGTGTATGTAAGAGAAAGCAGTATCCTCGTCGCTGGAGGAGAAGGAAATTTTGAATTTACGACCCATTTCCTGGCAGATGGGGTTCCGTAAAAAGTAGCGGAACATCGCATCTGCATAAGGCGAAACATCAAACGGTTCCTTTGGGTCGATGCCCGAAGTAGGGGATGAGGTTACGTTACGCACAGTGTTACCGCAGGCTTCGCGCAGGGTGATATCGTCGCGCTCCAGTTCGGCCCAAAGTTGCGGGGTACGATCGAGGCTTACGTAATGTATCTGTATATCCTGGCGGGTGGTGAGGTGCAGGTTGCCGCTGCCGTACTCGTCTGATATATCGGCAATCTTCAATAATTGTTTAAAAGTGACTTTACCGAAAGGTAATTTGATGCGCACCATTTGTACACCCGGCTGGCGCTGGCCATACACGCCGCGTGCTAAACGCAGGCTGCGGAACTTCTCATCGTGTATCTTACCCTCGCGGAACGCGCGTATCTTCCTTTCAAGGTCGATAATATCTTGTTCCACAATCGGATTCTCCAGTTCGGTCCTGAAGCTCTGCATATTAGTATTTAATTTAGTTTTAGTATAAAAAAACCCCTTCGCTGTGGCTGAAGAGGCATATATTTTAATTTACATATACTTACAACCACACTTTATCGCCTTGCATACAGCAATATACGAATCTGGTTTGATATATGTAATCTTTGTTTGTCATTATTACACCCCAAATATATACATACTATAGGGGATTAGTAGAATTTATTTAAAAAAAGTGAGGATTTGATTTTAGGATGACGGACGGACGTGACTATTCACTTAGTATTGTCATTGCGAGCGCAGCGCGGCAACCTCATAGGACATTGAACATAGCAGAGCTAATTTGCATATCCGCTTGTCCTATGAGGTTGCCACAGCCCCCGCCCGCTTTCCACCGCTTCGGCTTCGCAATGACATGGTGTTGAATTGGATGCGCGGATTATTGATACTGAATATAAAGCGGTGCAGGCTTCAGGCTAAGAACTTCTTTTGGCGTCAGCATACGGTTTGGCGCATTCTTGATATCGTTTTTGTAAAACAGCTTAAAGCCGGTGAATTGTACCGGTTCGCCTTGCACGAAGTATTTGTAAGTGCCCTTCTTTAGTTCGGGCGGGCCCCAGCCATCCATATCCATCACGAATTGTACGTTCTCGCGCAGCTTAATATCCTGATAGTTGGTCACCATGCGCTTGGTGAAACGGTGCACCACGAATATTTTAGGCGGCAGGTTGTATTTGATGCAAAGCTTGCTGAGGTAATCGCTCACGTAGTTGATGTCTGCCGCATCGAAAGTGCCGATGCGTTTACCCGGCACGCTGCCCTCTTTCATGGAGAACTCCGGGTCGATGCCGAAATGCACGTTGGGCATCCTCAAATATTTCTCCAGTTTGGGTAGTTCAGTCTGTACCGTGCTGAAACCCACCTGTATATCCAGGAATACCAGCGCATTGATGGGCTTGGCCATTTCTATAGCCTTATCTATCTGGCTAAAGGGCATGCGCAGATTGTGGAGGCCGTTGCGGCCGGCATCGGCCTGGGCGGTTACGCATATATAATGCAAAGCGGGGACTACAGACGTGAGCGTATCTGCAGCTTGCCAGGCTTTTACTTCGGCCATTAGCCTGCGGCGCATTTCAACGGGTTCGTACTGGCCAAGGGCACCCATATTTTTGGAGTACATATTGCCGTAATAGGCCACTATACGGTTAAAGGGAAGTATGGCGCCGGGCAGGGGGTAAGGAGCATGTTTAACCGGCCAGCGTTTGTCGCCATTGGCCATGCGGGCCATCAATGAGTCGTAACGGGCGGTATCGAGGGTGGGTTTTAAGGTGGTATCCTTAACGGCCACTTTTAAGGTAGTATCTTTAACGGTGACCTGTGCGGATGCGGAAGTTACAGAGGCTGCGAAAACGATAAGCAGCAGGCGGAAGGTGTTTTTCAAGTGTGTTTGCGTTGGGTGATATTAACGCGCAATATAGCGTTAGGTTTGCTCAGATTCAGCAATATTTTTGAAATTCACGGTGATTTTCGTTGCGAGGATACTGCCCTTGCATGGCCTTAGGTTCAGAATGTGGGATACGGTGAGGATTATAGTTAATGGGACTAAATAAAGTGTAAACCCATAGCCGGATTATACCCTAAAGGTGTTCCACTTTTAGCAAAAAAAGTGTTCCACTGTCTCGTCCTGAAAAAAGTTTACACTTTTACTGATTAGTCCTGTTGTTGGTTTACACTTTATTTTAGTCCTGAATTAGGTTTACCCTTTTCTAAAGATAAAGAATAATTGTTGTGGTTTGCTTGTCGTGTTGGAATGTGGGAAACTCCTTCAGTTTTCCATATTCCAACACGTTTTTCTTTTTTTGCTTCTTTTTTTCTTTTTGTAGGCTCCTTTCTTTTGTTGAAAACTATGATACCGGTTTTTTGC
>NZ_JBFUEA010000011.1:0-249538 GCF_056404435.1 Mucilaginibacter sp. P2_D11
ATTTGTCCATAACATGCTAGTGTTTAGGATGTGGAGTTAACCCGGCTAATTCCATGCTACGAACGTGGGGTTAAATTACTATAGAGCCTTGGGTTAATAAAAGAAGATAGCCAGGGCATTAGATCAACATAGAGCCTCGAAGGCTAGAACTCGTGACTATTTCCTACCGGCTATCTTCTCCACATTTTAACATGCCAAAATTATCAACAACAATCTGTTAATTAATTTCTTTGCAAGTCTAATGGAATTTATTTCAACACCCCATCATAAAAGTGGCCGATATGCTTGCCCCTTTGTGTGCCGTAGACCTGCCGTGTGGGGTGCTGAAACAAGTTAAGCATGACGATTGAGATTATATAAACCCATCATGTTGAATTTATTTCAACACCCCATCATAAAAGTGGCCGATATGCTTGCCCCTTTGCGTGCCGTTGACCTCCCGTGGGGGGGGTACTGAAACAAGTTCAGCATGACGGTGGGCATAGGTGAGATTGCGTTGTGGCTACCTGCCGTGTGGGGTACTGAAACAAGTTCAGCATGACGGCGGGGTGAGATTGCGTTGTGGCTACCTGCCGTGTGGGGTGCTGAAACAAGTTCAGCATGACGATGGGGGCATGATGGTGGGGGCATGACGATGGGGGCATGGCGATGGGGGCATGGCGATGGCGCCCCCCCTCAAACAAAAAATCCCCCTTTGCAGGAGGATTTTATTATCATTCATTATATCGTTACTTCGTTATGAGGTTATACAACTCATCCAACTTGGGCGTAAGTACTATCTCTATGCGGCGATTTTTGGAGAGAGCTTCCGGGGTACCGCCTGTATCTATGGGCTGGAACTCGCCTTTGCCGGTAGCGGTGAGGCGGTGCGGGTCGACCATTTCAACTTCGGTTAAATAGCGCGTTACCGATGTGGCGCGCAGCACACTCAAATCCCAGTTATCTTTTATCTGGCCAAGGTTCTTTACTTTCTTGTCGTCGGTATGGCCTTCAACGGCTATGTTGATGTCTGCATCTTTGTTCAAAACTGCGGCTAATGATTTGAGTGCTTGCTTGCCCTTTTCGTCAATCACTATACTGCCCGAAGGGAACAGCAGCTTGTCTGTCAATGATACGTACACCTTGCCATTGCGTATATCCACGCTCAGGCCACTTTGCTGAAAACCCAACAGCGCGCTTTGCAGCTTATTCTTAAGGGCGTTGGCCGCTTCGTCGCGCTTGCGCAAAATCTCTTCTACCTCTTTAAGGCGGGCCTCGCGTTTTTGCAGGTCACTCGATAGGGTACTCACCTGCGAGGTGGTAGCATTGTAGTTCTTATCCAGGCTGCTGTACTTTTTATCCAGCGCGGCGTAGTTTCCGTTTAGCGTAGCAATTTGGTTGTGCAGGCGGGCAGTATCGGCCATCAGCTGTGCTTTCTCGGTCTCGAGGGTAACCGTTCTGGTGGTCAGTGAATCGCGCTGAGCGAGCAATGTTTTGTATTTTTTGGGCGATAATACCACGCAGGAATGCAATGCCATCATCAGGGTTGCGGCTAATAAAAGGTGTTTGATTTTCATAATGCTTAGTTTATAATAGTTAACCTATTGCGTTCTTCAAAAAAACATTCAGGGGGTATATCTTGCCACAAAGGTCGGCAACCTTTTTAACGGCATCCGGGCTTTGCACCTCCTTATCGCTAAGCGGGTGGAACACCACGAAGCTCTTCAGTTTAAGCAGTTCGATATTCTCATTATCTGCACTGTAATCCCGCGGCACGGTCTTCAGTTGTTCCTGTTTCCTAAACTCGCCAAACAGTTTCACAAATTCTGGCCCGTCGATAATCTTCTTCAGGTCGGCAGCGTTGTAGTCTATTTCCTGGCGTATCGCTTTCAGGTGTTCGGCCTCGGGCATCCAGTAGCCGCCCGCAATAAACGATTTGCCGGGCTGTATCTGCAGGTAATATTCTGCCCCGCCCAGTTTTAAGCCATGCGAAGGTATGCTGATGCCGAAATTATTTTTGTAGGGCGTTTTATCCTTACGGAAACGGATATCGCGGTAGATGCGCATCACGCTTTTTTTGGGGTCGAGGTCTGCACTCACGCCGGGGTCTATCTGATGTGCCTTGCTGATGAGTTCGGCAGTGAAGGCGATAAGATTTTCGCGGGCCTTATCGTACCGCTCTTTATTGGCCTGGAACCAGTCGCGGTTATTGTTATCTACAAGATCGGTTAAAAAACCAAGCGTTTGGGGTTGTATCATCCTCTTGATTTAGATACTTAAGCAAGGCAGCGAAACTGCCGCGGGCCTTAATTAAGGTTGAGTTTCTCGTTAGGCGCATCAAATACCACGGCCTTGCGGCGATATTTCTTGTACCAGATGTATCCACCAACTGCCACTACCAAATAAGGCGCAGCCAGCAAATACAATATACCGGCGTTAAGGCCGGCCGTAGCATGGCTACCGCCTTGCGAACTTGTTTCAACGGCTGCAGTACAGGCGGCGCACTGGGCACTGGCCTGCATTACACCTAATACCGTTATGCAAAAAAATATCGCGAAGAATAAATAACAGAGCTTTTTCATGCTTTTGCAACTATTAAAAATGGTAGTACGGTTTTATCATCAAATATACAACAACTCCGGATACGGTAACGAACAACCATATAGGAAACGCCCATCTTACCAGTTTCTTATGTTTTTGCACCTGCATTTGCAGGCCCGAATTAAAACTTAGTAAAACAAGCGGCAACACCCCGGCAGCCAGGATGATGTGCGGCACCAGGATAGCCAGGTACAAAGTACGCAAGCCGCCTGCAACGAGCTTTTCTTCGGGAGAGGCGAGGCCATCGCCATTGGTATCGCCATAAGGGGTATCGTGCCGCATGAGGTAATGGAACACCACGTACGATACCAGGAACAATGCCGAAAGACAAAAGGTTACGATATTCAACCTTTTATGCACAGCAATATTACCCTGTTTTATGAAGTAAAGCGATACCAGCAACAACACGCTGCAGGTACCATTCAATATGGCATTCAGCAGGGGCAAATATGGCGTGAACGACGGCGCAACCGCAGGCCCGGGTATAAGATGGCGGTTAAGCAATATTACCAGGGCTATCACCGCAATGGTGACGCCCGCAACGAAACGGAATATGAATTTATCGGTCATTTTATTTAAGGATCACGAATCCAGACTACAAGAGCCAGGATTCCAATTTTAACTTCCAGCAAATATCTTGACTCTTATGTCTTGACTTCTTGCTTCTAATTTTTAGCATTTGAAACGCGGCTGCAATGTCTGCGTCGATATGCAACTCACCCCCCGCCCCCTCTCTGCTACGCAAAGATGGGGAGACATTGCGGCTATTTGCTCCTTCTTCACCCTCTTTAACGAAGTTAGAGAGGGTCGGCCAGCGATAGCGTAGCCGGGGTGAGTCAAATATGCAAGCGATAGGGCTCGAATTTCAAGACAGCGAACACTTTTGCCTCTAACCTTCTAATAAAGCGCTTTATCCACCTTACGCAGTTCTTCAGATACCAGCACTTTTATCTCGTCGTTCAGGCGCATAACATCTGCCCGCGTGCTGCCCGAATAATAGCCCCTGATGCGTTTTTCGGCATCTATGAGTACCATCTTATCATCCAACACAAAATTCCCTTCGCCAACTTTGGCTGCATTAAGCAGCAGGCCGTTGTGGGCCAGGTTGTATATGGTGGTGGTATCGCCGGTTAAAAACAGCCATTTATTACTGGGCTTGAAGTTACCTGCGTATTGCTTTAATACGGGCTGGGTATCGTGCTCCGGGTCCACCGTTATAGATACCAACTGCACCATATTATTTTTTCGATAGTTTACATCCAGGCTATCCATAAAACCGTTAACGGTAGTACAAACATCCGGGCAACGGGTATAAAAGAAAGCTGCAACGAATATCTTCTTATCGAAGTTTTTGAAGGATACCGGTTTACCATTTTGGTCGGTAAGCTTAAAGTCGTCCAGCTTGTGGTAAATGGTATCGGCAATAAACTTGCCGTGGAACTTATGGCCTGTCTTTGCTATCTGCTTGCTGCCGTAGAAAGGCAGCGGCTTATAGCGGTTTTTGCCTTTTACGGTTAGCAAATAATATAAAAATCCCGGTAATGCCAATATCATTACCAGGATTATTATCTTTTTTAGGATGCCTGTGTTACGCTTTAACACTTTACCTTATTTGTCCTGCCCAAAAATGGCTTTCGTTAGTAAGCACCAATATCAGCCCGATGATGAACAGTATCGGCACGATGATAGCCAGCATCAAACCAACCTTCTCAAACTTAAGGTGCATAAAATATGCTACGATAAGGAATGCCTTGAACAGTGTTAAAACGATATATATAGGATTTGCCCAATGCATGGGGATATGGCCTTTAGGTACCAACCAAAGTGCTATGATGAACTCGACCGCAGTGATAAGGCTTAAGTAAACCGCTATCCTAATGATAGCTTTTTTATCCATTCCGCCGTGTTCGCCGTGCTCTTCGTGGTGAGCTCCTGTTGTTTCTGATGACATATGCTTAATCAGGTTAAATTATCAAACTAAATAGAAGAAGGTAAATACGAATACCCAAACCAGGTCTACAAAGTGCCAGTAAAGGCCAACTTTTTCAACCATTAAATAACTGCCGCGTTTTTCGTAAGTACCCAACAATACGTTAACAGTAATAATGCAATTGATTATTACACCGCTAAATACGTGGAAACCGTGGAAGCCTGTGATAGTAAAGAACAGGTTCGCAAACTGATGCGTGTAAGTAGTAGAAGGAGCAAGGCTGGGGTCAGTCGACTTGTGGAAATATTCCCCAATCTCATGAGGTATGCTTCCCCACCAAAAGCCTTCGCTGTGCAGGTGCGCCCACTCCAATGCCTGGCAACCAAGGAATGCGAAACCACCCAAAATGGTTGCCAGCATCCACCATGTTACCTCTTTACGGGCCATACGGTGTCCGGCTTCTACTGCCAGTACCATGGTAACCGAACTAAGGATAAGGATAAACGTCATGATACCTACAAACACCAGCGGAGCGCCATGCTCTATCATACCTGGTACGGATTGGAATATCAAATCGGCAGCAGGCCAGCTATTGGCACTGAAACGCAACGCGCCATAAGAAATTAATAACGAAGAAAAGGTAAACGCATCCGAGAGGAGGAAAAACCACATCATCATTTTACCATACTCTACCTTGAAGGGGGAGGTTCCGCCTGCCCAGGGAGTGGTTTTTACCTCATCAATTGGTGATACTTGTGCACTCATGTGTTTGTTAATATTGGTTCAAAAGTAAAAAAACATACAGATAAATCCATATAATATCGACAAAATGCCAAAAAATAGAGGACATCTGCATTCCGAATAAATTCTTAACCTGCGGCTTGTTGCGGTACGTGCCTAAAAGCGTGTTGCCTAAAAGCAATACCCCTGCCAAAATATGTACCAGGTGTATCCATACGAATACGTATATAAAAGATTGCGAAGCATTCTGGTTGATGAAAAACACCCCCATCTGCGGCAGCAACACCAGCCAGGCATATGTTTGCAGCGCAAAGAACGCCACGCCCAACAAAATGGTTACGCCTAAAAACAGGCGTTGTTTTTCCATCTGCAGCTCGCGCGCTGCTTTAGATGCCAGATACATGGTTACACTGCTGAGCGCTATCACGATAGTGCTGTAGGTAAATATGGCCGGCAATTTAATATTGATGCCGGTGCCGTGGCCCCCGCTGTAAACGATAAAACCGCTGGTAAGCGCCGCAAAAAGCATAAACGATGTGAATATGAATATCCACATGTTGAATTTTTTGGGGGCCAGCTGCAGTTTATCTTCTTGTTCTATATTAGCCATCATCATTTCACCTTTCCTATAAAATCAAATAAAAACATTAGTTGCACTACCGGCAAATAATAAAAAGAGCCAAACATCAACGTGCGCGCGGCGGCAACATCGGCCTTACGCAGCAAGTTGAACGCCTGGTATAAAAACAACAGGCTCATGGCTAGTGATACGCCGCCTACATAGTAACCGCCATAACCATAAATAGTAGGCAGCAAACTCACCGGCACCATTATGATGGCAAATATAAAGGTAATTGCCGCGCTGGCTTTATCCCTTTTACCGGTTGGCAGCAAGCGGAAACCGGCCAGCTTATAATCATCATCAAGCACCCAGGCAATTGCCCAAAAGTGAACGAATTGCCATATAAATTGTATGCTGAACAATATCAGCGCTATCTCGTCTATTCTTCCGTGTGGTTGCCCGGCTACGTAACCAATTAAAGCCGGTAATGCCCCCGGTATTGCCCCTACGAACACCGCAATTGCCGATTTTCGTTTAAGCGGTGTGTAAGCAAATGCATACAACAGTATCGAGAACACCGATAACAAGCCGGTGAGTATATTCAAACTCCCCAGCAAATAGGTCCCCATCATGCCCATGCCCAGGCCTAAAACCAAACCCTGCCCTGTCGTCATGCGCCCGGCAGGCATTGGCCTGTCCATCGTGCGTTTCATCAGCTTATCGGTATCTACCTCTATCACCTCGTTAAAGCAATTAGCAGCCGAGGTAACCAGGAAACCGCCGATAACCAGCTTTGCCCAGTTGAGCCACATGGTGCTGCTGTAAAGCGAGCCCCAGGTATCGCCACCGTTGGCTTTCACGGCTATGATGAATGATATCGAAGCTGAAAACGTTACCAAAAAGGTAAGCCTAAGCTTTATCAGTTTGCTAAAATCGCTCCACTTCACCTGCGTGCCCCCTGTAAATTAACCGAACTGAATAAATTCAACAACAAATAAAACTGGGCACCAAAAACCAGGCTTGCCAGTACAATATGCGTTGCCTGCGCGTATGGCGGCAACGACGAATACGATAGGATGATACCCGTTACTATCTGCAGCATGAGCATCAAAAAGGTAAAGCTCATCAACTGCTGCTGCATAGAGTGCCTGGTGAACGTACGCCGTATCAATGCATACAAAACAACATTCAGTATCAATACCATGATGGCCATATCCCTGTGCTGGGTGAATATCTCCCCTGCCCTGCTGGTCCAGCTATCACGATAGCTGCCCTCTAAGTGGCTTGCCACAGCATCTATTTTCTCGCGCACCTCGGTGCCGAAGGTTATTTGCAATATGCTCAACGCAAGCACCAGTAAAGTAAGTATTACTATAAAAGGCTTTACGGTTAGTTTGTAACGCCCCTCAACCCTCGCCATGTGGTAGGTTGCTATGCTGATGGCCAATATGGCCAATGCCAGCAGCATGTGTACGGTAACTATCCAGGCAACCAAATTTGTTGATACTACTATAGAACCCAACCATGCCTGGAAACCCACCAGGATAACGTTCAGCACGCTGAGTATGGGTATCAGCTTATCGCTTTTCCAATACCTGAAAGAAAATACCGCTGCCAGCAATAAGAAAACGCCTGTAATTGCCCCAATAAGGCGGTTGATATATTCCGTCCAGGTGCGGGCGCTGTTAAATTCTTCGGGCACCAGTATCGAGCGATCGTTACGGATGCGCATGGCCAACTGGCTGTATCCAAAAACATCCAGCAGTTTGGCGAATTTTTGATTCTTGGCCAGTCGCCCATCTGCATACCGCTGCTTGTAGTTGATGGGCAGCTCGGATATGCTGGTGGGCGGTATATACTGCCCGAAGCATTTAGGCCAATCCGGGCACCCCATTCCCGAGCCGCTGCTACGTACCACCCCGCCCGCAAGTATCAATACGAACAGCGAGATGATGGTCAACAGGTTTATTTTTATAAATCGGCTCCCGGATGCGTTATTACTCATTCAAAATATTCCTAACAAATTAGGGTAACTCTGCAAAGTCTTAAGTTCAAAGTCAGAAGTCTTAAGTCCAAAACCCGACTTAGAACTTCTGACTTAAGACTTAGAACTTGACAATTACCCTAAAAAATCAGTTCTGATATAAAAATTACTTTACTTCTTCGTTGCTTTTTTTAGCGGCGTTCCATTTTGCATACGCCTCTAAACCTGCAGGATTATCTTCAAAATCGTGCTGAACGTTCGAGCTCATGGTTTGCGAAAGCGGTACAGTTTGCGGGATGTAATCCTCTTCGGCGCCAGGCTTGCTGTAATCATATGGCCAACGGTAAACGGTTGGTATTTCGCCATGCCAGTTGCCGTGGAAATGCTCTATCGGCGCTGTCCACTCCAGGGTGTTTGCCTGCCAAGGATTTTGAGTAGTACGTTTGCCCCAGAATATAGAGTAAACAAAGTTCACTGCAAAAGCAACTTGTGCAAGTGCTGCCATAATAGCTGCCCAGGTGATGAATACGTTTACTGATAGCCATTTGTTCCACTCTACGAATTCGGTGAATGCGTAGTAACGGCGAGGAACGCCACCAAGGCCCATGAAGTGCATAGGGAAGAACACCAGGTAAGCACCTATAAAGGTTAACCAGAAGTGCAGGTAACCGAGTTTTTCGTTCATTACGCGGCCATACATTTTAGGGAACCAATGGTAAACACCGGCAAGCATACCAAATATAGCTGCTGAACCCATTACCAGATGGAAGTGGGCAACCACGAAGTAGGTATCGTGCAGGTTGATATCCAGCGCAGCGTTACCCAGGAATATGCCTGTTAAACCGCCTGAGATAAAGAACGACACCATGCCGATAGCGAATAGCATTGCCGCAGTAAAGCGGATGTTACCGCGCCAAAGCGTAGCCAACCAGTTGAATGTTTTTACTGCGGATGGTACCGCGATTATCAGTGTAGTGATCATGAACACACCGCCCAGGAACGGGTTCATACCCGTTACGAACATATGGTGACCCCATACAATGAACGATAATACGGTGATACCTATAAGTGAGTAAACCATGGCGTGGTAACCAAATATTGGCTTACGCGAGTTCACCGACATCACTTCAGATGAAATACCCATCGCAGGCATAATTACGATATATACCTCGGGGTGGCCCAGGAACCAGAACAAGTGCTGGAACAGGATTGGGCTACCGCCCTCGAAAGGTTGTACAGCGCTACCGCCTATTACGATTTCTGATAAATAGAAGCTTGTACCGAAGCTACGGTCGAATATCAATAATACCACACCAGCAACCAGTACCGGGAACGCCAGGATACCCAGGATAGCAGTAAGGAAGAACGCCCAGATAGTCAAAGGCATCTTCCAAAGGTCCATCCCTTTGGTACGCATGTTTAATACTGTACTTACATAGTTGATAGCGCCCATTAATGATGATGCGATAAACAGCACCATACTGATGAGCCACAGAGTCATCCCCATACCTGAACCGGGCATTGCCTTAGGCATGGCCGATAGCGGAGGGTAAATGGTCCAGCCGCCGCTTGCAGGGCCCTTTTGTACCAGGAACGATGAAAGCATAATCACACTGGCCATAAAGAAGAACCAGTAAGAAAGCATATTCATGAACGGCGAAGCCATATCGCGCGCACCTAACTGCAATGGGATAAGCAGGTTACTGAAGGTACCGCTCAAACCGGCGGTAAGTACAAAGAATACCATGATGGTACCGTGTATGGTAACCAGGGCCAGGTAAAAGTTAGAATCTAAACGACCGCCTGGTGCAAAACGACCAAGCAATGTTTCCATCAAAGGAAACGCTTTGTCAGGATATGCTAATTGAATCCTGAATAGTATCGATAATATCATCGCGATGAACGCCATAGTAATACCTGTTACCAGGAATTGCTTGGCAATCATTTTATGATCCTGGCTAAAAACGTATTTAGTAAGGAACGTATCGTGATGGTGGTGTCCGTGATCTTCGTCGTGATGACCTGCTCCGTGATCTTGAACTGCTAATGTTGACATACTCGCTAATCTTGTTGAATTAATTGTTTAACGCTAACCTGTTTTGTGTTTCAGCCGGTTTTACTACGGCATACTTCAGATCTTTTTTGATTAGATCTGTCAGGTAAGGTTTTTGCTGTGCTAACCATGCCTGGTACTCTGATTCTTCTACCACACGTACAACCTTTTTCATGTTGTAATGCGCACCGCCGCATATTTTGTTGCAATACACCAGGTACTCGAAAGCAGGGTCGCCCACTTCGCGTCGCATTGCAGCGGTAGTCATAGTTGGCTTAAATTTAAAGTAAGTAGGCAAGCCGGGTACCGCATTCAACTGCACACGGAAATGTGGCATGTAAACGCTATGGATAACGTCTTGCGCGTGGATATTCAACCTGATAGATTTTCCCACAGGCAGGTACATGGTATCTACCTGCAAATCGTCGTAAGCAGATTTATCTTTAAAATCAACGCCCACCTTGTTTATGCCGGTTACCAGTTTGTAACTGGTTTTACCCAGCTTGCCATCGGCACCAGGATAACGCAGTTCCCAGGCAAATTGGTGGCCGGTAATATCTACATTAAGCGAGGCTGGCTCTCCTTTAGCATCAACCGAATTGGTAATTTTTTCCCAGGTGAAGAAACCGAAGATAACCAGTATAGTTAATACGATTGCCGGGGCTATAGTCCAAACCTTCTCGATGGTGTTATCATGCGGAAGGAAATGCGCACGGCGTTTTGCATTGTAACGGTAAGCGAAAAGGAAACCAAAAAGTAATATCTGGGTTATTACGAACACGATCATGGTCAACACGGTGGTTGTCCAAAACATCTCGTCTATCTTAACGCCGTGTTCAGATGCCGATATCGGCAAAATCATAGCGCCCTGTACAGTGAATGACCAATAGGCGCCGTACATGCCTGCTATCAGGAAGATAAGGCACACAACGCCCATCACATTATGCCAGTTGATAGGCTTTTTGTTTTGTATTTGTTGGGTAAGATCGTAAACGCGCAGTATTTTGCCAACAATGCCTACAACAAAGCATACGATAACAAATAGCAGCACGTAATAAGCTGCACCCAGCCAAACATTGGGCTTGGCCGCATCTGCCGCCGCACCGGTTGCTGCATCCTGAGCCATCAGCACGTTGGTGCCGAACAGCAGGAACGCCGCCGAAAGCGAAAGCATTTTTTTAGAACTAAATAAACTTTTGAATCCCATTTTATTGGTTTTTATGATTGTTGTATTTCGTGCAAATTTAACAATTATTATATGTGATGATGCAGGCTCTCTTGCAGGAAAGGATGCTTTTTGGGTATAAGCGATTTGAATTTGCTCAACTGCGTCAGCATCAGGAAAGTGAACAATCCGGCAAAAGCAACAAAGGTACCTATCTCGTCAATTCCGAAGTCGCGTTTCTCAACAACCGTGCCCGGCATAACCATCAGGTAATAATCAAGCCAGTGGCCCGCTATCAGCAAGATACAAGTCCACATCATGCGGTTGGTTAAGCGTTTCGCATCGCGAGACATGAGCAATAATAAAGGTGCCAGGAAGTTCATGGCGATATTTAACCAGAACCAAAACTTATATTCAGGTTCCCACCTTTTGTAGAAATATACCGACTCTTCGGGGATGTTGGCGTACCAGGTAAGGAAGAACTGTGCAAACCATACGTAGGTCCAGAAGATAGAGAAACCGAAAATCAGCTTACCTAAACTGTGCAGGTGATTTTCTGATAACCAAGAGAAATTCCCTTTCTTTTTCAGCAAGATGATCACAAGGGCTATAATAGCCAAACCACTCACGTGCATTGCTGCTAAGTTATACCAGCCAAACATAGTTGAGAACCAGTGTGCCTCTAAAGACATGATGGTACCAAATGCGAATATTGGGAAGGTAAAACCGAATATTACCAGGAAGGTACAAGATAATGCAAAACTTTTGGTGTAGTTACGCAGGCCGCCTTCGGTATCTTCATCGGTTGAGCATTTTGTTAATGCATAACCAAAATAGCTGTAAGCTGCCAGGAATGCTATAAGCATCCCATAAAAGAAACCTATTGTTAAAAACGGCGCTTTGCCGGCAATAACTGCATTGTAATTTTCGCTGCCCACTACGGTTAGGCCATGCGTTGCCCATGATGCATATAAGTATGGCACCATATGTTTTTTTCCTTCGTGAACAATTTCGTGCTGGGTAAACAAACCTGCGCTAACAACAATCACCAACAGCAAACTCGCAATTGGAAGTACTTTAGCAAACGCCTGCGGGATTCTTATCAAAGAAGCAGACCATCCGGCTTGTGCGGCATATTGGTAAGCCAAAAAGAATACGCCAGCCGTACACACACACACAAAGTAGTACGCCATCAATAACAGGTTACTAAACATGCGTTGTACATGATCGCCGCCAAGGATAAATCCCACTACGATACAAACAGCACCAATCACAATTGCCGCCAAACTCCACGTTTTGGCGCTGCCTGTGAATTCAAATTTCTCGTCAAAATTATTATGAGTCTTCATTAAAAATAATCTTATAATTTTTGTAATTGGTGAACGTACATAACTATTTTCAAACGATCGTCAGGCGCTATCTGAGAAGCGTACGAACCCATAGAGTTTACACCGTAGGTTATAGTATGATAAATTTTACCATCAGTAAGGTCTTTCATGGCACCACCGCGAGATGATTGCCCTTTTGAGTAGGAAGGAGGAGCCGGGTAGCCGTGTTGCACCACCAAACCATCGCCCTGACCAGTTACGCCGTGGCACGGAGAGCAGAAAGTTGTAAACAATTTCTTGCCTTCGGCTAAGTGCGCCGGCGTTTGGGCTATCAGGCTATCCAGATGGTAGCTGGCACTTGCGTTATCATATCCTTCACGAGAGTTCGGGAAATCGAAGCGCCTGAAACCAACCGGTGTTGTACCAGCCGGTGGCAACTGCGCCGTTTTGCCGTCTTTAAAATTTTTGTTTGGCTGATCCGGGTCGTATGCGGTATGTTCGTACATATTGGGAGCATATTCCCAACCGGTGCTGCGTTTATCCTTGCACGATGTGAACACTATCGATGCAGCAATAACGATGGCCGTTGTGCCCCATATTCTAAATTTATTCATAGCTAACATATTTTCTGTCGTTATGCTTCACTTCTACAGCGCCTGCTTCTTTTAATAAGTTGGTGATATCCTCATGTGGCACATTGCCTTTTGCGTTTATGGCGATAACGAAACGGTCATCAGTTGCGCGCAGGTCCATCACCCTAGGGGCACGGCCCGGGAAAAGGTGGGTAGCGGCAAAAAAGGTAAACGTCATACCAAATGCGGTAAACAATATCGTCCATTCAAAAGTGAATGGTACAAAGTTGGGGATAGCAAAGTTTGGTTTGCCGCCAATATCCATAGGCCAATCGTGTACCAATGTATAATACAATATGCTGAATATGACTGTTGCACCAAGGCAACCGAAGCAAAATGCTGCATAACCGAGCCTGGATTCTTTTATGCCTAATTTATCCTCTATACCGTGGATAGGCATAGGTGTATAAACGTCGTAAATAGGAATGCTATTCTTTTGCAGCTTCTCTATCCCGTGCATCATGTCATCGGGATCATCAAATAAGCCTAATATAAATTTTGTGCTACTCATTTTTATATTTTTTCGTAATCAGACATGTCAACACTGTCGTACTTAACCAACGATTCTTTGTAATACTGTACTTCTACAGGGTCAAGATGACCACCCTCTATTTCTTTCTTTTTAGACTGCTCACTGGACGTTTTCAGCAATAATTTCACTTCAGCCATTGCTACCGAAGGCAATACCCTGATAAACAAAAGGAACATGGTAAAAAATATACCTATCGAGCCAATGAACACACTTACGTCAACCCAGGTTGGATAAAACATTACCCAGCTCGACGGAATGTAATCGCGGTGCAGCGAGGTTACGATAATTACGAAACGCTCGAACCACATCCCAATGTTTACGATGATAGATAAGAACCATGAGAACTTGATACTCTGGCGTAATTTGCTCGACCAGAACAGCTGTGGAGAAATTACGTTACAGCTCATCATGCTCCAGTATGCCCACCAGTAAGGGCCGGTAGCCCGGTTGATGAACGCGTATTGCTCGTATTCAACACCAGAGTACCATGCGATAAAGAACTCAGTGATGTAAGCCACACCCACGATAGAGCCCGTAAGCATGATAATCTTATTCATCGATTCGATATGGAACATCGTGATGTAATTTTCTAAACCTAGTACCTTACGGGTAACCAGCAATAGCGTTTGTACCATTGCGAAACCCGAGAAGATAGCACCCGCAACGAAGTATGGCGGGAATATGGTGGTATGCCATCCCGGTTCGAGGGAGGTAGCAAAGTCGAAAGATACAATTGTGTGTACCGAAAGTACCAGTGGCGTAGATATACCCGCCAATATCAGGGATACGGTCTCGAAACGCTGCCAGGTTTTAACAGAACCCGTCCAGCCGAACGACATTACCGAATAGATGCGGCGGCGTAAGCCTGTTGCGCGGTCGCGGATTGAAGCGATATCCGGCAATAAGCCTGTGTACCAGAATACCAATGATACCGAGAAGTAAGTTGATATCGCGAACACATCCATCATTAGCGCCGAGTTCCAGTTTACCCAAAGCACGTACTGATTTGGCAGTGGCAAGGTAAAGTAAGCTAACCACGGGCGCCCCATGTGCGCTACGATGTAAGTGGCCGCGCAAATTACCGCGAAGATGGTCATCGCCTCGGCAGAGCGGTTAATAGAGTTACGCCAGTTTTGACGGAATATTAATAGCACCGCAGAAATAAGCGTCCCGGCGTGACCAATACCTACCCACCATACGAAACCTGTGATATCCCAGGCCCATCCTACTGTTTTGTTTAAGCCCCATGCGCCTAAGCCGAACCAAAAGGTGTAGCTGATAGACACAACCCATAATAGCGAGCCCATAGAGGCAACTGTAAAACCGATCCACCAGGCCTTATTAGGTTTATTTTCTACAGGGTTTAGTACATCGTTAGTGATTTGGGCATAGGTGATTCCTTTGCCCGTAATTAACGGTTCCCTGATTATTGATTCATTGTGAGATGCCATATATTATAAATCTCTTGTAATAATTAAGCCTGTAATTCTGATAATGTGTTCCTTACTTTTACCTGGTAGCCTATGCCTGGTTTTACGTTCAATTCTTCCAGTACGTAGTAGGTACGTTCGCTCTTCAAAGCTTTAGAAACTTCAGAGTTAGGATCGTTCCTGTTACCGAAAACAATGGCGTTTGCAGAGCATGTTTGCTGGCAGGCAACCTTCACTTCACCATCGGCCAACGGGCGTTTCTCAATTTTAGCCTTCAATTTGCCGGCCTGGATACGTTGTACGCACATCGAACATTTTTCCATTACCCCACGGAAACGGGTGGTAACATCAGGGTTCAATACCAGTTGGGTGTGCTCGTTGCTCAGGTAGTTATCAAAGCGGCTATCGTTCCAGTAGTTGAACCAGTTGAAACGGCGCACTTTGTAAGGGCAGTTGTTTGCGCAGTAACGTGTACCTACGCAACGGTTGTATGCCATCATATTCAAACCTTCCGATGAGTGGGTGGTAGCTAGTACCGGGCACACAGTTTCGCAAGGTGCATGATCGCAATGCTGGCAAAGCATTGGCTGGTGAACAACGGTTACGTTATCAAAGTTCACCAATTTATCGATGTCTTTCTCTTTGGTAACCTTGCCGGTGCGGCCATCTGTTTTTGCATCACCGTTTTGCTCGTAGCTGTAATAACGGTCAATACGTATCCAGTGCATCTCGCGGCGGCGGCCAACTTCGTCTTTACCTACAACAGGGATGTTATTTTCTGCGCTACAAGCAACAACGCAAGCGCCGCAACCTGTACAGGCGTTAAGGTCGATAGCCATAACCCAGTCGTAAACCGGTTTATCGTGCGGGCTGTTCTCCCAAAGATCATAAAATCCTTCGTGCTCGCCTTCTTTACCACTGCCCGCAGCAGGGTCTTTTTGGTATTCTACAAGGGTAGCCTCGCGGATAACATTACGCCCCTCGAAAGAGTGGTGCGTTTGCGTTTGCGAAAGCGGGAATATAGTGCTGGTTTTTGTTACAGTTACTGCAGATACCGTTTGGAACGTACCACTAAGCAGGTTGTAGAAAGGATATGCGTTTTTACCAACATTGTTGCCTACTAAACCGGCAGCAGTACGGCCGTAACCAACAGCTACAGATATAGAACCAACGGCCTGGCCGGGCTGCGAAAGTACCGGCAGATCTACCGAGTATCCGTTAGCGCCTTTTATGGTGATTACCTGGAACTCATCAAGACCCATTTTCTTAACATCTGCAGGCGACATGGCCGCGAAGTTATCCCAGGTTACTTTAGAAACCGGATCTGGTAACTCCTGCAACCATGGGTTGTTGGCTTTCTTACCATCGCGCATGGCGGGGGTTTGATAAACCTGTAGCTCGAACCCACTATCGCCGGAGGCAGTAACCTTGCCGCTATTATTTATGATAGTTTGCGCTACGCCGCCCAGGCTCAATGTAAAGTTGTAGGTACCTGGGGCAACCGACGTTGCATTGATGAAGCCTTTTTGCAACAGGGCTTCCCAACCTTTTTGGCCGGATAAACCGCCTTTTTCTAACAGGTTTTTATCCCAATTGTTGCGCAGGTAGGTGTAGTAAGTCTTAACCGCATTATCGCTCCACACCAGCAGGCTTTCTTCGGCCTGGCGGGTGTTGTTAACCGGGTTGATGGTTGGCTGTACTATAGTATAGTAGCCTTCTACTGCGCTGTCATCGCCCCACGACTCGAGGTAGTGGTGGTTTGGCGCAACAACATCACAAAGGGCGGCGGTTTCGTCGGCCTTATCTGAGAAGGTTACTTTAAGGCGCACTTTTTTAAGAGCAGCCTCGATATCTTTAGCGATATAAAAATCGTAAGCAGGGTTAGAATCAAGGAAGAAAACCGCATCTACCGCGCCATTTTTGGCATCGGCAACAAACTGCAGCCAATCGGTATCGTTACCTGCGTATTGGCGTGATGGGTTATCCAAATCGATAGTAGAACCGTAGCTACCCAGCAACGAGTTGATGGCATTAACTACAGTTTGTACTGATACATCGTTAGAACCTGAAACCACTAACGCTTTCCCAGGACCGGCTTTTTGAAGCTCTTTAGCAGCCAGGATGATTGCTTTATCAGCGTTTGCGTTGGTCAGTTTTTTTGCACCAGGCAAAGCACCAGCCGGATTCAATGCATTGTAAAGGTTGATGATGGCCAGGCCGTCTTCAGATGGTTTGATAGGCAAGCGAACATCAGCGTTGGTGCCGGTAAGGCTCATCCCGCTTTCGAACTGGATGTGGCGAGACATGTCTTTCTTCTCTTCCAGCGCCTTGCTGTTCCTGTTTTGTACGTATTGGGTGGTGAATTCCTCGCCGGATATCCAGGTACCCAGGAAATCGGCACCGAAGCTCACGATAACCTTAGCGTTGGCAAAATTGTAGTGAGGCACTACCGCTTTACCGAAACTATTTTTGTTTGCCTGTATAATACCGGTGTACGATACAGCATCATAAGTAACATGGCTTGCGGTAGGGAATGCAGTAATAAAATCTGCGATTACCGCTAAAGTAGAAGGGCTATGTACGGTTGACGTAACCAGGCTTATCTTTTTACCACCTGCTTTGATGGCTGCAAGTTCGTCTTTAACGAATTTATCCAGCTGAGGCCAGCCTGTAGAAGTACCGTTAAGTACCGGGCCCTGCACACGGCTGTTATCATACAATTCAAGTACCGAAGCCTGCGCCTGTGCGCTTAAGCCGCCTTTTGATAAAAGGTCACCTGGGTTACCTTCTACCTTTATCGGCCTTCCCTCGCGGGTTTTAACCAATATCGCGCTGCCTTCGTAAGTTGAAGAATAGTAGTTGGCTATGCCCGGAGTAATTTCTTCGGGTTTTACCAGGTAAGGTATAGACTTGTGCACCGGCACCTTTTGGCAAGCTGCCAGGGTAACCGCGCCCACGCCAAAACCAAGCGCCTTCAGGAAGTCGCGGCGAGGCGTTTTTGCTGATAAACCGCCCCCGCTTAAAACTTCTTCAATTGGGATGGGCTCCGCAAACTCGTGTCTATTTTTCTCAACAAATTCTGGGGTTCTGTTTAGTTCCTCTAAACCTTTCCAGTATTTTTTATTGCTATCCATTTAAGTTATATAAACTGTAATGCTAAGTTCTAAATCCGTTTATTAATAGTGGCACTTTGCGCACTCAAGGCCACCTAACATGGCAGGCGTAACTTTCTCGCCTTTTTTAATCTTATCGTGTGCTGCGAGTATCTTGTCGTAGTAGCCGTTGCCTTTGCCGCTAATCTCGGTGCGTTTGTGGCACTGGATACACCATTTCATGGTAAGCGGAGAGTATTGGTAAACTTCCTGCATTTCCTGTATTTGGCCGTGGCATTTCTGGCACTCTATTTTACCAACTACCGTGTGTTGCGAGTGGTTAAAGTAAGCCAGATCGGGCAGATTGTGTACACGTACCCATTGAATTGGCTGAGCTTTGGTGCTATCGTATTTCTGGGTTTGCGGATCGTAACCCAGAGCATCGTAAATTTTGTGTATTTCCGGCGACTCGGTCTTAACGGCCTTGTGGCAGTTCATACAAACGTTTAACGATGGTATAGAAGCGTTCTTAGATTTAAATGCACCGGTGTGGCAGTACTGGCACTCAATCTTCATGGCACCTGCGTGCAGCTTGTGCGAGTATTTGATAGGCTGTACCGGCTGGTAACCCTGGTGCATGTTGGTGTTCCACATGGTAACCCAGCTCCAACTGCCCATGGCAATGGTACCGCAAAGCACTATAAAGAATACCAGTTTTTTGTTTTTAAGCGCCTTTTTAACAACGGCTAACTTATCGCCTTTTACTTTTTCTTCAACCTCTTCTTCGTCAACCAGCAGGCCGCTTTTATTAAGCAATAAACGCTCAAGAGTTGCAATAACCTTGTTAAGCACCAGTATCACGATGAACGCGATAACGATAACGCCTAACAGGCCAAATACTACCAGGTTGCTTGGGCCTTGCTCTGCTGCAACAGCACCGCCGGCGGCTGGCTTGGCTTTGTCTTCTTTCTGTTTTTTCCAGTCGGCGCGCACGTAAGCAATAACGTTTGCAACATCGGCATCGGTCAATTCCGCAAATACGGTCATACCTGCCTGATTGAACTCGTTATAAATTTTGAGTGCTTTCGGGTTTTTTGCGGCAATTAAGGCCTGGTTGTTCTGGATCCACTTGGTAAGGTAAGCATCGTCGGTTTCTGCTTCCAACTGCGGGCCAAGCGCCGGGCCTGTCATCCGGATATCAATCTTATGGCAGGCTGTACATTTGGCTTTAAATATCGCTTCGCCTTTGGCGGGGTCGGCCTGTGCATTTGCAGTTAATCCGCAAAGTGCTAAACCCGCAACCAGTAAAACCGACTTTGAGAACTGTTTAAGAATCAATGAGATATTTCTCATAAAGTGTATTTATGCTAAATAATTATGTAGTTAATGTGATAAACTGACGTAAAGAAGTATGTTTTACCCACTTTTTCAGCCACAAAAGTAAAATTTATTAAGGGATAGCTGACAAATTCCTGACAGTAATATCTAATTTATAATCGTTCTAAACAAATTAAAAAAGCCCTAAAACATGTGTAAAAAGGGCTTTTTTAACCATGGCTTAAAAAATTACCGCGCAATTATTTTTTGAATTTAATCCAAAAAATAGTTATTGTTTTAATATCCAGGCGAAAATGAGTGGTGCAACAATTGTCGCATCGCTCTCTACAATGAATTTCGGCGTGTTAATATCCAGCTTACCCCAGGTAATTTTCTCGTTAGGCACAGCACCCGAGTACGAGCCGTAAGAGGTGGTAGAATCGGAGATCTGGCAGAAGTAACTCCAGAAAGGGATTTCGGGCATCTCCATATCCTGGTAAAGCATCGGAACAACACATATCGGGAAATCGCCTGCTATACCTCCACCTATTTGGAAAAAGCCTATGCCTTTGCCGGTAGAGTTCTCCGGGTACCAGCCGGCCAGCCAGGCCATGTATTCGATGCCGCTTTTCATGGTGGTGGCTTTTACTTCGCCCTTGATAACGTATGAGGCGAAAATGTTACCCATGGTAGAGTCTTCCCATCCCGGTACAACTATAGGTAGGTTGGCTTCGGCGGCGGCCAGCATCCAGGAGTTTTTAGGGTCTATCTCGTAGTACTGCTCCAGCTCTCCGCTAAGCAATATCTTGTACATGTATTCGTGCGGGAAGTAACGCTCGCCGGCGGTATCGGCATCCTTCCAAATCTTGTAAATATGCTTCTGCAAACGGCGGAAGGCTTCTTCCTCGGGGATGCAGGTATCGGTTACGCGGTTGTAGTGGTTCTCCAGCAGGTCCCACTCGTCCTGCGGGCTCAGGTCGCGGTAGTTGGGTACGCGTTTATAGTGCGAGTGCGCCACCAGGTTCATGATATCCTCTTCCAGATTGGCACCTGTACAGCTGATAATGTCAATCTTTCCCTGGCGTATCATCTCGGCCAGCGAGATGCCCAGTTCGGCAGTGCTCATGGCCCCACCCAGGGTAACCATCATTTTACCGCCTTCAGTAAGGTGGGTTTCGTAGCCTTTGGCTGCATCCATTAATGCCGCTGCGTTAAAGTGCAGGTAATTCCTCTCGATAAATTGCGATATAGGGCCTCTTTCTGTGCTCATATTTTATTGATGCTGATTATGGCGCAAAAGTAGGTATTTTGACATTAACAGAATTTTAATTTGAAAATTGGATAAAACAAACGCTTAAGCTTTACCTTTAGCAACAAGCTACCTTATGAAAAAACTTATCCTTTTATTACTATTAACGGCTTTTTTGCAGCCTGCCCTGGCGCAGAACAGCTTCCTGCCGAAGTTTATCCGCAAGATGTATCTCGATAAGGATACCACCAAGAAGAGCAGTTTTGTGATACTGCCCGTATTAAGCACTGCTCCCGAAACCGGCGTAGAACTTGGCGGCGCAGGCCTCCTCTCCTTTTATACCGATACGGCGCATCGCGAAACCCGGGTATCGAACATATTCGCCTACGCTACCATCACTACCAAGGGGCAAAGCCGCTTTAGCCTGAGCACCAGCTACTGGGCCCCGCAAAATAAGTATCATTACATAGCAGCGGTATCGTACATCAACTTCCCTTTCGATTTTTACGGTACGGGCAACAATACCCTGAAAAGCAACGCCGACCGCCTTGGCCTGAAACGGTTTAAGGTGGCCACAAGCGCCGAGAAGAAATTGGGAAAGTATTTTTACATAGGCCTTGTTGCCGGCGGGTTTGATTACCGCTTTACGGATGCCGATAAAACCGGGGTATTCGAAACCGACCCAACCATTGAAGGCCGCCATGGCGGCACCACCTTATACGCGGGGCCAACGGTGATTTTTGATAGCCGCAACAATAATACTTACACCACCAAAGGCGCGGTTATCACCAGTTATCTGGATTTGATGAAAGGCATCGGCAGCAACAGCGATTACAGCGGCGGGCTGCTGAATGTGGAGTACGCCCAGTTCTTCCCGCTCGGCAAACATTTTGTTCTGGGTTTCAATATACAGGAACAAAGTTTGACGGGCCGCCAGTCACCCTTTTATTTGATGCCTGCACTGGGCAGCGACGAGATGATGCGCGGCTACTACAACGGCCGTTTCCGCGACCGCAACCTGCTTGCCGGACAGGCAGAATTGCGTTACCGTATCACTAACCGCGTTGGCATAGTAGGTTTCGTAGGCACCGGCCAGGTATGGAACAGCGAATTTAGCTTCAGCGAATTTAAACCAAATTACGGCGGCGGGCTACGCTATTTCTTCGATACGGAGAAAGGTTTGAGCATCCGTGTGGATTATGGCGTTGGCGAGAAACGAGCCAATGAGCCTAGGTTAAGCGG
This sequence comes from Mucilaginibacter sp. P2_D11, assembly GCF_056404435.1. NCBI lineage: Bacteria > Pseudomonadati > Bacteroidota > Sphingobacteriia > Sphingobacteriales > Sphingobacteriaceae > Mucilaginibacter > Mucilaginibacter sp. P2_D11. The sequence goes on from NZ_JBFUEA010000011.1 coordinate 21,838, forward strand.
GCTTTATATTGGATTGGGAGAGGCGTTTTAGTAAGTTCATAGATGATAGTTCATGGTACATAGCGGCTTCCAAGCTTCGCCTATGAACTATCATCCATGAACCATGAACTATCTAAAATCTGATTATAAAATCTTCCTTCACCCGGCCGCTTTTAAAAAACACCAGGCCTATCCAAAATAGATCGACGGTAACAGTTACCTGCGGGTTGGCCTTTATTTGGGCCCAGGCTTGTTTCATGCCTTCGCTCCAGTAAATATCGTCGAATATAAGCATGGTATCTTCGTGCACTTTGGGCAGGCATTGCTCAAAGTAGTTAAGCGTAGCTACGCGCTGGTGGTTACCATCGATGTACACGAAATCCAATTTATCATGCTTGCCTAATACGCCTGCAAGGGTATCGTCGAAATTGCCGGTTACCAGTTTGATGTTGCGCAAGCCGGCATTGTTGAATACGCTTTGTGCCACCTTAGCGGTTTCGGGGCAGCCCTCCAGCGTATGCACCTTGGCATTGGGGGCGGCCTCGTGCAAGTACAAGGTAGTAATGCCAAGGCAGGTGCCCAATTCTACGATACTTTTGGGTTTGGTGAAGGCGGCAAGGCGGTAAAGTAACTGCGCCAGCTTGGGCGATTTAAGGGCATTTATGGTGATATCGCTTATCTTCTTCTGCCGGTTTTTGTTCACGCGCGAGCCTGCGCCGAGGTCGGTAACGGTGATAATGCGGTCGTCGATAAGTAGGTTATCGCGTTCTTTCTCTATTTTATCATAAGCGGGCTTGTGCTTATAATCGTAAATAACTTCGTCTACCAGTTTGTAAACGAATGGCGAATGCAAGCCATGACGGTTTTTTGACCTGAACCTGTGAAACAAGAAATCCTTAGCGAACGTTAGATTGAGCATCGGTTTATATGACGCAAAAGTATATAAACTTTAGTATTTTAGCGGATAGAGATATGATAAATCCTACAGAAGTAAACTCTTTAATTCGTCTGCTGGACGACCCGGATAACGAGATATACAGCCATGTGCATCAAAAGCTCCTCTCCTACGGCCCCGAGGCCATCGAATATCTGGAGAACGCCTTCGAACGGGCTTTCGACCCCATCCAGCAAGAGCGGATTGCTAATACGGTGCACGAGATACAATTCGGCACGGTAAAGAACGACCTGCAATTATGGTTCCATGGCGGCGCATTCGACCTTTTGCAGGGCATCCTCATCATAAACCGCTACCAATATCCCGATCTTGACGAGCAAAAAGTGATCAACCAGATAGAAGCCATCAAACGCGACGTATGGCTGCAGATGATGAACGAAGGTAGCCCGGTAGAGCAGGTAAAACTAATGAACCATGTCTTTTACAGCATCCACGGGTTTAGCGGCAACACCGGCAACCACCGCGACCCGCAGAATAGCTACATCAGCCAGGTTTTGGAAACCAAAAAAGGGAATCAGATATCGCTGGCCATTATCTACTCCATCATAGCCCAAAAGCTGGATATCCCCGTTTATGGCGTAAACCTGCCGCAGCACTTCATACTGGCTTATATGGACGAAAGCCAGGAAACCGAATTCGAGGGCGGCATATTGTTCTACATCAACGCATTCAACAAAGGCTTCATTTTCGGCAGGCGCGATGTGGACATGTTTTTGAAACAGCTTAACCTGAAATTCGACAAGCAATTTTACGAGCCCTGCTCCAATACCGATATCATCAAACGCGTGCTGCGCAACCTCATCAGCGCCTACGAACACGCCGGCGCATCAGAAAAAGTGGATGAGTTGAATGAATTGCTGGGGATACTGGAATAGCTTTTCAGAAACAAGAGTTAAGAATCAAGAATCAAGACAGAAAAAGATGATGTATTTTTTTTCCTGGTTCTCGTTTCGTACTTCCTTTATTCATCTTGGTTCTTGATTCTTGCCTCTTGATTCTCTTCCCTTCCTTCGTCCTGGCTCTTGATTCTTACCTCTTGCTTCTCATCCCTCTTCGTCCCACTTATCCCTGCTTTCGTCCCATTTACTTTCCTGATTTTTCAGCCGGGCTTATCTTGCGGCATAATTCTCTATCACTATGATCACCCGCATCAGAAAAACCGTCGACCTTAAAAAAATAGAGCTCTACGCCGCTGCCGGCATTTATGGCTTTATCCTACTGCTATTGCTTGCCCGTGTTGCCGAAAGCAACGTAAACGTAATATGGACGCCCTACCGGTATATGTTTGACGAGTATTACCTGCATTACTCCTACTCCAAATACTATTTCTTCCCGATGGTGGCGCGATACACCCTTTATTTCTTTTCATTCTTACTCTGGAATTTCGTCATCATCCCCTCGCTGATAGAAAAACGCAAAACCACCCTGATGATCGTATTGGCGGTAGCCTTATTTGGCGCGATATGGTTGTTTTGCGGTATTACCGATACCTGGCTGAAGGGCTACCTGTTTTACAAACACACACCGGAGTATGTAAATAACATCATTTTTAAAACAAATCTCATCTATGCCATATGGGTGATCATGATGCTTACGCTTTACAGCCTCATTAAGCATGCTGCCAATTACCTGCTCAACAATACCGACCGCATTCAGTCGGAATACAAGGTACTCACCCGTGATAGCATTATTGCTTTGGTGGTTTGGATGCTTTTGATCTTTGGATTATTGCTGATAGATACCAATATTGATGTGATCGCCCTGTTTTTTGTGACGATACCGGTGGCCATAGGCGTGTACGGGCTTTCTATCTATAGCCTTATACCCACTACACTTGCCAATAACAAACGGTTTTTAACTTATTGGTTAAAGGTGGTTTGGGTAACAACCGCGGTTTCAATACCTGTGCTGTTTATTTTGGCTGCAGCTTTACACAGGCACGAAGCTGTAGCCATTATAGCAGGTTTTAATGTAGGTTTCCAGCTTTTGGTGGTTGCGCCATTCTCGTGGATAACTTATAAACGCCGCCTGGCCGGCAAAGCCGAGATACTTAACCTAAAGACTGCACTTGGCACTTCCACAGCCAACCTCGATTTTTTGCGCTCGCAGATAAACCCGCACTTTTTGTTCAACGCCCTCAATACCTTGTACGGCACCGCCCTGCAGGAAAACGCCGACCGCACCGGCGAGGGCATACAGCGCCTGGGCGATATGATGCGCTTTATGCTGCAGGAAAACATGCACGAGAAAATACTGCTCACCCGCGAGATTGATTACCTCAACAACTACATCGCCCTGCAAAAACTACGTACGCAAACCTCGCCCGATATCCGGATAGAAGTACAGATTGAGGACCATATCCTGGGCTTGCAGATTGCCCCCATGCTGCTGATACCCTTTATAGAGAACGCCTTTAAGCATGGCATCAGCCTGCGCGAACCATCGCACATAAAAATTACCTTGCAAACAAAGGAGGATAAGCTGTACTTCGACGTGCACAACAGCATACACACCCGGCCTGATAACGACCCCGAAAAAGGCAAGAGCGGCATAGGACTGATAAACGTAAAACAACGGCTAAAGCTGCTTTACAACAACAAGCATGAGCTCATCATCCGCGAGAATGCAAGCGAATTTTTCATACATTTAACCATTAATCTGGCCTGATATTTTGATAACCGCAGTAGCTATAGACGACGAACCCCTGGCCCTTGGCGTAGTGCGCTCGCACGCGGCCAAGGTTCCGTTCGTAGATTTGAAAGCCGAATTTACCGATGCCTTTAAGGCCATGGAATACTTGCAACACAACCCCATCGACCTGCTGTTCCTGGATATCAAAATGCCCGATATTTCCGGCATCGACCTGCTTGCCTGCCTCAGCAAAAAACCGCTGGTAATATTCACCACCGCCTATACCGAGCACGCCGTTACCAGTTTTGAACTGGATGCCGTAGATTACCTGCTAAAACCCTTCTCGCTGGCGCGCTTTACCAAGGCCTGCAACAAGGCGTATGAACTGTACAACTTCCGCAATACCAAGGAGGATAAAAAGGATTACCTGTTCCTGAAAACGGGGTACGAGCAGGTAAAGGTAATGTTTGACGACATCTGCTACCTGGAAGCTACGGGCAACTACGTAAACTTTGAACTGAAGGATAAGCAACTCCTCTCCCGCATGACGATATCCGAAGTGGAGAACCTGCTGCCTGCCGACCAGTTCATCCGCATACACCGTTCGTTCATTGCCGCAGTAAACAAAGTGGAGAAAATAGAGCGGCACCAATTGGTAGTAAACGGGGCAGTATTACCGGTGGGGAGTAGTTATTACCAAAATTTGGCGGCGGTGAAATAAGTGCCCCTTAACCCCCTGAAAGGGGAACCGAAGTTTAAAATCGCAAATCAAAAAGCTCCCCCTTTAGGTGGTTGGGTGGCTAAAAAATCTCCATCTACAATCAAAAGCTTCACCCCATTTTTGGAGATAGACCGGTGCGAACTTGCATCATCAGAAACCACATAGCTCGTCCCCGCAGTTAGGCTGAATATCTCGCCACCTTCCATTTCGCTTTCGAACTCACCTTCCAGGCAATGCACAATGTGGCCTTTTTGGCACCAATGGTCGGCCAGGTAACCGGCGGAGTATTCTACCAGCCTTATGCGCAAACCCGGCAACTGCAGTACCCGCCAAAAGGATGTACCTGTTGTACCGGGGTGCTCTTCTTTAGGGATGCTGTCCCATTGGATGGTTTGGAATGGAATATTCATTATGCTTCTATATTGGGAAATTTTCGCTGAGTGTTTTAATAGTAGATAAAAACCTTTCAATATCTACCTTATAGCTCCAATTAGAAAACTTATTAAAACACGATACCGTTATTTCTCCATTCATTGGCCCGATAAAAATATCATCAATATCTGTACCGCGCATAGCGAACCTCAGACCATGTCGTTCGCGATAGTTATAAACTAAATCCAGCAGTTCGGCTTCTTCTTTGCTCTCCGAATCTAAATCCAAACCTTCGTAAAAATCATGCAAGCCTTCCGCGATTGATAATCCTGGCAAAAGGGCAGGGCACTCTTCCGCAAGTAAAAAGTTTTGATTTTTTAAAACCCAAGCAACAAATACCTTAACGTCCCATTGAGTATCAAATATTATCCTTTCAGATTCGCCATCGTCACCACATATTTCCAGTTGCGCCCGCGCCCATTGCTCAAAAACCGATGATGGTTCATTAGCATAGGGATGTCCAAGCATCTCCGTAGTGAGTTTCAGAAACATTTTATTTTTTCAACCACCCATTCGCTTCCATCCAGGCGGCGGCCCAATCGAACCATTTTTCTTTGGTAGTGGGGTTAGGCATACCAAAGCCGTGGCCGCCATTCTGGAACAGGTGCATCTCTACCTTAACTTTGGCGTTGGTTAGTGCCTCGTACATCATCAGGCTGTTCTCTACCGGAACTGCGCCATCATCCTGCGCGTGTATCAAAAAGGTTGGCGGCGTATTGGCGGTTACCTGCTTTTCGTTGGAGTAAAGGTCTAACATGGCTTGCGAAGGCGTTTTGCCGATAAGGTTTTCGCGCGAACCCACATGCCCCTTCGGCCCGAACGATATCACAGGGTATATCAGCATCATAAAATCCGGCCGAACGCTGATGTTGTCCGGGTTAGCTATCACCACCTTATCGAAATGCGTACCCGCGGTAGAAGCCAGGTGCCCTCCTGCCGAAAAGCCGATGATGCCGATGCGGTGAGGGTCTACTCCCCACCCGGCTGCGCCCTGCCTTACTATTTGTATCGCACGCTGCGCATCCTGTAGCGGGCCGATAGTTTTATCAACCATTATTTCATCTGATGGTAAGCGATATTTCACCAGAAAGGCCGTAACGCCAATGCTATTGAATGCTTTAGCAATTGCCATCCCTTCGTGGTTATTGGCCAGGCCACCATATCCCCCACCGGGGAAAATTACTATCGCAGCACCATTTGCTGTGCCTTTTTCGGGCAGGTAGGGCGTAATGGTGGGTATGCTTACCTTGGTTATCCAATTATTCGCGTCGGTTACTTCCACATAGCCCGCGGGTGTTGGCTTGGAATTGGGTACGCCCGTAGGGTATAAAGGCATAGGGCTTGGAGCCTGTGCAAAAGCTCCCATTGTTAAAATCGTCAAAACTGAGGCTGCTAAAAGAGTTTTCATAATTGGTTACTGAGTTACAATTATACCTTTTTCATTACAAACTTTTAGCCAGCGCGTTTTTTAACATTTCGCGGTTCTGCCGCGATATGGGCACCTTGGTTTTATCGGCCAGCAGCAGTGTACCACCATCCTCTTTTAAATAGCTTTTTACAAAGTACAGGTTAACCAAATGCGATTGATGCGTGCGTATAAACTGGTGAGGTTTTAAAATATCGGCAAATTCTTTAAGCGTTTTGCATACAAGCACCTGTTCGCCATTGTTGAGGTAAAACGTGGTATAGTTGTTCGATGCCTCGCACCTTACAATATCCGTAATTTTTACGTACATGATCTCGGTAAGGGTGTGCAGGGCTATTTTGGGCGTATCGTTTTGCCCCCCTTTAATGTACTGCAGCAGGTTTTCGATGCTTTGGTTTTGCTGCCTGCCGGCAATTTTGGGCCTGGCTTTCTCTATAGCCAATTTAAATTCATCAACGTCGATAGGTTTCAGCAAATAATCCAGGGCCGAAAATTTGATAGCCTGGATGCCATATTTATCATAAGCAGTGATAAAAATAACTTCAAAATCAATTTGATCAAAGGCCCGTAACACATCGAAGCCCGATTTACCAGGCATTTGTATATCTAAAAACAACAGATTGGGCCGATGTTCTTTTATGGCAGTAATGGCGTTATCAGCATCGTTTGCCACGGCTGTCACCACAATTTCGGGGAAGTGCATTTTGATGATCTGCTGCAGGTTTTCTACATTATTAGGCTCGTCATCAACAATAATGCTGCGTATATTCATCGGCATAAATTAAATCCAGTTGGTTAAACAAATGTTTACTACAGTCCCCGGGGCATTCTTTTGTATATGTAATGTTACGGGCTGCCCTTTAAACAACTGGCCCAGTAAAGCTATGCGTTCTTGGCTCAATTTCAATCCGTAGCCGCTATTTTCATCAGCGTTGGTTGCGCCTGTCCAGCTACCGTTATCCTTTATGGTAAAAACAAGGTCTTTTTGGTTGCGCGTAACCGATAGGCTAATCTCCCCGGCTTCTTTTAAAATTGCCACCCCGTGCTTAACCGCGTTTTCTACAAAGGGCTGCAACAGCATGGCAGGCACTTCTATGTTCGATTGATTTAAGTCATCGGCGGCTGTGATATGATATTTAAAGCCGAAGCGCAATTGCTCCATTTGCAAATAATCGTCCATCAGTTTTAGTTCTTCCTCCAGGCTAAGCAATTCTTCGCCACCGGTTGCAAGCACCTGCCGGGTAAGGCCGGCAAACTTAGCCAGGTAATGGTTGGCGCCGGCTATATCATTCTTATTGATTAGGTTTTGGATGGACGTTAACGCGTTGAACATAAAATGCGGGTTGAGCTGCGCGCGAATGGATTGCAATTTAAGCCCGGTTATCTGCTTTGCCTGTGCCGCTCTTAGCAGCTTTACCTGGTTGCGCCTGTAGTAGCCACCAAACAGCAGCCCTAAAACCACAACGGCCCCCACCACGTAGGGTAGGAGCTGTTTTAACGATGCCTTTTTATCTAAAACCGGATTTGGCAATATTTTAAGCTTGATATGCAATTGCTGATCCTGCAAGTTAAAACCTCCCGCACCCTGCGGGCGAATAATTATTTCATAATCTCCGGATGGGTAATTCGGAACGTCAAACTTAAACTCAGTTTCTAAACTGCTCCCTTGTGCTGAGGTAAAAAAATTGCTTTCCCCCTGTTCCTGCTTATACAAATTAACATTATAGGCTACAGCTTCGTGGTCCTTAAATAACAGGGTTATAGCGTTCACACTATCCGCAAAAAAACTGATCTCCGTTGGTGCGTGGGTAACGGTGTCGTACTTCATTTGATGGGGAGCTTGCATTTTCATCAATTCAACCCCGTAATTAGTATATGTTTTGCCGGCAGGCAGCGGCGGCTGAAATCTGATACTGGTAATAACCGGCCTGATGTTTTTACGCCAGTCGAAGATAACGCCGTCTCTAAGCTGGTAGTTTTTAACGTTTACAACTTCCACCAGTATCTGCTTATCTGGGTAATTGAAACTACCTATCAATCCATAAGGTTTTTCGGCCCCGTATTTTTGCTCCAGCCCCGGTATTTTAGACCAGTGCACCACCTCCACGCTATCATTTAGCACCACGCGATACCGGTAATCATCTATATTGCTTTTAGTGATGCCCAATGCAATCAGCACAGCATCCGACCCATCCGAAATCCTGAAAGCGGTATAGGTTTTAGAAAATGACTTTACCGGCGACAAAGCATAATCCATTAATGCAGGGTTTAATTTAACGCCCAGCATTATTGGTGTCTTCATGGTTTGATTGCTGTTTAACAACGGCTTATAGAATGCCGCCGCTAAACCCGAATCGTAAATAGAGAAACTTGAGGTGGTGTAACCCAGAGCACGCAAGGAATCTGATATAGCTAAATCAAATTTGATGCTACGCCCAAATGCGCCGGGTGGCAATTTTTGTGCTAAAGCTGCCGGAAGAAAGCCAATTAGTAAACTGCTTAATAATGTAAGAAAACGTTTTTTCATGATGTGTGTTTAAGTGTATAATTGATTACATCACAAAAGTGCGCTTGTGCAGCAGGCCCATCAATGCAGAACGAGTGTACGGCTGTTAGCATTTAGAATTTGGTAATTAAACAATAATAGCGACAGGTTTTTAAGGCCTATCGCTATCGTAAAGTATATTAAAAATGGCCGCTTTAGCTTTTTGGGCCGCCAAATTCCATCAGGTACGATTTCAGGAACTCGTTCAGGTCGCCATCCAATACGGCGGCGGCGTTAGAGGTTTCGTGGTCGGTACGCAGGTCTTTAACTAATTTGTAAGGGTGCAAAACGTAATTACGTATCTGCGAACCCCATTCAATTTTCTTTTTATTGCCCTCAACCGCGCTTGATGCTTCGGCGCGTTTGCGCATCTCTGCCTCGTACAGCTGCGATTTCAGCAAGCGGATAGCGTTCTCCTTGTTTTGCAATTGTGAGCGCGATTCCTGGTTTTTGATGATGATGCCCGATGGCTTGTGGTATAAACGCACGGCGGTTTCTACCTTATTTACGTTTTGTCCGCCTGCACCACCTGCACGGAAGGTTTCGAATTCGATGTCGGCATCCTTCACCTCTATTTCAATGGTATCATCAACCAGCGGGTACACATATACCGAAGCGAACGAGGTATGGCGCTTGGCGTTGGCATCAAACGGTGATACGCGCACCAGGCGGTGCACGCCATTCTCGCCTTTGAGGTATCCATAGGCAAAATCGCCTTCCAGTTGCAGGGTAACGGTTTTCACGCCGGCCACATCACCCGGTTGGTAATCCTGCTCGGTAACTTTATAGCCGTTCTTGTCGCCCCACATAATGTACATGCGCATCAGCATACCGGCCCAGTCGCAGCTTTCGGTGCCGCCGGCACCTGCGGTAATTTGCAATACGGCGTTAAACTGGTCTTCCTCGGCGCTAAGCATATTCTTGAATTCCAGCTCTTCTACTGCAGTAGTTGCAGCCTTATATTGCTCTAGCATTTCCGCTTCTGTGGCATCGCCTGCCTGGAAAAACTCGAACAAAACGCCCGTATCCTCCACTACCGCTACTACCTTTTGGAAAGCGTCGGTCCATATTTTTTTTGTTTTGATGGAAGCGAGGACCTTCTCCGCCTCTTTAGGATGGTCCCAAAAGTTTGGGCCAATGGTTATTTCCTGTTCCTTGTGCATCGCATCGAGTTTGGTATCGATGTCAAAGATGCCTCCTCAGGGAAGTTGTTCTATCCCTTAAATCCTGTAAGTTCTCTTTAGTCATACGCCAAAGATAGGTAAAGGAGTTTGAAAGTTGCAACGTTGGAAAGTTGGAACGTTCGAAGGTTGGGAAGTTTAAATGTTAGGAGGAATTGCCGGAAATGGAAAGGTTGGAGAGCTTTTAACCTCTCCAACCTTCAAACTTTTCAACCTTTAAACCTTACAACTCAATAATGTTGGGAGGAATTGCCGGAAATATAAAAGGTTGGAGAGCTTTTAACCTCTCCAACCTTAAAACTTTTCAACCTTAAAACCTTAAAACCTTAAAACCTTAAAACTCAATTACGCCATTTGCGTAAGCAACAGGCCCATATCGGCTACGTGGCCGCTTATTTTTGATAGCAAGGTATTGAGGGCAAACTCTTTATTTTGTTCAGTTTTGCTTTGGCGTATCAGCTCCAGCATTACCGGGCGGATGAGATCGTTGGAAATTTGTTTCGCATCGGCCGAACTGATATCGTAAAACTTATCCAGCTTTATGGCAAATTTATTTACGGCTTTATTGATAAGCGGGTTATCATAAACGCCTTCTATCTGGAAGTACTTAACCAGGTCTATCAGCTTCCCGCTTTCTATATGCGCCTTTATCACCTCTATTATCGAACTCGACGCGTCGTTCAAAACCGCATCACGGTATTTTTCGGCAATTAAAGGGTTGTTGGTAACAGCCGTCCCGGCGTTATTTTTTACGAGCAAAAACAGTTTTTCGAACATAAAAGCAAGTTTTTAGATAGCGTATTGATGATTTGGCGATAAATAAGCGATTAACTTATCAACAAAGCAAATATATCATTTATTTGTTTCCATTTTTAAAAATATTTATTAATTATGTTAAAATAATGACAATTAAACAGGTGTAAATGAAACACTAAGGCATAAATGTGCAAAAACGCAATAAATAACACCCTTTTGCCATAAATTTCATTTTAGTTTACTGCCGCAAAATTAACTTGCTACTTTTACCAAAAATTATTCCGCTATGCTACCAACTACCAATTTCACCGCCACCCAATCGTATAAATATTTAGCCGATCACTATATCGACATCGTATCAAAAAACCTGAAAGAACTTTTTGATACTGATGCAGAACGCTTTGAAAAATTCTCCTTACAGTTTGAGGATATCCTGGTCGATTATTCGAAAAACCGGATAGACGATGAAACCCTCGCGCTGTTGATACAACTGGCGCGCGAATGTGGCCTAAATGATGCAATTGCCGCCATGTTTTCTGGTCAACCTATAAACGTAACTGAAGGCCGCCCCGTTTTACACATTGCCCTGCGCAACCGCAGCAATACACCAATACTGGTGGAAGGGAAAGATGTTATGCCCGATGTAAACCGCGTACTGGCACAGATGGAAACCTTCAGCCATGCCATTATCAGCGGCGAATGGAAAGGCTACACCGGCAAGCCGATTACCGATGTGGTGAACATAGGCATCGGCGGATCTGATTTGGGCCCTGTAATGGTTACCGAGGCGCTTAAAGCCTACAAAAACCACCTCAACCTGCACTTCGTATCCAACGTGGATGCTACCCATATCGTAGAAACCCTGAAAACGGTAGATGCCGAAACCACGCTGTTCTTAATAGCTTCTAAGACGTTTACCACGCAGGAAACCATGGGCAACGCCCACAGCGCGCGCGATTGGTTTATTGCCAGCGGCGGTAAGGATGAGGATGTGGCGAAGCACTTTGCGGCGCTATCTACCAATAGCGAGGGCGTAGCTAAATTCGGTATCGATACCAAAAACATGTTCGAGTTTTGGGATTGGGTTGGCGGCCGCTACTCGCTTTGGAGCGCCATAGGCTTATCTATTTCGCTTAGCATCGGTTTCGATAATTTTATCGAATTGCTGGACGGCGCGCACGCCATGGATAATCATTTCAAAACAGCCTCGCTGGAAGAGAATATCCCGGCGATACTGGCCTTGGTGGGCATCTGGTACAATAACTTCTTCGAAGCCGAAACGCAGGCCATTTTGCCATACGACCAATACATGCACCGTTTTGCAGCATACTTCCAACAAGGGGATATGGAAAGTAACGGCAAACATGTAGACCGCACCGGCAAGCACGTAGATTACAGCACAGGCCCAATTATTTGGGGCGAACCGGGCACCAACGGCCAGCATGCCTTTTACCAGCTGATACACCAGGGCACCAAACTTATCCCTTGCGATTTTATTGCACCTGCACAATCGCATAACCCGCTTGGCGAGCACCACAAGATGCTACTCTCTAACTTCTTCGCCCAAACTGAGGCGCTGATGAACGGCAAGACCGAAGAGGTGGTTATAGATGAATTGAAGAAAGCCGGCAAATCGGAAGAAGAGATTGCCGAAATCGCACCATTTAAAGTATTTGAGGGTAACCGCCCTACCAACTCCATATTGGTTAAATTGATAACGCCAAGGGCATTAGGTTCGCTGATTGCCATGTACGAGCATAAGATATTCGTTCAGGGTATTATCTGGAACATCTACAGTTTCGACCAATGGGGCGTAGAGCTGGGCAAACAATTGGCCGGCAAGATATTGCCCGAGCTTAAAGGCGACGAAGAAATTACCTCGCACGATTCATCTACCAACGGTTTGATCAATCAGTATAAAGCCTGGAGGTAGGTGCCAGTGGGCAGTGGGCAGTGGGCAGTGGGCAGTGGGCAAGTCCTAAAGCATAAACATTGTTTTTAATTTAAAACTTATCTGCAAGCTGAACGGCCGACTGCTATCTGTTTATTGTATGCAAACTGCTAACCGCAAACAACTGACTGCAAACTGCCCACTGCTATCTGCAAACTGGCAACTGTTCACTCATACGGTGCAACCTTGGGGTCTGGGCCGTATTTGTTGGGGCCTGTCTGCCCTTTTGTACCCATGAGCCAGAAGATGTAAAAAGGGACAAACTGCCACCAGCCGCTTTTGCCAATATCGTGGCTGCGTTTTACGCCCTGCGCCAAAGCGAAATAAAGTATGGGCACGGCAATTGTTATCATGAAAATGTCGCCCCCGCGCCCGCCGTCCATGCCCCAGATAAAATAATAGGCAAAGAGATAAGCGAAGCAACTAACGCAATATTCGGCCCGGCGGATTCGGCCGTTTAACGAGAATGGGTTCTTGTGCATAGCAAATGTTCGGGGCTGGCTAATTTACAAATTTCCCGTTCTGCAAAAAAGCTACATACCATATTTGCCCTTACCACCGCCCGGGTGCTGGTAAGGCCCACCACCGGGGTAATTGGGGTAGTTATTGTCTTTAGGATTTTCGCCATATTGGTTGGGGCCAATGTTACCATCTGCCAAAAGCATCCAAAAAGAATAAAAGGGTATCAGTTGAAACCAACCGCTGTTGCCAAGATCATGGCAGCGTTTGGCCCCCTGCGCAAACCTGAACCAGGCCAGCGGGAAAAGCGCGAACAAGTACATCTCTTTGTGATGATCTTCGGCCTGAACAATGATAAAAACCAATCCGGCCAGATAAATCAGTACACTTAGGCCGTACTCCATGCGCCGGATGCGCCCATAAAAAACAAAAGGATTGGTAAACATATTGCGGTTTTGAATTAGGTTTGGCCAAATTACAAAAAATGCACCTGATTTTTTCACACCGGTCTATAACACATTAGCACCACCCCGGTATCAAAAACCTGCATGCCCGTAAACATCAGATTTGCCTGCATTTTGCTAAACAAAGGGCGGCCAACGCCTATAATCACCGGGTGCAGCCAAAGCCGGTATTCGTCAATCAAACCCAGCCTTGCCAATGCATCAACCAGCCTGCCGCTACCATACACGATGATGTTTTTACCGGGTCGGCGTTTAAGGGCCGCCACCTTATGGGCCAAATCACCATTAATCAATTCCGTATTGGGCCAGCAGCCCGTAGCGGCCAAGGTGCCCGATACGACCACCTTGGTATGGCCACGCATCATTTCCGCAAAATCCATGTCCTGCCTGGCACCGTACCCGTTACCGATGTCCGCCCGCCAATGTGGGGCCATGGCCAGGTAGGTTGTCCGCCCCAGCAAAATAGTACCCGCATCGGCCAGTTGCTGCGTAATTGCCAGCGCCATATCCTCGCTCCAATGGTTGTGGTGCCATTGCAGCCCGCCATCGGGCCCGGCCATGCAGCCGTTGAGGCTCAAATTCATCGATACGATCAGCTTTCGCATAGGTGCTTGGTAGTTATTCTAATCATACCCAAAGGTATAGCAGCCTTCCTTAGGCCCTAAGGTGAATAAATGACTTTTTAAGGGTGCTTTGCGACTTTAATTTATTATTCGATATGTCTTGCCTATATTGCATTATCAAACAAAGCCAGCGTTATGAAGCATGTATCCATCCTGATTACCAACGAAGCTGTTTTAGCAAGCATTGTAGACCCGCGTATTATATTCACCGGCGTAAACGATTTTTTGGAAGCAGCAGGCAATCCACCCATGTTTAAAGTGCAGCTGATTGGGCTGGCTCCGGAGGTGCGTCTGCATAACGGACTATTTTCGGTACATACCGATGCTGTGTTGAAAGAAGTGCCTAAAACCGACCTCATCATTATCCCCGCCATGGGCGGCGATATGGCTACGGCTATCAAAAAGAACGAAGATTTCATGCCCTGGATAATGCAGCAATACAGCCGCGGTGCCGAAGTGGCCAGCCTTTGCATTGGGGCTTTCCTGCTGGCCGCTACCGGTTTGCTTAAAGGCAAGGAGTGCAGCAGCCACTGGCGTTTTGCCGAGCAGTTCCGGGCCATGTTCCCTGATGTTACCCTGGTTGACGATAGGATAGTTACCGAGCAGCAGGGGCTTTACAGCAGCGGCGGAGCAACATCGTACTGGAACCTGCTTTTATATTTGGTGGAGAAGCACGCCGGGCGCGAGATGAGCATTATGGCCGCCAAGATGTTTGCTCTGGAGATCGACCGCAAGAGCCAGTCGCCATTTATTATGTTCAACGGGCAAAAAGGGCACGAGGACGAGCCGATAAAAAAAGCGCAGGAATTTATAGAAGCCAATATCACCGAACGTATTTCTGTTGAGGGCCTGGCCGATAAATACGCCATAGGCAAGCGACACTTTGAGCGCCGTTTTAAGAAAGCCACCAACAATACCCCTGTAGAATACATACAACGCGTAAAGATAGAAGCTGCCAAAAAACACCTGGAAAGCACCCGCAAAAACATCAACGAGGTGATGTACGATGTTGGCTATACCGATACCAAATCCTTCCGTACGGTGTTCAAGAAGATAACAGGCTTATCGCCGATAGAGTACCGGAATAAGTACAACAAAGTAGCCTAAGGCTGTAACTAAACGGGGTGCAGTTCGTATGCATGAAGCGGCGGCCGAATATGTGCAATAAATTATTTGCTAAAAAACACATATAAGCAGATATTTATCGCGGTAATGCTACCGTGACAATATGATGGTATTATTATATATTAGAGCGGTTTAATAATTTATTCCCCGGTTGAAAGCGTTTGTTGTCAAATATCAAATCCCATGCTTTATCGCGATAGCGTTTGCTATATCGTTACTGGTAGGCTTGCCGCTGAAGTTATTTGTGCTGAACGATTTGTTTGCCAATTCGGAACTGGGGCTGAATTACTTTTCTAAAACGGTGGTGGTTTTCGGCCCGGCTATGGCGGGCCTCATCGTCATCAGCATTACCGATGGTTCTGTTGGTATTAAGGCATACTTTGCTAAACTAACCCCCCATATCGATCATATCATCTGGTGGATTTCCCTCCCACTGGCTGGCATCATTGTAACATTGCTGGCATTTATAATGGGAGGCTTTTCGCCCGGGCAACTGATAGAGTACGTACTGGCTGTTAGCCCTATGCTGTTGCTGATGCACATAGGCAGTGCCTGCCTGGTATTAGGCCTTGGCGAGGAATTGGGCTGGCGCGGATGGCTACTGCCTAAACTGGCCGAGGGCCGCCCGTTAAAAATTGCCATGCTGATGGTGTTTGCCATATGGGCGCTATGGCACCTGCCCCTATTTTTTAGCGGATGGCGCATAGTCCTGCCCTTCATTATAATCGTTTTTGCGCTTTCGGTAATCTTTACCTGGTTGTGGGACAGGGTTGGCGGCAACGTATTCGTACTGGTTATTGCCCATGCGTCGGTAGATTTCCCGCAAGCATTCTTTGAGAGCCGGGTAGGCGCGGGGCACGAGGCCCAGATACAAAATGCCTGGGCTGTGCTGGCGCTGGTGTATTTTATTATTGCCGTCGGTGTTTACCTATTAGGCAGGCAACATCTGAATGTTGTACTGGAGCAACCTAACGAACGGCTGTTGCCCGGCGAGATAAAGGAAAAAGAAGCCGGGGAAGCGGAGGCCTAGGTAACCCTGAATTAGGCTAGCCATGCACTAAGTCTTGTCCAATTCGAAAGATATAGAATTCACACAAAAAAGTTTGCCAAAATACGCCGCATAATTGCCAAAAAATCATCAAAAGTCTGCGTTTTTCTGCAAATTTCTGCGTTTTTCGAAAGCAGCAAAACGGCTGAAACTGGCCAAAAACGGGTCAATCTTGTCCAGTTTTTTCCAACTTTTCGCAACATTTTACAGCTGAATTTCCAATAAATTCTAATTGAAAAAACTGATAGAAAGCAGCGCCGCTGTCGCAAGCCTCCTGACTTGTGGCCACTTAGCAGAGCGGGTTTGCATTTCGCGCTATGCATGGTTCGCTTAGTGGCTACCTTGCATGCGGGCCACAAGCCGGGAGGCTCGCGGCAGCAAAAAGGAATAAAGCCAGCTGGCAACTACTTTTTCACAAACTTTACCTGGAACAGCTTATCCCATTTTTTGCCGGTTACGAATATGCGGCCTGTGGCTTTATCGTAGGCTATCCCGTTGAATACATCGGCTTCCTTGTTGCGCTGGGCTTCGGGGTAAAGGGCTTTCATGTCTATCTTTTGCAGTACGGCACCGGTTTTGGGGTCTATCACCAGTATGTTATCGGTTTGGTACACGTTGGCGTATAGCTTACCATCTATCATTTCCAGCTCGTTTACTTCGTTTATGGCACCTTTGTCATCGTAAACGTCAATAAAACCGGTTTGGCGGTAGGTATCCTTATCTAAAAAGAATATGCGGTTGGTTTTATCGTCCATATACAGCTTCTTGCCGTCGAAGGTCATCCCCCAGCCTTCAATACCTACATTGTTATCGAAGGTGCTGAGCAATTTAAAGGTGTCCTTGTCATAAACGAAACCCTTCTTTTCGAGGTAGGTAAGCTGGATAAGCTTATTGCCCACGATGGAAATACCCTCAGCAAAAACTTTGGGGTCTATCATAATCATGCGCTCGGCCTTGCCGGTTGTCAGGTTTACTTTTTTCAGGCGCGATTGGCTTTCTTTGGTTTGTCCCGGCGGAGGGTCCAGGTAACCGCCGCCACTTTCGTACAGTGCACCATCCTGGTACAGCAGGCCCTCGGTATAAGTTGACGTATCATGCGGGAAAACCTTCTCTACTTTAAAGGTGAGTTCCTCGGGTGCTTTGGCGGCCAGCAATACAATGTTGGTGGTCACCTCGTCGGCCTTGCCGGCCTGGTATATTTTGGCGGTTATTACGCGTGCACCTAGTACCAACGTATCGGTTTTGATGGTTAATACCGATGAATCTTTTACCGAGCCGAGCCTTTGGGCCTCCAGCATATACACTACCGAATCGGGCTTAACCGTGGCGGGGTATTTTACGCTGAAGCTTACCGCATCGCCGGATTTGTAGGTAGTACCCGCTTCCGGACTAATCGTAATATCGGCGGCGCTATCGTCTTTATTTTTACAGCTGTTAAAGCCTATAGTTAACAGTATAATTCCGGCCAGGGCAGCGGCGCCGGAATAGATAATCCTTTTATTCATATTCAGTCGGCCGAGGGCCAAAAGGCATCCTCTATGTGTTTTAAGTTATAGTTGTTAGTACGGTCGAAAAGGATAGATATTATATCGAACCTCACTTCGCCCTGGTGATTCATCAAATATATGTATTCGTCGGCCGCATTGGCCAGTAAACGCTGCTTACGCGCATCTACAAAATCCTCGGGCAGGCCAAAGCCAGTGCCCGTGCGGGTTTTTACTTCGGCGAAGATAATAGTTTTGTCTTTATAGGCGATGAGGTCTATCTCGGCTTTTCCATGCACCCAGTTCTCATCCATTATTTCGTAGCCATTGGCTTCCAGATGGGCTTTAGCAATGGCTTCGCCTTTGCGGCCGAGGTCGTTATGGGTTGCCATTAGTTGATTTTTTTAAGATACGATGGAACAGAAAACAATAGCAAGATCAAGTTTATAAAGAAGGCCAGCATGGTGCCGTACAGCATCCCCCACCCTATATCTGTTAACGGCTTCCTACTTTGATTACCATAAACCGTCAGCACAAGCCCCGTTATAAAAAAAAGTAAAAAACTGCAGCCTAATAGCACTTCGTTAAATTGCCACCAAAACACGCTTGATACATGGTAGAAAAGCACCACAAGCAGATATAGATATTTCATCTGCTACTTCAATATCACCGAGCCTAAATAATCGGATATACTTTTCTCTACCTTTTTCATGTGCATGTATTGGTTTAGCAGTATATCCTGGTCGGCATCGCTGGTGGCGGTTTGCAGTTCGTTGCGCAGTTGCTCCAGTATTTTGCCCACTTTGTGCATTTTGAGGTGGAATATAGCGCCCAGTATGGTGGCCTTCATGTTGGCCTGCTCATCGGGCACTAATATTTTGTGCATCTCGTACCAGTTCTCGCTCAGGGTGTACTTGGTGGCAAGCAAGGTGACCACAAGGTCAACAATGCCCTTATCCGGGTGGTGTATAAAATGTTGCTCCTCGGGCAGTACGCCGTTATCCACCTCGTGGCGGTAAATCTCTATGAATTGCTTGCAGGCAGGCACATCAAATTCCACGTCGTTCAGTTCCACCATCATAAAAGGGCCGATGTACGTATTGGTTATGCCGTCCCAATCAATCATCTTATTACCGTAAAGTAACAGCAGGCGGATAATTTCTTTTTCTTGTGTGTCAATTTCTCTGGGCTTTTGCTCTTCGAAACCTTCCAGGTATTGCAGTTCATCGGGGGGCGCCACGTCATCGTATTGCTGCTGCTGATGGCGGTTATTTTGTTGCTGGCTATCCTTTTTCGCCTTGGCCAGACGCATCTTATTCAGTTCGGAGAGCAAGGCGCGTTCATCGATCTGCATAATACTGCTACATTCCTTGATGAACACCGATGCTTTGATAGAATCGGGGATTTTGGCAATACTTTCTACCACCTCGCGTATCACTTCGGCCTTTTTAATCGGGTCGCTGCCGGCATCTTTAAGCAGCAGGGTGGTTTTATACAGGATGAAATCCTTCTTATTCTCCTCGATGTGTTTTTTGAAGGCATTGGTACCCAGTTTACGCACATACGAATCGGGGTCGTGCCCGTCGGGAAAGGAAACCACCTTTACATTAAGGCCCTGCTCCAGTATCATATCCAGTCCGCGCAGGGATGCCTTGATGCCCGCAGCATCGCCATCGTATAAAATGGTGATGTTTTTGGTGAACCGGCTGATAAGCTTTATCTGCTCTACCGTGAGCGAGGTGCCCGATGATGCCACCACGTTCTCTATCCCCGCCTGCGAAACCGACAGCACGTCGGCATAACCCTCTACCAGGTAGCAGTTATCCTCTTCGCGGATGGATTTTTTGGCGAAGTACAGCCCGTAAAGGATGTTCGATTTATGGTATATCTCGCTTTCGGGCGAGTTTACATACTTGGGTACCGCCTTATCCGTTTTCAGGGTGCGGCCGCCAAAGGCTATCACCCTGCCCGTGAAGCTATGGATGGGGAACATCACCCGCCCGCGGTACCTATCGTACAGGGTACCGTTTTCTCGTTTTACCGATAGGCCGCTTTCTACCAAAAATTCTTCCTGGTAGCCGTTGCGGATAGCAGCACCGCTGAAGGCCTCCCATTGGTCGGGCGAGTAGCCCAGCTCGAATTTTTTGATGGTATCGTTGGTAAAGCCGCGCTCTCTAAAATAACTGAGGCCAATGCTCTGGCCCTCGTCGGTTTCCAGCAGGCTTTCGTGGAAGAATTTGGCGGCATAGCCCGATACGATCATGAGGCTTTCGCGGCGGTTATCTTCCGCCTTGTCCTCGGCGGACATCTCGGTCTCTTCTATCTCGATGCCGTACTTTTTGGCCAGCCATTTTAAAGCTTCGGGATAGGTAAACTTCTCCAGCTCCATTAAAAAGGTGATGGCGCTGCCGCCCTTGCCAGATGAAAAATCTTTGAAGATGCCCTTCGCCGGCGATACCGTAAAGGAAGGGGTGCGCTCGTTAGCAAAGGGCGAAAGCCCCACGTAGTTGGCGCCACGCTTTTTCAATTGCACAAATTCGCCAATCACCTCCACAATATCTGTGGCTTCCATTATACGGTCGATGGTGGGCTTGGTGATCATGGGTAAAAAACGTTGAGCCTGCAAAAGTAAGCGTTTGCGGGCTTTAGTTGTTCTTAAAGATAGAAAATATCATTTAACAAATGGCAGGTGGGGTAAAACCGTTAGTCCCAATTGAAATTATCAATATCTGTTGAGTCGGGATTTTCAATTGCCTCGCGTCGAAACACTGTAGCATTATGCTATACGATTTTTACGGTAATTGATATTGGCTTAAAAATTGGTTATATTTGATTTATAAGTGATGAATTATGCGCACCATAAGTATATCTATATCTGAAAGTGAATTTGCCAAATTAGGCTTACAAAACGATAAGCTTAGCTATAACGACTGGCTCGACCTATTTGCGCGTCAAAATCTTCTTAAGGCTGTTGAACTTGCAGAAAAATATGGGTTATCCACAATGACAATGGATGATATCACTAAAGAAGTAAGAGCTGTAAGAGACAATGCAAAAGATAATAGTTGATACAAACATTTTAGTATCATCTTTAATTCAAAGAAGTTACCCTTACCTTGTCATAGAGGAAATATTCAAAGGCAGCAACGTTCAGCTTTGTGTTTCTGAGAAGTTAATGCTTGAGTATTATGCCGTGTTGAGCCGGGATAAATTCTCAAAATATCCCGATTTTGTTTTGAGGGCAGAAGCCTTACTTATAGACATTGAGCGTAAGGCTGCTTTATTCAACCCTAAATTAACACTAACTGTAATTGCTGATTTTGCAGACAACAGGCTTTTAGAACTTGCTGTTGAAAGCCATGCGGACTACATCATTACCGGTAACACTAACGATTTTACGTTCTCTGAATACGAGGGAACAAAAATTATTAGTCCAAAGGAATATTGGGATTTACTAAAGTAATTCCGATTAATCACTATCAATGACCTTTTCTGCATTCCCCTTCAAAAACGTAACCGCTATCCCCGCCAGCACAATCACGCTACCGATGATTTCCGTTACCGATAAATGCTCGTTCAATAAAAATGCCGCCAAAATACCTGCAAAAACGGTTTGGCTCAACAGCGCAATGGCCACCCTGGTAGATGGCAGATACCGTAACGAATAATTGATAGTGAGCCAGCCGGTAAGCTGGCAAATGATGCCCATACCGATAAAGCAGAGCCAAACGTTCAATGAGAAATCCATCATGTTATCGCCCGTAAATACGCTTACGCCAAACAGAAAGACTGCCGCGCCCAGCATGCTGTAGAACATAAAGGTAAATACATCTATACCCGCCATCACGTTTTTGGTGATAAGTATATAGCTGGCATATAAAAAGCTGGCCAACAGCGCCAGCAAGATGCCGGCATTAAATTCCAGATGAAGGATATGCTGATAACCTACCAGCACCACCATGCCGATAATAGCAATGAAAGTACCAATCCAAAACTGCCTGCCCGATTTTGCTTTAAAAAGCAGGTAACCTATCAGGCCTACCCATACCGGGGCAAGGTTGGCCAGCAGCGTTGATACGGTTGCGCTGATCTTTAACAACGACACGTTCCAAACCGCCACATCCGATGCGAACACCATACCCGCAGCAATAGAGATGAGCAATTGCTTACGCCCTATCCTGAGCTTATTTTTGATGATGCAATAGGGCAGCAGGCAGGCCCAGGCAATGGCCACCCGGTAAAAGGCCGCACCTAATGGCGACACGCCCGCCAGCTTTACGAAGATGGGTGAAAAGGATATGCACAATATGCCTATGATGAGACTCAGCCTGGGATTCATGCGGCAAAACTACGGAAAGTCTGAACCATGATTCGCAGGATTTAAGGATTAACGGGATTAATTGGCATAGGGCAGGGAGTTGCTTGAACTCGACCTTTAAGAAACTTTAAGGGATTTATAGATTTTGCAATAATGCAAGGCAAAACAATACAGCGAAGATGCAGACTGGGGCTGAGCAGTTAACCTCAATTTAATACAATAATAATACGCAAAGAATAAATACGCTGTAGCGTTACCCCTTAACCTGGCGTAATAACATAAAAACACCACTTATGAAAAAACTTACATTACTTGCCTTAGTTGTTTTGTCGTTATTTACCGCTGCATGCTCTAAGCGGAACTGCTGCGTGCCCCCCGTTATTGCGCCTTACATTGGGGCGGATAAGAACGCCGTAAAATGGGTGGGCGAAGCCACCGCTGAAAAACAGGGGACGGATACTTTATTGATCGTTGGCTCTAAAACCGAAGAGCGCCTTATCATGCGCTTAAAGTTTACCGGCAAGGGCACATATTCGTTCCAGAACACGCAGGCTTTTTATTTTACCACCATCGGTGGGGATGTTTTCACCAGCGAATATATTGTTGATAATACCGCTGCAAGCACACTAACCGTTACCGACTATAACGAAACAAGCAGACTTGCTAGCGGCACCTACAGCCTTACGCTTAAAAGAAATTATCCTAACCCTTCAGCGACTTACCCCGAAACGGTAAAATTTGTCAATGGCATGTTCAATGTTTACCTGCCTAAATAAGTCTATCGTCTGCGCTTAAATTCTGCAATTTCGGGTTCATCCAATGGATGATTAATCGTATTTTTGCCGCTCAAAATATTTTTATATGAGCCAGCGAATAAAGATTAAAGCATTACTGCAAAGCGGGGAAACCGGCACGGATGTAACAGTAAAAGGATGGGTACGGGCGTTCCGTTCTAATCGTTTTATTGCTTTGAATGATGGCTCTACCAATAGCAACCTGCAAATCGTAGTCGATTTTGAAAACACCGACCCTGCATTGCTCAAACGCATCACCTTTGGCGCAGCCGTAAGCATTACCGGCAAGCTCGCCCCATCATTGGGCCAGGGCCAATCGGTAGAGGTTATTGCCAGCGAGATTGAGATATTGGGCGATTGCAACCCGGATGAGTTCCCATTGCAGCCAAAAAAGCAAACGTTGGAGTTTTTGCGCGAGAACGCTCACCTGCGTTTCCGAACCAATACATTCGGCGCAATATTCAGGGTGAGGAACTCATTATCATTTGCAGTGCACCAATTCTTCCAGGAGAAGGGCTTCGTGTACCTGCACACGCCGGTAATTACGCAATCTGACGCTGAAGGGGCGGGCGAGGCATTCCACGTAACCAATTTCGATTTGGGCAACGTGCCGCGCACCGATACCGGCGAGGTGGATTACAAGCAGGATTTCTTCGGAAAATCTACCAACCTAACTGTTTCCGGTCAGCTGGAAGGCGAATTGGGTGCCATGGCTTTGAGCGATATCTACACTTTCGGACCAACCTTCCGTGCGGAAAACTCTAACACCACCCGCCACTTAGCGGAGTTTTGGATGATAGAGCCGGAGATGGCTTTTTATGATATCCACGATAACGCTAACCTGGCCGAGGAATTGCTGAAATATGTGATCAGCTATGCTTTGGATAAAAACAAGGAGGACCTTGAGTTTTTAACCCAGCGTTTGTTGGAAGAAGAAAAGCAGAAACCACAGAACGAGCGTTCGGAATTGTCGTTATTAGATAAGCTCCAATTTTGCCTGAACAACGATTTCGAACGGTTGACTTATACCGAAGCGATAGAGATACTGCGCGAATCTACCCCGAACAAGAAGAAGAAATTCCAGTTCCCGGTAGAGGGTTGGGGTACCGATCTGCAATCGGAACACGAGCGTTACCTGGTTGAGAAGCACTTTAAAAAACCGGTTATCCTTACCGATTACCCTAAAGAGATAAAATCCTTTTACATGCGCCAGAACGAAGATGGCAAAACCGTTGCCGCTATGGATATCCTGTTCCCGGGCATCGGCGAGATCATTGGCGGCTCGCAGCGCGAAGAACGTTTGGATAAACTCACCACCCGTATGGACGAACTGGGCATCCCTAAAGACGAGCTTTGGTGGTACCTGGATACCCGCCGCTTCGGCTCTTGCCCGCATGCGGGCTTCGGCCTGGGCTTCGAGCGTTTGGTGCTCTTCGTAACCGGTATGGGCAATATCAGGGATGTTATCCCTTTCCCAAGGTTCCCGAAGAATGCGGAATTTTAATATTTGGGATTACACCGATTAACACGATAAAAGCCTTGCTGATTACTTCATTAGCAAGGCTTTCTTATTTCTATTTCAATCGTGTTAATCCATCAATCGCTAAATCGTGTTCTGTATATTATTTAGTTCGCTTTTATTTATAACTTTAGCGTTCAACCCCTTACACATTCAAAATGAAAAAGATAGTGCTCTCTTTGCTGGCGGTAACAACACTCATTTTCAGCGCATTTGCACAGCAGGTGCTGTGGATGCAACAACCCAAGCTTTCGCCCGACGGGCAATGGGTCGCCTTTGAATACAAAGGCAACCTGTTTAAGGTACCTGCCGCCGGCGGTACGGCTGTTCCCTTAACTATTAACAGCGCATATAATGGTTATCCGGTTTGGAGCAACGACGGAAAATCGATAGCATTCGCATCAGACCGCTACGGCAACTTCGACGTTTACATTATGCCGGCCAGCGGCGGTGCCGCCACAAGGCTTACTTATAGTTCAGAAAAAGATATTCCCTATGAATTTTCTGCCGACAATCAAACGGTTTACTTTGGTACCGACCGCAATGATGTTTATACATCTGTTCGTTTTCCGGGTCCGCAATATTTTATGAAGCTTTACCAGGTTCCGGCCAAAGGCGGCCGCAGCCTGTTGGTTAATTCTGCAGGTACAGAGTTTGTTCATTTCAACAAAACGGGTAGCAAATTTATATTTCAGGACCGAAAAGGATATGAGGATCCCTGGCGCAAACACCATACATCAAATGTTACGCGCGATATTGTTGTATATGATATTGCCACTAAAACTTACACCAGGGTGTCGCCTTTTGCAGGTGAGGACCGTGAGCCTGTTTGGGGTAATGGCGATGGTTTTTATTATTTGAGCGAGCGTAATGGCAACCAAAATTTATACCGCTCATCGCTGGCGAGCGTTAACACCGTAACGCAGTTGACCAAATTTACGAAAGATCCTGTCCGCAACCTTTCGCGGGCCGATAACGGCACCCTTGCGTTTACGCAGAATGGACAACTATATACATTAGCGGAAGGCGGGCAACCCCAAAAGATTACCATTAGCCTTACTGCCGATTTTAACGCCGACCAAACACAAAACATGCCCGTTAAAGGCGATGCAACCGAAATATCAGTGTCGCCAAATGGCAAAGAAGTAGCATTTGTTTACCGCGGCGAGATTTTTGTAAGCTCGGTTGATGGCAATATTACTAAACGTATTACCAATACACCGTTCCAGGAACGCATGGTGCAGTTTAGTCCCGATGGCCGCAACTTGCTCTATGCTGTGGAAAACACCGAATCATGGGATATTTATAAGGCGGAGATTGCAAAGGCAAACGAACCCTACTTTTTTGCGGCCACTACTTTTAATATTAGCCCGGTTATAGCTACATCAAAAGACGAATTTCAGGGTGTTTACTCTCCTGACGGGAAAAAGATTGCCTACCTTGAAGAGCGTAATATTATAAAAGTTTTAGATATCGCCTCAAAAAAAACAGTTACTGTACTGCCAGAGGGGGTTAATTTTTCCTATTCCGACGGTGACCAGTACTTCGTTTGGTCTCCGGATGGCAAATATATCATAGCACAATCCAGCGAAGGCGCGGCATTCCGAAGTGAAGTAGCTTTATTTAAAGCAGACGGAACCGGCGAGCGGATTAACCTCACACAAAGCGGCTTTAACGACGGGCACCCACAGTGGGGCATGGATGGCAAAATGATGTATTGGCAGTCTGATAAAGACGGTATGAAAAATTTAGCCCGCGGCGCGCAAACGGATGTGTACGCCATGTTTTTTGATCAGGCCGCGTGGGACAAGTTTCAGCTCAGCAAGGAAGACATGGACATAAGCAGGCAAGAAGATAAACGCGACTCCATCAATCGCGCCGCCGCTACGCCCGATAAAGCAAAAACATCAGCGGGGCCGGCGCCATATGAATACATTCCCAACTTTAAAAATCTTAGCCAGCGCACGATGCGGCTTACGGTTTCCCCTGCAGATATAGCCGATAATATACTATCTAAGGATGGCGAAAAAATGTATTACCTGGCTAAATACGACAAGGGGTACGATCTTTGGCAGATACTAACGCGCACGCGCGAAACCAAAGTGCTCGCCAACTTAAACGCTACCGGCGGTTCATTAAAACTTACGCCCGACGGCAAAACGCTGTTTGTACTGGCAAGCGGTAACATTACCAAAGTAAACACCGATGATGGCAAAATGACACCCGTTAAGATAAACGGGAGCATGGATTTGGACGCTGCTGCGGAAAGACGCTATATTTTTGAGCACGCGTTTAAACAGGTAAAGAAGAAATTCTTCGATCCCGGTTTACAGGGTACCGACTGGAACTATTATCATACCGCTTATGCTAATTTCCTGCCACACATCAACAACAACTACGATTTCCAGGTACTATTAAGCGAGTTTTTAGGAGAACTAAATGGCTCGCATACAGGTGGCCGTTACGCACCGCTGTTCCCCAACGCCGATGAAACCGCTGCATTAGGCTTACTATACGACCTTACGAAGGGCGGCGACGGGCTGTTGGTTAAGGATATTTTAAGCGGCGGCCCGTTTGATATTGCGCGTACTAAAATGAAAAAAGGCTACGTAATTGATATGATAGACGACGAAGCCGTTACCGGAGATGCCGATTGGAATAAACTACTGAACCATAAAGCCGGGAAATTTACATTAATAAGCTTTCACGACCCCAAAAGTAACGCTACGTTTGAAGAAAACGTAAAACCGGTTACTACCAGGTTTGAAAGCGGCACCCTCATGTACAAACGCTGGTTAGGCCTAATGGAGCACCTTGTAGATAGCCTTTCGCATGGTGAAGTTGGATACGTGCATGTGCAAAGCATGAACGACCCGAGTTTCAGAGTAACTTTTGATAAGGTACTGGGCCGCAATTATGATAAAAAAGCGCTTATAGTTGATACCCGTTTTAATGGTGGCGGCTGGTTGCACGATGAGTTGGTGACTTTCTTAGGCGGTAAGTTGTATTTCGAATTGCGTCCGCAGGGAAATAAAACCATTGGGGGCGAAAGTTTGAACAAATGGAACAAGCCAAGCTGCGTTTTAATGAGTGAAGGTAATTACTCCGATGCATTTATGTTCCCTTACGCGTACAAAGAGCTTAAAATAGGTAAGTTGATAGGCATGCCTGTTGCCGGTACCGGCACAGCGGTTTGGTGGGAACGGCAAATAGATGGAACACTTGTATTCGGTATCCCAATGGTATCGAGCTGGGGTAGCGGCGAAACACATTATACCGAAAATCACCAGTTAGAGCCCGACATTATGGTAACCAATAATTACAATAATGTATTGAGCGGCGAAGACGAACAACTGGAAGCTGCTGTGAAAGAAATGCTACAGACGGTTAAATAAACTATTTGGGCAATATTAAAAGAGGCTGTATCATATTGATTTTGATACAGCCTCTTTTTGCTTTATATGGGCCTGCAGAACAGCAAGGCCACCGTTCACGGTGTTCACGCGGCGCAGCATGAACACCGTGAACATTTTCAAATCCTTAACAATCAACTACTTGCAATTTTGCGAATGGTGTCAATATCGTGTCACCATCATTGTTGCTGTTATCCGCTATATTTGCGCCAAAAAAAACCGGGATTTTGATACAGCCTCTTTTAATATCTGTCCACCCTTCTCCGAAGGAGTCCTCACGGACAGGAGTTTAGGGGGCTTCTACTCCTTCTTATATTCCTTATGCAAAATCAAAAAACTCGCCCGTTCTTCTTTGTGGAAGGGGATATCCCAGTTGCCTTGATAGGTTATTTTGGTGGGGAGCAGCACGCCATCGAAGTAGTTGAGTTCGATATTCATCTGCACATCAAAATCGAAGAACATGTTGCTGTATTTCATATCGATGTAGCGGCCCAATATCTGGAAGGTGCGCTCATCAAAAATGGTGGTCATCTCCTGTATCATCACGTCATCCATGCTGCTGCTGGGCTTGCGGATAACCTTAAAGCGGTACACAGGGATAGTATCCAGATACTTGCCCCGGGCAAACTCATAGCGATAAAACTGCTTCAAATCATCTCCGAATATCTCTGTTTTGCTGCTGATGAACGGTATGCCGCTTATCTTGCGGCCCGGCGTAAAAATAAGGGCTTTCAGCTTTGCCTTATAGCCCGCATTCTTGCCTTTTGGCTCTCCGGGTACGGGCGCGCTTCTGGCAAAATCGGCATTGTAGGCGCTCATAAAAATATAATCGAACATCTCTACCGTGTACAACTGGTACTTGCCGTTCTTCTTGACCACGTTTCCACTATCCGCTTTGGCCAGGTAGCTTACCTTTGGCGTACCCGCAACATTGCTGTGCTGTATCTTCCGGTAGATCTTACCATTAACCTTGTTCTTTTTATCGTAAGTAAAAATGCGGTTCTCGGCTGTAAAGCCATAGCCTTTCATGTTGCGGAAAGCCAGGTAGAAACTGGTATCCTGTAGCACTGCATCTATAAAATCCTGCGCCCGCAAACGGTGCGAACGTATATTAACCGCCGAATCGATAACGATGGTGCGCAGCGTATCGGGGTTGTAACGATTGATTTGCTGGGCCTGCGAGCAGATGGCAGACAGGAGGAAGATAGGAAGTAAGAGGAGTTTTCTATAGCTCATAGATGATAGTTCATGGTTCATAGACAAAAGCTAAATAGTAAATTTTGCTGCTGACCGCCATGAACTATGAACCATCATCCATGAACTAAAATTAATTCCCCAATTGCTTCACCGCCAAATAGGCCATCAAACCGGTACTTATCTTAAAGGCATCTTCCTCTACATCGAATGTTGGGGTGTGTACCGATGAGGTGATGCCGCGGGCCTCGTTGCGGGTACCTAAACGGTAAAAGCAGGCATCAGCCGCTTGCGAGTAGTAGGCAAAATCCTCAGCAGCCATCCAAATATCCAAATCCAGCACGTTCTCTTTGCCCAGGTAATCTTCGGCGTGGCCGCGGGTTGCAGCGGTAAGCACTTCCTCATTAATGAGGAAAGGGTAGCCGCGCACGATATTGAACTCGCAGCTACCACCCATGCTTTCTGCAATGCCTTCGGCCATTTTCTTGATTTTGATATGGGCCTCGCTGCGCCATTTTTCGTCCATGGTGCGGAAGGTGCCTTCCAGGTAAACCTCGTTAGGGATAACGTTGGTAGCGCCATTGGCAATCACCTTGCCGAACGACAATACCGAAGGGCTCTTAGGATCGGCAGAACGGCTCACGATGGTTTGCAGGGCGGTTAATATATGCGCGGTGATAATTACCGGGTCAACATTCTGTTGCGGTTGTGCACCGTGGCCTCCCTTGCCGCGCACGGTAACGTACAATTCATCCGTTGAGGCCATGTATTTGCCCGCACGAAAGCCCACCTTGCCGGCATCTATCAGCGGCATTACATGCTGACCCAATACGGCTTGTGGTTTGGGATTTTCCAATACGCCTTCTTTGATCATTAGGCTGGCGCCGCCTGGCAGCTTCTCTTCTGCCGGCTGGAAAATCAGCTTTATGGTCCCGCCGAACTCGCTTTTCAGTTCCGTCAAAATCTTAGCTGTGCCTAATAACGATGAGGTGTGTGCATCGTGCCCGCAGGCGTGCATTACGCCAGGGTTCTGCGATTTATAGGGCACATCGTTCGCCTCCAATATAGGCAGGGCATCCATATCGGCACGGAGGGCCACTACCCTATCAGATGGTAAATCCCCTTTTATCAAAGCAACCAGGCCGGTATCGGCCATTTTGTGGTATTCGAGGCCCAGCTCCTCTAACTTGTTAGCCACGAAAACAGATGTCTCTACCTCGTGAAACGAAAGCTCGGGGTGCGAATGCAAATGGCGACGGGTAGCCACCACATCATCAAAAATAGTTGCCGATAGTTGCTGTATCTTTTCCTTAATCATTATTGGTAACGGTTTTAGGGGGGATGATTTTTTCTGAGACGATGAACATGGCCTGGAATACGGATTGCAGGGCGGCTTTCATCTTTTCGGCTTCGAGCCGCGTGCGGAAATCGCCCACCTTTACTTTAAAGTAGGGTTCGTGGTAAGTCATGTACGTGCGTATTTCGGGATATTCGCTATTGAATTTAGCCTGGGCAGCATAGGCCGCATTACGACTGGTGCCGCTATATACCTGCAATCTATAGCCGTAATTTGAAGTGTATGCACCACCGGCATTAACGCTGCCACCATTCCTGTTGAGCGAGGCGCGTTTTGCCAGCAAGGTATCGAACAAGGCAGGGCGTACCACCACTACCTTGCCTTTGGTTTGCGCCGATGCGCTGGCCGAAAAAAGCAGCAAAACGAAAAAAGAGCAACATTTGATGAGGCTTAACATAGCTTTACGATCAAATATTGCTCTTTTCATTTATCAATGTTTTTAAAACGTCATTGCGAGGACCGAAGCAATCTCTAAGCTATGCATAGCGGATATGCTTATCGGGAGATTGCTTCGTTCCTCGCAATGACGCGGGGGTTATTCTTTTAGCCCTCTCTTTGGGGAGGGTTGGGTGGGGCTAATTCTGCCCTACGCCGTGGCAGTTTTTGAACTTTTTGCCACTACCGCATGGGCATGGGTCGTTCCTGCCTATTTTTTGCTCCACCTTTACGGGTGTTGCTTTTTGTATCTCGCGGGTATCTTCCATCGGCATGCCGTTAGCTTCGCTGATCAGTTCCGGTTTAGAGGTACGCATCTTCTTTAGATCCATCTTAGGTTCCGGCTTTGCTTCGCGTACCTGCTCCGGCTCCTGCTGTACAGCAATACCACCGCGGAACAGGAAGCTCACCAGCTCTTTATTCACGTTCGAAAGCATCGCACGGAACAATTCGAAGGCCTCGAACTTGTAAACCAACAATGGGTCCTTTTGTTCGTAAACGGCGTTCTGTACCGATTGCTTCAACTCGTCCATCTCGCGCAGGTGCTCTTTCCAGGCATCATCTATCAGGTAAAGGGTAACGTTCTTCTCGAAAGACTTAAACACTTCTGCACCTTTGTTCTCGATTGCTTTTTTCAACGGAACGGCAACCTGCAGACCATGCACGCCATCGGTAAAGGGCACCACAATGTTTTCTACATATTGGCCACGGGTATCGTACACGTCTTTCAATACAGGGTAAGCCTGTTGGGCAACCTGCTCTGATTTACGTTTGTAAAACTCTATCACCTGGGCAAAGGTTTTATCAACCAGGTTATTTAATGATGTAGCCACAAACTCTTCCTGCGTGGTATCGATATCTACCGAGAACAAACGGATAACCTCCAGCCTGAAGCCTTCGTAGTTGTTGGCTTCTTTATATTCGGTAACCACATCTTCCATAACATCGAAGACGGTGTTATTCAAATCCACTTCCAGGCGCTCGCCAAACAAAGCGTTCTTACGTTTTGCGTAGATAACGGTACGCTGCGAGTTCATCACATCATCATACTCCAGCAAGCGTTTACGTATGCCAAAGTTGTTCTCTTCTACTTTCTTCTGCGCACGCTCGATAGATTTGGATATCATAGAGTGCTGTATCACTTCGCCTTCTTCTATACCCATACGCACCATCAGATTTGAGATACGCTCCGAGCCGAATAAACGCATCAGGTTATCCTCTAACGATACGAAGAACTGCGAAGAGCCCGGGTCGCCCTGCCTACCGGCACGACCACGCAACTGCCTGTCCACACGGCGGCTCTCGTGGCGCTCGGTGCCTACAATGGCCAAACCGCCAGATGCCTGCACGCCTGCACCTAATTTTATATCTGTACCACGACCGGCCATGTTGGTGGCAATGGTAACGGTACCTGCCTGCCCTGCTTCGGCCACAATATCGGCCTCTTTCTGGTGCATCTTGGCGTTCAGTACGTTATGTTTTATGCCGCGCAGCTTAAGCATACGGCTCAATAATTCTGATATTTCTACCGATGTAGTACCTACCAGTACCGGGCGGCCTGCCTGGGTTAGTTTTACGATTTCATCGGCAACAGCGTTATATTTTTCGCGGATGGTACGGTAAACCAAATCCTGCATATCTGCACGGCTGGTTGGCGTATTGGTTGGTATCTCTACCACATCCAGCTTGTATATCTGCCAAAACTCGCCCGCTTCGGTAACGGCGGTACCCGTCATGCCGCAAAGCTTGTGGTACATCCTGAAGTAGTTCTGCAGGGTAATGGTGGCAAAAGTTTGGGTGGCATCTTCTACCTTTACGTTTTCCTTAGCCTCAATCGCCTGGTGCAGGCCATCGCTGTAGCGGCGGCCATCAAGCACACGGCCGGTTTGCTCATCTACTATTTTCACCTTGCCTTCGTCCAGGATGTATTCGGTATCTTTTTCGAATAAGGTGTAAGCCTTCAACAATTGGTTTACCGAGTGGATACGCTCAGATTTGATAGAGAAATCGCGCATCAGCTCATCCTTGCGGGCAATTTTATCTTCGGCGGGCAGCTCAGATTTTTCGATACGTGCAATTTCAGAACCTACATCCGGCATCACGAAGAAGCCCGGGTCTTCGCCCGATGCAGTAATCAGTTCGATACCTTTTTCAGAAAGCTCTACCGAGTTGTTCTTCTCGTCGATGATGAAGAACAGTTCAGCATCAACCTTAGGCATATCCTTGCCTTGGTCCTGCATGTAGTGGTTCTCTGTTTTAAGCAATACGGTTTTATTGCCGCCTTCGCTCAGGAATTTTATCAGTGCTTTGCTCTTTGGCAGGGCGCGGTGCGCGCGCAATAAGGCTAAGCCGCCATCGTCAACGCCGGTCTTGCCTTCGTTGATGGCTTTCTTGGCCTCGTTCAATACGGCGTTAACATAAGCTTTCTGGGCATTCACCAAACGCTCTATGCGTGGCTTCAGTTCATAAAACTCGTGTTCGTCGCCACGTGGTATAGGGCCCGATATAATGAGCGGTGTACGCGCATCATCAATCAATACCGAATCCACCTCATCTACCATGGCGTAGTGCAGCTTGCGTTGTACCAGCTCTTCGGGGCTGCGTGTCATATTGTCACGCAGGTAATCAAAACCAAACTCGTTATTTGTGCCAAAAGTGATATCGGCGAGGTAAGCCTTGCGGCGTTCTTCCGAATTTGGCTCATGTTTATCTATACAATCAACCGACAGGCCATGGAACTCGTACAACGGACCCATCCACTCGCTATCGCGGCGTGCCAGATAATCATTCACGGTTACAATGTGTACGCCTTGGCCAGCCAGTGCGTTTAGGTAGGCAGGCAGCGTGGCTACCAGCGTTTTACCTTCACCTGTTGCCATTTCGGATATTTTACCCTGGTGCAATACTATACCGCCTATCAGCTGTACATCATAGTGTACCATGTTCCAGGTAACAGGGTTGCCGGCAGCAAGCCAGGTGCTGCTGTGGGTAGCTTTATCGCCTTTTATTACTACGTTGCCCTTTTTGGCAGCAAGTTCACGGTCGAAAACGGTTGCGGTAACTTCTATGCTCGGGTTCTCCGCTAAGCGTTTTGCGGTTTCTTTAACTACGGCGAAGGCGGTAGGGAGAATATTGATCAGGATATCTTCCAGCTCTTTATTGCGGTCTTTTTCCAGCTTATCCAGCTGAGTATAAAGCTCAACCTTTTCGCTTACTTCCATATCCAGCTCGGTTTCGGTACGAGCCTTAATGGCCTGTATCTCGCTATCAATTCCGGAAAGCCCTGCGGCTATGGTTTCCTTGAATTCTATGGTTTTAGCCCTAAGCTCATCATTGCTCAGCCCGCCCAATTTGGCAAATTCAGCCTTAATTTTTTCAACTATAGGCTGTATGCTTTTTACATCCCGTTCTGATTTGCTTCCGAAAAGCTTACTAAAAAAGTCTAACATGTTATTATATTATGGTACTACGGCAAACTCAACAATTGCGCCATAGTAATTATAAAGTCAAATTGACAGGCAAAGGTACGATTTTGAGGCTGAAAATGATGTGCAGATGTGCAGATTTCAGATGTGTAGATAAGATCAGGGGCTATTTTGGCACGCAAAGGCGCGAAGGCGCAAAGCCTGATTGGCTAAAATGCCCTTGAATTAATTGTGCGTACGGATTTGCGCGCATTTATTGCAGGCACAGGATGGCCCGGAGCAGATTTATTGGCACCCTGCCTTTTTATAAAGGCAGCAAGCATTTATAAAAAGATGCTGAGCAGCTTATCGATATAAACCTCGATGGTGATGTCTTCCATCTCGAATTGCTCCTCTATCTGTTCCGAAAATTCAGTTAGTTCTTCGCTCATGGTATTATGTTTTACTATGCAAACATAATAAAATTTGAACCGAAAACCAAAACGGTATTTTGAATTTATTTTTTCCTTATTCCCACGATACCTCTTTTCGCTGCCTTTCGGTTATCATTTTAATGGTTTTCCTGTACTTAAAAATCATTTTCCGGGTAAATGAATTGAACGTGTTGCCGCCGGCTTTAAATAAGGTACGGTGCGCCACCCATACCATGCAGGAGGTTAAAAAGAAGAACGCCTTATACACCAGGTTGCGCCAGGCTTTGGAGTATTCGGGTTTGCCTTCATAAATTGTTGCAAGCCGTTCGGTTTGGAAAGTGATGTGATAGGCTTCGTCTATTAATATATCGGTGCATATCGCCTGTAACAGTTCGCAGTCCGTAGCATCTTTTAGTGCCTGGTAAAAAATCTGCGCGGTGCTTTCCACTACAATAACGGCCAGCGTCCATATTTCCATATTGGTGTTGTAATACCGCACTTTCCTGAACAGCGTATCGCCCCAATCCTTTCTGATACGCGTTTTCCCGATGCCATCGATATACCGGCCCAGGTTGTTACCGTGCTTTTGCTCTTCCTTTATAAAAAGCTTTACAGCCTCCACGTAATCCGGGTCGCCTATTTTGTTGGCGTATTTGGTTGAAGCCGCAATTAAATGCTTCCCTTCCGATGTTTCTCCTAATTGCCAGGCCTGCAGCGATGGCAATATAATCTTAACCTCCTCGGTTGTTAGCGAGGGAAATAACTTCCAGTCTACGCGCTGTTCCCGGGCGTTTGTCTTGAAATGTGCTATCCAATAATTACTTGTATGCATGTTGGTTCGGTTTAAATCGCCCGCATGCCAGTGCATGCGGGTGAAAGCTTGGGTAATAAGGTTTAGGTGAATATTTATTTAATGGTTATCCCAGTTTATCTTTCGGGAGAAATACATCAATGCCGCTACGATGAAGAACAAGGCCACTGCCCCTACCAGCAAGGAGTACTCTTCTAATTGTATGATGATGAAGATGAAGCCGTAGAATACGCTCAGAATAAAGGCGAACATCGCTGCGGCTGCTTTGTTCTTGAGCAGCGAAGCCGTGAAGAAAGAGATTAGCCCTATTGTAGCAGTAGACGAGATAAGGTACGCGTAGTTGTAACCAATTTTTTCCGCAAAGGACAATAGCAGTATATAGTACACGATCATGGCAGCACCAATCAGCGTATAATTAAACAGGTGGATAGGTTGCTTACGTATCAACTCTGTTAAAAACAGGGAAACGAATGTAAGAATGATGATGAGCGTAGCATATCTGTTAGTCCGGGTTACTTTTCGGTACTCATCTACCGGCGGTTGCAGCCGAACGCCGAAAGTAGCTTCAGCAATTGTTTTCGGGTTGTTCAGGATGGTATTGTCGTTAAGCCATTGCTGCGGAAAGGGCCTGTTGTAATATAACCTATGCCATTTTGCGCCCGAGCCGATTGAAGTACTGTCGCGTGTATCGGGCAGGTAACGGCCGTTGTATTGCGGGGTTGGCCAGTCGCTTTTAAACTGCACGTCGGTGGCTTTGCCCAGATGAAGGAAATTAATATCATTGCTACCCTTTAAGTCGAGGTTGTAACTGAAGGCGATGCTACTGCTGACAGGCAAGGAGAAGCCCACCTGCAGCGACTGCTCAAAGGGGCGTATGTCGCCTGATGTAGATTCAGGCGTGTAATTTTGCCCTTGTATCTTTACCACCGGGTTGTTTAAAAGCCCCTTGATATCAGATATACCGAATAGCAACCGTGCCTTATCATACATCACCTGCCCGGCATCTATACCTAATTTAGCCAGGTTAGGCTGGGTAAAATTGCCTTTTACTTCAATAGCGGAGCTATACACTGTTACATCGAAAACTCCCTGATTAAATGGTTGCGTTTTAAGCTTTGCATTTATGTACAAATCGTTCGGCAACAGGTAAATGTACCCTATTGCGTTAGTTGCGGCTCCGAGCACCTTGTTGTAAGGGATAACCAATACCGGCCCCTGCACCGATTGGCTGCCCGACCAGCTATCAGAAACCGCGCTTAGCATTTTAGTTTGAATATCCTGTCGCTCGTCTACCAGGTTTTGTATCCACGATGATGGGATAAGCAGCGCCAGGATAATTAAGGTGATTACCGTTAATTTGATTAGGATGGAACTTTCGTGCCATTTTTTTGGTGGAGGTTGCAGGTGGTCTATCATATGTTTTTAATTTAAAAGTTCTTTGCAATTCAAAGTAATTATTTAAAAAATAATCGCCGAGGTATTGTGGCGACTTAATGGACGCTGCATTAAAGTACTTTGAATAACAAAGTAAATGAATTAGAGGAATATTTCCAAATAATTAAGTGAAGAAATTTTGTTCAGAATAAATGTTTACCTTAGGCGAACCTAAATACTTAACAATGAAAGTTTTCTTAAGTTGGTCTGGTGAACTCAGCCATAAAATCGCAATTGAATTAAGGGATTGGTTACCATTTGTAATACAATCCATACAGCCTTATGTGTCGTCAGAGGACATCGATAAAGGCACCCGTTGGAGCATTGATATTGCAAAAGAGCTAGAAGATTCATCCTTTGGAATACTATGTATTACTCCTCAAAATTTAGAGGCACCATGGATTAATTTTGAGGCTGGAGCGTTATCAAAAGCGTTTAACAATTCGAATGTGAGTCCATTTTTATTCGGACTCAAGCCTTCGGATTTAAAAAAAAGCCCCTTATTACAGTTTCAATCAACCCTCTACGAAAAGAAAGATTTCGTAAAATTAGTTCTTAGCATAAATAACGCATTAGTTTCTGATAAACTAGACGAAGGAAAACTTAAAAAGACCTTTGACGTTTGGTGGGAAACTTTAAAAGAGAAACTTGACTCTTATTTACCGGAAGCAAACAAAGTCTCTGCTAATGAGGATGGTGATGATGCCTCAAAAGCTGCCAAAAATGATGCAATCGAAGAAATATTAGAGTTGTCGAGAGAACAATTTAAACTGCTTCGAAATCCAGAGTTTTTATTCCCCGAAAAATATTTCTCCTCGATATTACGACGTACGGGTGTAGGCATAAGTCCGAAAGTCATCCACGACTTAGAAATGGGCCTCAATAGACTTAAATCGACTTTAGCAGGTGCATCTTCAGAAGTCCCGATAAATCCAGAAGATTTAGCAATTGCAATTCATAGACTCGAACGAGCTATATACTATATAATGAAAAATCAATCTCGACTTAATCGTGGACTTTTCTTTGACGAATAAACCCCTAAACCAATATTGCTGCCTTTACCAAATAAGGCAATATCTCCTTTTGGAAGGACACGAAGTTCTTGCGCACGTCGCTATCGCTTACCGATGTAAAGGCAAAGCTGAATACGATGCTTTTGCTGCATTTGATCAAAAAACGCAGGCGCTGCGGGTAGGTTTCGTGCTTGCGGATGCCGGCCAGCTGGGTAAAGCTCATTACCAGCAGGTCTTCCAGCTCGTTGCTCAGGTTCTTTAAAAAATCCTGCGAGTTGGTGCTTTCGCGGATGAAATCCCAGCCGATAAATTCGTTGCAAACGGTGTAAGAGAGCCGGCAGGTTTTCATGATGAGGTTATTGAGGTGGGCCTCCTCATCCATTTCGGGGATGTTGGTGTTAATCAACTCGTCAACACTCAGCTTAATGTAATCCATCAGCAGCACGTGCAAAATGGCTTCCTTGCTCTCAAAGTACTTATAAATGGTAGCCTTGGCAATTTTTGCCCGCTTGGCAATTTCGTTTACGCTGGTTTTATGGTAACCGAATTTGCGGAACAGATCCTGCGCTGCCCGCTTAATACTATCTTTAATTTTATCGGCCTCCATGTATCAGTTTGATACAAATATCTCAAAATTACTCACATTTACGCTATAAGCCCGCAGCGATTTTGTAGCCGGTGCCTTCACCGGGCTCCCATCCGAAAGCGAGAACTTGGCGCCGCTGCAAGGGTCGGTAGCGGTAAAGCCGGTATTATCGGGACTAATGGCGCAAAGTTTTTCGGGCTGATAGCTGCTGCAACGGTCGTAACAACTGTAGGTGCCATCGGCCTGGCGGTATAGCAGCAGGCCGGCAACGCCATAGCCGGATATAACGACTGAGCCGCCTGCGCTGTTCAAAGCTGCCAGGCGCGGGTCGGTTTTTGATGCGCGGAAATTAACCGGTACGCTGGGGATCACATTTTCTTGCTTGCCGCAACCCATCAATACCAACGCGGCAAATAATATTAATGGTGAGTAGTGAGCAGTTAAGCGGTGAATGGTTTTTATCGGCCAGGCAAACCATCCGCTACTCACCATTCTCCGCTCACTATTATTCATCATATCAGTTCTGTTTGAAATTGCTTCAAGAAACGAACATCGTTCTCAGAGAATAAACGCAGATCCTTTATCACATATTTTAGGTTGGCAATCCTTTCCATACCCATGCCGAATGCAAAGCCTGTGTATTTCTTGCTATCGATGCCACAGTTTTCCAAAACGTTAGGATCTACCATGCCGCAACCCAATATTTCTACCCAGCCGCTGTACTTGCACATGTTGCAGCCACTTCCGCCACAAATGGTGCAGGAAATATCCATCTCTGCCGATGGCTCGGTAAAAGGGAAGTACGACGGGCGGAAACGCACCTTGGTACCTTCGCCGTAAAGCTCCTGTACGAAGTGGTAAAGCGTCTGCTTCAGATCTGAGAAGGAAACGTTTTCATCCACATAAAGCCCCTCTATCTGGTGGAAGAAGCAATGCGCACGGGCCGAAATAGCCTCGTTACGGTAAACACGACCGGGCATAATGGCGCGGAACGGCGGCTTGCCGTTCTCCATCATACGCACCTGTACCGATGAGGTATGCGTGCGCAGGGCAATATCGCCTTTCTCCTGGTCGCCTTTACGGATAAAGAAAGTATCCTGCATATCGCGGGCGGGGTGTTCTTCGGGGAAGTTAAGGGCCGAGAAGTTATGCCAGTCGTCCTCAATCTCCGGGCCTTCCGCTACTACGAAGCCTAAGCGTTTGAAAATGTCGATGATCTCGTTACGCACCAACGAAAGCGGATGGCGCGAGCCAATCTCCAGCCCGTTGCCGGGCAAAGTGAGGTCGATCTCGGATTTGGTATCTACCGTTGCAGAGCCGAGCGATTCTTTTATTTCTTCGTACCGTGCTTCGGTTAGCTGCTTAAACTGGTTAAGCACTTTGCCAAAAGTGCGTTTCTCATCGGCACTAACGGTTTTGAACTGCTCGAAAAGGTCCTTGATGATGCCTTTGGTACCTAAGAATTTAATACGGAAAGCTTCCAGTTCATCGGCCTTAGCAGCCGTGAACGCTTTTATCTCGCTGGTGTACTGATCTATTTTTGATTGCATTATAGTATTGTTCTTAAAAATTGTTCGGCAGTTAATACCGGGATGTTGGATTGCTTGTAGTCTTTAATATTGCGGGTTATAATGAGGTCGCAGTTGTGTTTAACAGCGATATGATTTTCGATAGCATCTTCAAAATCGGTAAAAGACCCGGCCAGGGCACTTTCGATAGCATCTTTTTCAAAAGAAAAAATCTCTAACAGCTTGGTAATCCGCTTCACTCCTTCCTTAGCACCCGTCTTTCCTATACTTCTGGTCAATATGTAATTTATGTTGGCGATAATGAGCGTTGACGTACTTAATCGAACACCGCTCAATTTTTTTTCCTCAAGCAGCATTTCTGTGTACATGGAAAATGGCTTTCGCTCAACCAACATATCTAATATCACATCGCTATCTACAAATAAATGTTTATAAGCCATGCCGCTCTTTTAAATACTCCCACTTCAGGTCTTTATAATCAACATCATCAGGCACCTTACCTTTTAATATTCCTGTAAGCGCCTTGATGTCGTCAGATATCACCATGTTTTTGTAGCGTTCGATGAGCGGGTCTTCTTTTTTCCTTTTCTTCGAAAAATCATTTAGGAGCTCTTTAAAAAGCTTAGACACACTTATATTATCTTCTGAAGCTATCCTTTTGGCCAACTCAATGGTTTGCTCATCAGCACTCAATGTCAGTTTTGTAGTTGCCATATCAATTCCGATTTATACGTACAAATGTAAAAAACTTATACGTAACATTTATTTTATCACCGCTAATTCCTTACCCACCTTGGTAAAGGCTGCGATAGCTTTATCCAGATGCTTCCTATCGTGCGCGGCAGAAATCTGTACGCGTATACGGGCCTTACCCTGTGGTACAACGGGGTAATAGAAACCGATTACGTAGATACCTTCTTCCAGCATTTTAGCGGCAAATTCCTGTGCAAGCTTGGCATCGTAAAGCATTACGGGCACTATGGGGTGCACGCCGGGTTTTATATCGAAGCCCGCAGCGGTCATCTGCTCGCGGAAGTATTGGGTGTTGGTTTCCAGTTTATCGCGTAAGTCGGTTGTTTCGCTCAGCATATCCAATACGGCTATAGAAGCGCCTGTGATAGCCGGTGCCAGCGTGTTGCTGAACAGGTATGGGCGCGAGCGCTGGCGCAGCATATCGATGATTTCTTTCCTGCCGGAAGTAAAACCGCCTGATGCACCACCAAGGGCTTTGCCCAGGGTACCGGTAATGATATCTATCTTGCCCATTACGTTATGGTGCTCGTGCGTGCCGCGGCCTGTTTTGCCCATAAAGCCGCTGCAATGGCTCTCGTCTATCATTACCAAAGCATTGTACTGCTCTGCCAATGCACAAATCTTATCCAGTTGGGCAATGGTACCATCCATAGAGAATGCTCCATCCGTTACGATAATGCGATGGCGTAGGTCTTGCGTTGCTTTCAGTTTCTCTTCCAGGTCGACCATGTCATCGTGTTTGTAACGCTGGCGCTGTGCCTTGCAAAGGCGCACACCATCTATGATAGAAGCATGGTTCAGCTCATCAGATATGATAGCATCCTGATCGTTGAACAAGGGTTCGAACACCCCGCCGTTGGCATCGAAAGCCGCAGCGTAGAGGATGGTATCTTCGGTGCCGAGAAATTCGCTTATCTTTTTTTCAAGCTCTTTATGTATATCCTGCGTACCGCAGATAAACCTTACCGATGACAAACCGTAGCCGTGCGTATCCATAGTTGCCTTCGCGGCATCTATAACACGCTGGTTGCCCGATAGCCCAAGGTAGTTGTTGGCGCAAAAGTTGATCACTTCCTGGCCACCCTGCACGGTAATATCCGCGCCCTGCGGCGAGGTGATGATCCTTTCCCTTTTATATAATCCGGCGGCTTCTATATCGGCAAGTTCCTGCTGTAAAACCGGCTGCAATGTTGTGTACATAAAATAGCTGTTTAGCCTGCAAAATTAAACATAAACGCCAAACCACCGCTTACCTGAAACATTTTTAATATATTACAGCAGTAAACAAACATTTCGACTAAAAAGCTATTATTTGTAAGACCTATGAAAAGACACTTACCTCTGCTTGTTTGTTTACTGTTTACGGCCATCAGCGCCTCTGCGCAGCAATATATCCTGTCGGGCAAAATCACCGGGCAAAAAAACGAGCCGGTTGCCTTTGCATCGGTTTACATCCGCAGCTCTACCTACGGCACTACCGCCAACGAAGAAGGCGTTTATCACTTTAAGCTCAGTCCCGGTACCTACAATGTAGTTTACCGCCTTGCCGGTTATGCGGTAAAAGCAGAAACCATCACCATTACCGACCACGACGAGGTGCATGATATACAGATGCTGGATGAAGAGCTACGCTTTACCCAGGTTTCTGATAAATGGCGCAATAACCAGGACCCGGGCGATACCATTATGCGTATGGTGATTGCCAAACGCGAAG
The DNA here is from genome assembly GCF_056404435.1 of Mucilaginibacter sp. P2_D11. Classification (NCBI taxonomy): domain Bacteria; kingdom Pseudomonadati; phylum Bacteroidota; class Sphingobacteriia; order Sphingobacteriales; family Sphingobacteriaceae; genus Mucilaginibacter; species Mucilaginibacter sp. P2_D11. Next base: position 64,326 of record NZ_JBFUEA010000011.1, read on the forward strand.
CCCACCTCAACGAGGTAAAAGGCTACTCCTGCGCCGTATATGTGAAAGGCGTGCAAAAACTGCTAAGTACGCCAAAATCCTTGCGCAGCGCGGCGGTTACCCGCGCACTGGATCTTGATTCGCTGGGCCGGGGCATCTTATACCAATCAGAGTCGTTATCTACTTTCAACTACCAATCTCCGAATAAAGTAAAAGAAATCACCATCGCATCGCGCAACGCGGGTATCAATACTGCCTTCGGCTACAATAAAGCATCAGATTTACAGGCCAATTTTTACCATAACATTTTCAGCATCCCAGGCCTTAGCACCCGTGGTTACGTATCGCCTGTAGCATCTTACGCATTCAATTTCTACCGCTATAAACTCATTGGCAGCACCGTGCAAAACGGGCAAACGATTGATAAAATAGAGGTTATCCCCAAGCACGAATACGGGCAGCTTTTTACCGGCAATATCTACATCGTAGAGGGCGATTGGCGCATCTACAGCGTAGATTTGATGCTACGTGGTAAAAGCAACTCGCTAAACCTGGTTGATACACTGCAGGTAAAGCAGCAATACATCCCCATTACCGATAGCGTGTGGATGCCTGTTTCGGTGCTGTTCAATTTTAAGGGCTCGGTGCTGGGCTTTAAATTCGGCGGCTATTACCAGGGCATCTACAATAACTATAAGCTGGAGCCAAGCTACCCCGAAGGCTTCTTCACCGGCGAAGTGCTGCGAATAGATACGGCATCGAACTTAAAAACCCCCACCTATTGGGAATTTAACCGCCCCGTACCGCTCACGGCCTTAGAAATCCGCGATTACCAGAAGAAAGACAGTGTAGCGGCCTACCATAAAACCGAGGCATACCTCGATACGCTGCAGCATACAAAAAACAGTATTAACTACCCCGGCTACATTATATTTGGGTACAACGCCAGCAACCGTACCGAAAAGGATTCGCTATACATCTATCCATTCCTACAAACGTTTTATTATAACACGGTAGAGGGCTTTGGCATAAACGCAAAGGTGCGCTATACCCATATTATTGATGACTTCCATTCCTTTGCGGTAACCCCTGCCCTGCGTTACGGTTTCTCTAACAAGATATTCAGCGCAAATATGTTGGCCGAGTACCTAAACGACCCGTTCCATAATTCGAAGTACTGGGTAAATTTCGGCAGCGATGTGCTGGATCTGAACAATGTAGGTACGCGCTCGCTATACTTCAACACGCTGAGTACCATCCTGAGCGAAAACAACTATGTAAAATATTACCGCTCGCATTTCGGCGCCTTCGGCTTCCAGCGCGAAGTGGCCAACGGCGTATTGTGGAGCGCAAGCCTCAGCTATTCCAGTCGCTCGCAATTATACAATACCAATTTAGGCCACCTGGTTGATGTTAAGGACAAGGAGTTCACCTCCAACAACCCCCTGGCGCCAGACGGCACCCCGCCGGATGACCGTTCGATTCTATTCCCCGAGCACCAGGCACTATCGTTTACCACGGCAGCTACTTTTACGTTCGATCAGCAGTACATCACCCGCCCAACCGGCAAATTCAACCTGCCATCTAAGTACCCAACACTTACGGTTACTTACCGCAAAGGCTTCCAGGGTGTGTTGGGGTCTGACGTGAACTATGATTTTGCGTCCGCTGATATTTCGCAGTATAATATCCGCATCGGCTTATCGGGGTACTCGGCTTTCAAGCTTACCGGGGGCGGTTATTTCAACAATAAACACCTGTATTTTATGGATTACTACCACTACTTAGGTAACCAGGGCCGTACGTTCGACCCTACCTACATCGGTAGTTTCCACTTCCTGCCCTTTTATACCTACAGCACCAACGGGGGTTTCTTAGAAGCGCACTATCAGCATAACTTCGCAGGCTCATTACTCAACAAAATACCTTTCTTACGCCGCCTGAAACTGGAAGAAATAATGGGTGCCAACTATTTAACCACCAAGGGCAACCCCAACTACCGCGAGTTTTACGTGGGCGTGCAGCGCCTCATCTTCCGGGTAGATTATGGTATCTCCTACGCCGGCAACAAAAAGTACCTGCAAGGGATAAGGATATTTTATGGGATACGCTAGCGCCTGTTGAGTTCGGAAGTCGGAAAGACCGAAAGTCAGAAAGACGCTGCAATTTTCGCCCTCAGACTTTGTGGCTTGTAAAACGCCCGCGTCTTCCCTATTTCCAAACTTTCCGTCTTCCGGACTTTCCGACTTTCCGACTAATTCCCTATCTTTGCGGCTCATTTAACACCGTTTGCAGCGGTATCGATGGATTATGGCAAAATACAATACACTACTATACTATTGTTATTCAACAATAGGCGATGCGGAGCAATTTGCTGCCGATCACTTAAAATTCTGTAAAAGCTTAGGTTTAACCGGTCGCATCATTGTAGCCGAAGAAGGCTTGAACGGTACCGTCTCCGGCACTGCCGAAGCCTGCAGCACCTATATGGATACCCTGCATGCCGATGCACGCTTCGCCGGTATCGACTTCAAGGTAGATGAGGTGGACGAGCCGTCGTTTGTGAAAATGCACTGTCGTTATAAAACGGAGATCGTACATTCGGGCCTGCGCGATCCTAACGTGATCAACCCGCAGAAACAAACCGGCAAGCATTTGGAACCCGCTGAGTTTTTGGCCATGAAAGATCGTGACGATGTGGTGGTGCTTGATGTACGCTCTAACTATGAGCATAACCTGGGGAAATTCAAGAACGCCCTTACGCTGGATATAGAGAACTTCCGCGATTTCCCGGCCATGATCAATGAGCTGGCGCAGTATAAAGATAAAAAGATACTCACCTATTGCACCGGCGGCATCAAATGCGAAAAAGCATCGGCCCTGCTGTTGCACGAAGGTTTTACCGATGTGTACCAGTTGCACGGCGGCATCATTAAATACGGCAAGGAAGCCGGCGGCGAAGATTTCGAAGGGAAATGCTATGTGTTCGATAACCGCCTTTCGGTTGATGTGAACAGCGTGAACCCTGTGGTAATATCTACCTGCTTAAACTGCGGCAAAACCACGCCAAAGATGATCAACTGCGCCAACCCCGAGTGCAACGAACACTTTACTCAGTGCGATGAGTGCGGCACCGCCATGGATGGCTGTTGCAGCGATGCTTGCAAAGAGCACCCCCGCAAGCGTGTTTACGATGGCACGGGCTATTACGTAAAAGTGCCCCAGCCGGTAAATGTGGCAAAAAAAGGGAATTTGCAATTGGCAGATTAATATAGGATAAGCTTAGCCATCGCTAAGCTTATTTCATTTTATTCCACCCCAAAAACGTATTTTCGTACAAATATTTGGCGGCTACCTATCGCTATCAATCATCTATGCGCAAAAACGTCCTGCTGGCTTCCGTCCTGCTCTTAATGAATATTGCCTCTTTCGCGGCCGATATCAAAAGCATCGGGGTGCCTTATGTGCAAAATTACACCAAGGCGCAGTACCAAAGCGGCAACCAAAACTGGTCGGTTACGCGCGATGAGCATGGCATTATGTACTTTGGCAATGCCGAGGGTCTGCTGGCCTTCGATGGCAAATACTGGCAGCTTTACCATATGCCCAACGGCCAGATCGTGCGCTCGGTTGCTGCCGATGGCAAAGGCAAGATATACGCAGGTGGTTTCGGCGAATTTGGCTACTGGGAAGATAACAAGGCCGGCTTCTTAAAATACCACTCGCTCATTGGCCTGATAAACACCAAACAACTCCTCAACGAAGAGATATGGAAGATATACGTAGATGGCAACCGGGTCATCTTCCAGTCGTTTGGTTCGATATTCATCTACGCCGACGGAAAAATAACCGTAGTAAAAGCCCCCAAACCTTTCCTTTTCCTGCTTAAATGCAGCTCGCGCTATTTTGTGGAGGAAGTGAACGAGGGACTATTCGAGCTAAAGAACAATAAACTGGTATTTATACCCGGCAGCAAAATATTGGGCAACAGCGGGGTGCTTTCTATACTGCCCTTTAAGAATAACTGTTTCCTTATCGGCACCGCAAAAAACGGTTTGTTTATTTACAATGGCAGCCAGATTACGCCCTGGGCCAACCAGGCGAACGATTTCCTGAAAACCTACCAGCTTAACAACGGCGCGCAGATACCCGGCAAATACTTCGCCTATGGCAGTATCCTCAATGGTATTATTATCATCGATACCGCCGGCAACGTTATCCAGCATATCAACAAATCGAGCGGCTTACAAAACAATACCGTTTTAAGCCTTTATACCGATGCCGAGCAAAACCTTTGGGCCGGGCTGGATAACGGCATCGACCGCATTGAAGTAAACTCGCCGCTATACTTTTATTTCGATAAAACGGGGCGCTTTGGCACGGTGTATTCCAGCATCATCTTCAACAATAAAATATATTTGGGCACCAACCAGGGCCTGTTTTACAGCGATTGGGTAATACCCGGCAACCCGCGGCTGTTCCAGTCCTTCGATTTTAAGCTCATCCCCGGCTCGCAGGGCCAGGTGTGGGACCTCTCCCTGCAGGATGGCCGCCTGCTTTGCGGCCATAACGACGGTACCTACCAGGTAAACGGCAATGCCATCACCAAAATATCCAGCGTAAACGGCGGCTGGACCATCAAAAAACTCAACGACCATCAACTGATACAAGGCACCTACACCGGCCTGGTAATATACCGCAAGGATGCTGCCGGCAACTGGGTGTTCGACCATAAGATAGAAGGCTTCGGCGAACCCTCCCGCTATGTAGAGCAGGACAACAAGGGGCAGATATGGGTGAGCCATGCCTACAAAGGCATATACAAGCTCACCCTCAGCGCCGACCTTAAAAAGGCTACCTCGGTAAAATATTACGATGAGCACCAGGGCCTGCCCGGCAGCTATAACGTAAACGTTTTCAATTTAGATAACCGGGTGGTGTTCTCCTCAGATGTGGGCTTTTTTGTTTATGACGATATTGCCGACCGGTTCGAGAAGTACAAGCAACTTAATAGTAAGCTGGGCACATTCGCCTCGTCGGGCAAATTGATACCGGCCATTGGCAAAAAATATTGGTTTATCAACAATGGCCGCGTTTCCCTTGCCGATCTTTCCGCGCCGGGCAAGTTGGCTATCGATTCTAACCGTTTCAGCATCCTGAGCGGACAAATGGTGCAGCATTACGAAAACATCAACCTCATCAACAACTCCATCTACCTCATCAGCGTAGATGATGGCTTCGTTATCCTAAACGATGAGGATGCCCTGCTGCAAAGCCGCATCCGCAGCCCCAAAGTGCTTATCCGAAAAATAGAGAACATTACAGACCTGATTTCTTTGATGGCCGACAATGGCGCCATGCTGGATAACCTGCAAGTGCCTCATGCCGAAAACAACATCCGCATCTCTTACACCCTGCCTTATTACCGGCAAGCCAAGATAAAATTCCAGTATTATTTAGAGGGGTACTCGCGGCAATGGTCGGAATGGAGCACCCAAGGGCAAAAAGATTTTACCAACCTTGACCAGGGGACTTACCACTTTAAAGTGCGGGCGAAGATAAACGACGAGATATTGTCTGATATCACCGTGTTTACTTTCGAGGTGTCGCCGCCATGGTATGCAAGCAACGTTGCCTACGTTTTCTACGTGATATTACTAATACTGGCGTATTACGCCATCCGCGATTATTATCGCCTGAAGCTGCGCCGCCACCGGGTAGACCTACAGGAAAAGCTGCAACGCGAAAAAGAAGAGTTTTTACGGCAGGAAGCTATTGCCAACGAGCAGCATATTGTCACCATCAAAAATGAACAACTACAGGCCGATCTTGCAAGCAAAAACCGCGAACTGGCCAACAGCGCTATGAATATCGTTTACAAAAACGAACTACTGCAGAAGATAAGCGAGGAGATAAACAACTTTAAAGATAGCGCCGGCAAAAAGTTGCCCGAAGAGCAACTGAAGAAAATACACAAGGTGATTGACGAGGGCATGAGCGACGAGCGCGACTGGAACATCTTCGAGAGCAGCTTTAACGAGGCACACGAAAACTTCTTCAAAAAACTAAAACACGACCACCCCGACCTGGTACCCAACGACCTAAAACTGTGCGCCTACCTGCGCATGAACATGAGCAGCAAAGAAATGGCCTCGCTTTTAAATATTTCCCTCCGCGGGGTAGAAATAAGGCGCTACAGGCTCCGTAAAAAGCTCAACTTAGAGCATGATAAAAACCTTGTGGAGTTTCTCATCGAGCTGTAACACTACATCATTACCTCTCATACGCCTATACCCATACAACAGACTTTAAGAAGTTGTTGTAGTATGTACTTGGTACACTATTCGTATTATAATAATCTAATAGTCAGTTATTTACATTTTTCATAAAATTTCTGTGAGAAAGCGTTTTCAAAGTGATGTATTAATGTAGAGTTACATTATTTGTTAAAAATGTATTAACTCCGCAACTTCGCACTATCAAAAAAACCAATTAATCTAAGTACTTACAAATCACTACCCACTATGAAGAGAATTTATACTATCTCGGGGTTACTTCTATTGTTCACTTTTTTCTCAACTTTCGCGTTAGCTCAAAACATTATCGTAAAAGGTAAAGTTACTGATGCTAAAACAGGCGAGCCGCTTATCGGCGTAACGGTTGCGATACAAGGAACATCAACAGGTAGCCAAACCGATGTCAACGGCGCTTTTTCGTTAAACGCCGCGTCAAACGCAACTTTACAGGTCTCCTATATAGGCTACACCACACAATCGGTTGCCGTAAACGGCCAAACAAATTTAGATATCAAGCTGCAACCGTCATCAACCCAACTAGACCAGGTTGTAGTTGTAGGTTACGGTACCCAGCGCAAGCTTGATGTAACCGGTTCTGTCGCAACCGTAAAAGGCGATGACATTTCCAAACAAGCTTCGGTAAACCCCGTGTCTGCCTTACAAGGCAAGGTGGCCGGTGTACAAATTACCAACTCGGGTTCGCCCGGCGCATCGCCACAAATCAAAATACGCGGTACAGGTACCATTTACGGTAACACCAACGTGCTTTATGTAGTAGATGGTGTTTGGTATGATGATATCAGCTTCCTGGCTCCCAGCGACATTGAGAACATCAGCATCCTTAAAGATGCATCCAGCACCGCCATCTACGGTATCCGCGCAGCAAACGGCGTTGTATTGGTAAGCACCAAGCGTGGCAAAACCGGTACAGCTACCGTTAACTACAATGGCTACGCAGGCTGGCAAACCGTTACCAACCCGGTGAAAATGGCCAATGCTACCGAGTACGCTACAGCAATCAACGAATTAGCCGTTTCTAATGGCGGCTCACCTTTATTTGCCGATGCGAACAGCTTCGGCGCGGGCACCGACTGGTACAAGCAAATTTTAAGGGATGCCTTCGTAACCAACCACAACGTGTCGGTTAACGGCGGTACCGAAAAATCGAAGTACAACTTCTCGGTTGGTATGCTTGATCAGGATGGTAACGTTAAAGGCAATAACTACAAACGCTACACCGCCCGTTTAACAAACGATTACACACCTTTTACCGCTATTAAATTAGGCTACAACGTGAGCGGCTTGTACAGTAAGTCAAACGATATCCCCGGCGGTATATTCCGCCAGATGTACGCTGCAGGCCCTGTGTTGCCGGTATATTATGCCGATGGCAGCTACGGCGACCCTAACGATTATAACCTGGGCGGCGGTAACAACTTTAACCCACAGGCAACGCTCGATTTTTATAACCAGCGATCGCAGAACTACCGTTTTACCGGTAACGCGTATGCCGAGGTTAATTTCCTCAAGCACTTTAAGATCCGCACAAGCTTCGGTGGCGATATAGGCCAGGCCGAAGTGCGCAACTACACGCCTGTTTACACGGCTACGCTTGCGCAGCGCAATAACCTGAGCGTACTATCGGTAAACCGTACCGAAACCCGCAACTGGATTTGGGAAAACACCTTAACCTACGAAAACACCTTCGCTAAGGATCACAGGTTAACCGTGTTACTGGGCCATACCGCTCAGCGTTACAAATCGTACAACTTCAACGCTAGTGCACAAAACGTGCCTTACAGCAATGGCGATGCCGACCTTTACCTGTCGTTAGGTAGTACTACAGGCCGTAACGTAACCGACGGCGGTTCGTTAAACACTGCCTTATCATACTTTGCCCGTGTAAACTACGCATTTAAAGACAGGTACCTGTTGAATGCCTCTATCAGGCAGGATGGAGCTTCGCAGTTTTATGGCAACAACGTTTGGGGTTACTTCCCATCGGTGGGTGCAGGCTGGGTAATCAGCAAAGAACCTTTTATGCAGGATCAGCACATCTTCGATAACCTGAAACTGCGCGCCAGCTGGGGTAAAGTGGGTAACTCGGGCGTGCCGTTCAACCCAACTACCTTAAGCGTAACCCAGGCAGCTTACCTTACCGCAATTTTCGGTACCGGTCAGGTGCCGTACACCGGTGCAAGCGTTAACTCTGTGGTCCCCCCTGCTATCTTTTGGGAGCGCGGCGTCGGCACCGATATAGGCTTAGAGGCGGGCGTATTGAACAACCGTTTAACCTTCGAGTTGGATTACTACAACCGTAAAACACAACAGGCCATCTTCGCTATCCCTATCCTGTCATCAGTGGGTACCGGTTCGGGCACTATCATAGGCAACCAGGCCGATTTCGTGAACAAAGGCGTAGAATTCTCTGCAACCTGGAGAGGTACTGTAAACAGCGATTTCAGCTACACAGTAGGCGGCAACGTTGGCTACAACCAAAACAAAGTATTATCAACCGTAACCGGTGCCAACCCTATCTATGCAGGTGGCGGTGGCCTTGCAAACGGAGCGCTGTCAACCCGTACCGTATTGGGCAGCCCAATCGGCGAGTTTTACGGTTACCAGGTGGCAGGCATATTCCAAACTGCTGCTGAGGTTACCTCTTCGGCACAAGCCTCAAGCGCAAAACCAGGCGACTTTAAATACGTAGACCAAAACGGCGATAAAATCATCGATGGTAAAGACCGTATATCGCTTGGCGACCCTAACCCGAAATACACTTTCGGTTTAAACACCTCGTTCATTTATAAAGCCTTCGATCTGGCTATTGATGCACAGGGCGTGGCAGGCGTAAGCATCTACAATGCCAACATCGCCTACCGTTTCGGTAACGAAAACTTCAGCAAAGATTTTTACGATAACCGCTGGACAGGCGCTAACAGTACCAACACTTACCCATCAGTAAACGTTGGTTCAACTACCAACTCGGCACCAAACTCTTTCTATGTAGAAAGCGGCGCTTACGTAAGGATAAGGAACATCCAATTGGGTTACAGCCTGCCGTCGGCATTGTCTAAAACGCTGCATATGCAAAAGGTAAGGTTCTTTGCCAACGCACAAAACCCTATCAACTTCTTCAAATACAAAGGCTTTAGCCCCGAAATTGGTGGAGCACCTACAAATGCAGGTATCGATAATAACGTATATCCGTTATACGCAACTTATAACTTTGGTGTAAACGTTACTTTTTAATTGATCAAAGATGAACTTCAAAAAATATAACATGCAAAAAGTAACAGGTATTGCGCTTTTTGCAGCGGTATTAATTACTGCACAATCGTGTAAAAAATCATTCCTTGATGAGCCGCGCCAGGCAGCAACCCCGGCCGTACAGTTCTGGAAAACGCAGGACGATGCTACCAAGGCCGTAAACGCTATGTATGCCAACCTGCACGAGTGGAAGAACATCGCTTTTGCGCCTATTGCGGTGGAAAGCGTACCGTCTGACGATGCCGAAAAAGGCAGCAGCGTGAACGATGCATCGTTCTTCAACAACTTCGATAACTATACGGCATCATCTACCGATGGCCAGATTGCCGATTTCTGGGCCGGCCAGTATCAAACCATCAACTTTGCCAACCAGGTATTGGATAACGTACCCAACATCAGCATGGATGCCAACCTGAAGAACAGGTACCTGGCCGAAGCTAAGTTTATCCGCGCTTACGCCTACTTCAGGCTGGTGCGTGCTTTTGGCGATGTGCCATTGCGCCTAAACGTGCCTAAAGATGCAACTGAATACAACAAACCGCGTACGCCTAAGGCCGAGGTTTGGGCCGCCGTTGAGCAGGATTTGACCGATGCCGCCGCAACACTGCCACAAAGCTATGGCGCTGCCGATGCAGGACGTATAACTAAAGGTGCCGCGCTTGCACTGCACGCCAAAGTAGCCATGTACCAGCAAAAATGGGCCGACGTGCTTAACTATACCAACCAGGTAATGGGCCTGGGTTACTCGTTGTTCCCTAACTACGAGCAGCTGTTCCGCACCAATAACGAGAACAACTCCGAGTCGGTATTTGAGATACAGAGCGATTTGGTAAAAGGCAATGGCGATGCATCAAACTCGCAGTACTCACAAGTGCAAGGCGTAAGGGGCGCTAATGGTGGCGGCTGGGGTTTTAATGTACCAACCCTGGATTTGGCCAACGCCTATGAGCCGGGCGATCCGCGCCGCGATGCAACCATCATCTTCCGTGGCGAAACTACGCCTGAGGGCGATGCTATAGACGCAGTGGGCGATAACCCTATGTACAATCAAAAATCATACGTACCGTTCAGCCAGTGGGTAAGCGGTTTTAACGAGGGCGTGCAGCAAAACATACGCGTTATACGCTATGCTGATGTATTGCTGATGAATGCCGAAGCAGCAAACGAAACCGGCAACAGCGCGCAGGCAATTGCCTCCCTTGAACTGGTTAGGGCGCGTGCACGTGCCGGCAATGCAGCCATACTGCCAAAGGTTACCACTACCGATAAAGCAGCATTGCAGGCAGCCATCTGGAAAGAAAGGCGCGTAGAGTTTGCTATGGAATTCGACCGTTACTTCGATGTTATCCGCCAGGGACGCGGTACCGCGGTATTCGGCCCTAAAGGCTGGAAAGCAGGCAAGAACGAGGTTTGGCCCATTCCGCAGGCAGAGATAGATCTGAGTGCAGGCGTATTAACTCAAAACCCAGGTTACTAATCAATTCAAAAGAGAACGTCATGAAAAAAATTACATATAAATTGGTAGCCGTGTCGGCATTGGTGCTTGGGCTATCAGCATGCCAAAAAAAGTTCGACCCCTCTACTTATGCCCCGCCATTATCTATAGGCGGGTACACCAGCAGCAAGGAGATAGCCACAGCTAATTTGGTAGCATACTATGGTTTCAACGGCAACGCTGTGGATAGCGTATCAAACACCACCGGCACAGCAACCGGCATAGGTTATGCTGCTGGTATCAAGGGGCAGGCTTTGCAAGGCGCTACAAACGGTTATATTATAGGCACGCCCCCTGCATCGGTGGCAAGCCTTACCAGCTTCACCGTAACAGAATGGTTCAAAACGCCTCCTCCGTCAACCGGCGTAATTGGCTTGTTTTCGCTGGCTAACACCACAGGCTTTTGGGGTAACATTGAGTTTTTTATAGAAAACGGCAGTACTAACGATGCAGGTAAACTCCGCATCCATGTGTTCAACGGAACAGATGACAGGACCCTGGAGATCAATAACGCCGTAAACCTGTTCGATAAATGGAACAGCATGGCCGTTACTTACGATCAGGCTAATTCAACTGTTAGCGTTTACCTTAACGGATCGCTTTTAAAGGCAGGTACGCTTTCAGGCCTGGCAGGTCCGCTAGCACTTAAAAACGTTGGCAAGTTTGTATTCGGCACCGTTCAGTTCATGACGAGCCCGAGCCAAACATCCTCTCATGGTGCAGAGCCATGGGCAAGTTTCCTTACCGGCCAGCTTGATGAAGTAAGAGTTTACAATAAAGCCTTGAGCGCAGCAGACATTAGTGCGCTGGTAAAGCTCGAAGGCAGAGGAAAGTAATATTTGATTGGGGTTGAGGTTGTCCCGGCGTAATAACCGGGCAACCTTTTTTTATGATTTTTTAAACGCAGGCTATCAGGCTTGAGTGTTCGAAACATTGAAAGTTCGCTTCTTGTCGCTCGTATATTTGACTCACCCTGTCTGCCGACAGGCAGGCCCGACGGCACTATCGTGCGTCGACCCTCTCTGCTTCGCAAAGAGGGTGAAGAAAGAAGGGTGAACACAAACTGAAGCTAAAACCCTCTTGCAAAGCAGAGAGGGAAATAAGGGTGAAACGAATTGAAGCTAAACCCTCTTTGCGAAGCAGAGAGGGTCGGGTAGTCCCCACAGCTGTGGGGAGGGTGAGTCAACTCGCGACGCGGGCTTGCAGGATTATTTTGAACACTATTTGCTACAAAGCTGAAAAACAGAAAACAGATGAGAGATTTAAGGATTTATGCGGGGATGTACTTATCGTTATTGCTTTTTGCCTGTGGTAAAGGCAGTTCCCCTACGCCGGCCCCGCCGGTACCGCCGGTTACAACATCCTTCAGCTTCAATACGCTGAAAGTAGACGGTGTTGTTAGTGGCTTTACTTACAATAATGTTAGCCAGGCACCTTCTATCGAAGTTTCGTTTCTGGCAGCTGTTGACCACAATTCGGTTAGCAACGCATTAACGCTGAAGGACCGCAGTGGCGCTATAGCACCCTACATGGTCACCTACAAAAACAGTGATAGCACCATTGTTGTTTCGCCTACCCTCAATGCTATTCAAAAATATACGCTTAGTATTACAACGGCATTAAAGTCGACCAAGGGCGGCTACCTGCAATCGGGTATAGACGTTAGTCTGGTTACCGCTATCGATGCTAACGATAAGTTCCCTACGATAAGCGACGATGCTTTGCTTGATCTGGTACAGAAACAAACAGTTAAGTACTTTTACGATTTTGGGCACCCCACCAGTGGCCTTGCCCGCGAACGCAACACCAATGGCGACGTGGTTACCACCGGCGGCAGCGGCTTTGGCATAATGGGCATGGTGGCCGCAGTAAATCGTGGCTTCATCACTCGTGCCGATGGTTTGGCTCGTATGCAAAAGATAGTCGGCTTTTTGAAAACCAAGGCGGTTACCTTCCATGGCGCGTTCCCGCATTGGCTAAACGGCGCAACCGGGGCAGTACAACCCTTTAGCAATTTAGATAATGGCGCTGATTTGGTGGAGACCGCTTTCCTGATGGAGGGTCTGCTTACTGCACGCCAATACTACAGCGGCGCAGGCAGCGATGAAACTACCCTGCGTGCCGATATCACCACGCTGTACAATAACGTAGAGTGGGACTGGTTTAGGCAGGGCGGACAAAACGTGCTGTACTGGCACTGGAGCCCCAGCAACGGATGGGCCATTAACATGAAGATCACAGGATGGAACGAGGCATTGGTAGTGTACGCACTTGCGGCCTCCTCCCCTACGCATGGCATCCCCAAAGAAGTTTATGACAATGGCTGGGCGAGCAACGGCAGCATTAAAAACGGCAACACCTACTATGGCGTAAAACTACCTTTAGGCCCTCCACAGGCGGGACCGTTGTTTTTTGAGCATTACTCCTTCCTGGGCATAAACCCAACCGGCCTGGCCGATGCCTACGCCAATTACGAGGACCAGGCCAAGGCGCATAGCCTCATCAATTACAATTACTGCGTAGCCAACCCCAATAGCAACACCGGCTACGGCGTAAACTGCTGGGGCCTTACCGCAAGCGATATCGAAAATGGCTACACCGCAAGCTCGCCCACTAACGATGTTGGGGTAATATCACCAACTGCGGCTATATCTTCCCTGCCATATACGCCCACACAATCAATGGCGGCCCTCCGCTTTTTTTATTACAAACTGGGCGATAAGCTATGGGGCGATTATGGCTTCAAAGATGCTTTCAACCTCACCAACCCATGGTTTGCCAGCTCGTATCTGGCGATAGACCAGGGGCCGGAAATCGTGATGATAGAGAACTACCGCAGCGGCTTGCTCTGGAACTTATTCATGAGCTGCCCCGAAATTAAAACCGGCATGAAAGGGCTTGGCTTTACCAGCCCCAATTTATAACACTATAAACAGAAGAAATGAAGAAATTATACCTCCTGTCGTTGCTTTCCTTAATGGCAACAGGCAGCTTTGCCCAAAAAGTCAACAAGGTTGCCGATGGCATCAAGCCGGTAGGCATTATCAAAAACCTGAGCGATAGCGCCCTGTTAGACGTGGTACAACGCCAAACATTCCGTTACTTTTGGGATTTTGGCCACCCCACCAGCGGCCTGGCCCGCGAACGCAGCAACGTAGCCTTCGATTACGGCAACGAAGTAGTAACCACCGGCGGCAGCGGTTTCGGCATTATGGCGCTGATTGCCGCCGACCACCGCAAATTCGTTACGCACGAGCAGGCGGTTGACCGCATGACCAAAATGGTAGATTTTTTGTGGAAGGCCGATGCTTACCACGGCGTGTTCCCGCATTGGCTCAATGGCGAAACAGGCAAAACCATCCGCTTTGGCCGTAAAGATGATGGCGGCGATCTGGTAGAGACCTCGTACCTGTTCCAGGGCCTTATCTGCGCCAAGCAATACTTTACCGCCAACACCCCAAAAGAACGCCACATACGCGATGTGATCAGCTGGATGTGGGGCGAGATAGAATGGAGCTGGTACACCCAGGGCGGCCGCGATAACCTGTACTGGCACTGGAGCCCTAACAACGGCTGGGTGATGAATTTCCCTATCCGTGGCTTCAACGAATGTTTAATTACCTACATCCTTGCCGAAAGTGGCGACCGCTACCCGGTTAGCGCCGATGTTTACCACCGCGGCTGGGCGCAAAGCGATTTCTTTAAGAACGGGCAAACCTTTTATGGCTATAAACTGCCCCTGGGTTTCGACTACGGCGGCCCGCTGTTCTTTTCGCAATACTCGTTCATGGGCCTCAACCCAACCGGGCTTAAAGATCGCTACGCCGACTACTGGGAACAAAATCTTAACCACACGCTCATCAACCGCGCTTATTGCCTGGATAACCCCAAAAAGTTCAAAGGCTATGGCGAAAATTGCTGGGGCCTTACCGCCAGCGATAACTACGAGGGTTACAATGCCCACTCGCCCACCAACGATCTGGGGGTAATATCGCCAACGGCGGCCATATCGGCATTCCCTTATACACCTAAATATTCGATGCAGGCCCTGCGCCATTTCTATTATGATCTGGGCGATAAGATTTGGGGCGAATACGGCTTTACCGATGCTTTTAGCGAGCAGAAAGATTGGTACGGAAAATCGTACCTGGCGATAGACCAGGGTCCGCAGGTAGTAATGATTGAGAACTACCGCAGCGGCTTGCTCTGGAAGCTTTTTATGAGCGCGCCCGAGGTGCAGCAGGGCCTTAAAAAACTCGATTTCAAAAGCCCGTATATTGGCAAAAATTAGGGGCTTGTCATGCTGAGGAACGAAGCATCTATTAACCGACTTGCAAATCGGATACGCATTGTGGCTAGTAGATTCTTCGCTATCGCTCAGAATGACAAAATAGAAAGTATTTGTTAGGAGCAAGAACGAAGCATCTGTTGGACGAGACATACCTAAAGTTTATAGCAAGCGCAAAATATTTTGGGGGCGCGGTGGGAATAAAGTATAATTTATTTACGTTTACATAGATACCCGACGTACTTGGAAAATAAAAAAACGTCATGCCGAATTTATTTCGGCACCCCACACGGCGGGAAGCCAGCTTACAAAGCCGTTAAGCACGGTGGCAACTTTTATGATGGGGTACTGAAACAAGTTCAGCATGACGGTGGTTGTTTTTTCCGGGGCGTGGATATACGCAACACCTTAAACTGATACTATGACTTTGAAGAAGATATTGATTACAGGGATGCTGGGCATATTATGCCTGGCATCGCCTTTTTTTGCCGCTGCGCAGGTAAACTCCGCTTTCGACAGGGGTTCGTTCATCAACAAAACAGATACCCTGCCCTACCGCATCCTGTTCCCCAAAAAATTCAATCCCAAGCAAAAGTATGCGCTCATCTTCGTACTGCATGGTGCAGGCGAGCGCGGTAACGATAACGATGTGCAACTTGCCTATGGGCCAAAATTGTTCCTGGATGATACCATCCGCAAAAAGTACCCGGCTATTGTAGTTTACCCGCAATGCCCCAAAAGCAGTTTCTGGAGCAATGTAAAGGCAGATACAACCGCGACAGGTAAATGGCAGTTCCATTTTCAGGAGGGTGGCGAGCCTACCGCTGCCATGAGCGCGCTGCTGGCCCTGGTAGACCAAATGCTGGAGAAGCCATACATCAATAAAAAGCAGGTGTACATCGGCGGCCTGTCTATGGGCGGCATGGGTACCTTTGAGATATTGCGGCGCAAGCCCAAAACGTTCGCGGCGGCCTTTGCCATCTGCGGCGGCGATAACACCAACAACGCTAAAATCTACGCCAAAAAAGTGCCGATGTGGATATTCCACGGGGCCAAGGATAACGTGGTACCGCCGGATCATTCGGAGGTAATGGTAGCAGCACTTAAAGAAGCCGGCGCAACCCCTAAATACACCGTGTACCCCAACGATGGCCATAACAGTTGGGACGATGCCTTCGCAGAGCCGGATCTGATACCCTGGCTATTCTCGCATAGTAAATAAAAAAGGATGAATTAGGAAGGCTGGAAATTCCTGGAAATTTATAGCTGAAACAGGTGCGATTTATTGGAAAAAGCTGGAATTTTTTTTCGGTCAAAAAGTGTATTTTTGGGGTAAAAACGCCATTGCATGCAAATTTGGCCGTTTTGAGTTCCGCAGGAAAATCACCCAAAAAACTAAGAAAAACACCGAAAAACCTCCGAAAAACTCGGATTTTTTACGGTTTTTTGGCAAATTTTTACCTGCAGCGGCTGACGAAAATCGACAGTAGGCTTCTGCCGGTCCGACCCAATTCCATCGAATTTTTCCGACATTTCTATAAAATAACCCTGGAAAATTATGGCGGGTATGTGCCCTAGATAATCTTGCGTTCGTAAGCGTATTTAAGCAGGCCCACGACGGTTTGGGTATTGGTTTTTCGCAGGATGTTCTTTCGGTGGGTTTCTACGGTGCGCTCGCTAATGAACAGTAGGTCGGCAATTTTCTTGTTGCCAAAATCCTGCTCTATCATCCTGATGATCTCTATCTCCCTATCCGTAAGCCGCGATTCCTCCTGGTTACGCTTGAACGATTTCATCAGCTGTAAGGTAATATCCGGCCCGAAATAGTTTTGCCCGGATGCCACTTTGCCCAGCGCCTCAACCAGTTCCTGCTTGCCGGTGTTCTTGAGGATGTAGCCGCTTACGCCTGCATCTATCATCTCGGCCACCACCTGGCTCTCGCTGAACATGGACAGCGCCAGCACCTTTACCTGCGGGTATTTCTTTTTCACCAGTCGGGTAAATTCTATGCCGCTCATCTCGGGCATGCTCACATCGGTAAGCAAAATATCGGGCATAAGCTCTGCAAACCTATCCAGTGCACGTGGCGCGCTGGTACTTTCGCCTATTACCTCAAAACCCGGTATGGTACTGATGATGAGTTTCAACCCGTCGATAACCATCTGGTGGTCGTCTACAATAAAAATACTTTTAGCGCTCATAATTTATGGTAAAGGTATCAAAATTGCCACCAGTGTCCCCATCCCCGGCGACGATGATATATCTACGGTTCCTTTTAAATACGCAACCCTGGTAAGGATATT
Source organism: Mucilaginibacter sp. P2_D11 (assembly GCF_056404435.1). Classification (NCBI taxonomy): domain Bacteria; kingdom Pseudomonadati; phylum Bacteroidota; class Sphingobacteriia; order Sphingobacteriales; family Sphingobacteriaceae; genus Mucilaginibacter; species Mucilaginibacter sp. P2_D11. The sequence continues at coordinate 81,957 of NZ_JBFUEA010000011.1, forward strand.
CTTGATGCCTATGCCACCGATTTCTCCGCGACGGTTGCTGTCGAACCCTACCCCATTATCTTCAATGGTTACCGATAACTCGTGTCCGTCCATCATTACCTGTATATCCAACTGCGTTGCCTTTGCGTGCTTTAGCACATTGTTTACCGTTTCCTGTATCACCCGGTAAAGCACCACCTCTACGCTGTTATCCAGCCTGTTTTCCAGTCCGGCAATTTGCAGTACAATCTTCAGTCGCTGCGAATCTATCTTATCCACAAAATCGCGCAGGGCTGTTGCCAGGCCCATCTTCAATAGCACATCGGGCATCATCTGGTGGGCAATGTCGCGTACCTCGTTACAACCTTCATCAACCATGTCCATTATTTTGGCGGCAAGGGCCAGGCTGGCCGGGTCGGTAAGTTTTATGAGCTCCAGCAGGGTATCCAAATTCATGCGCGTTGCCGATAGCAGCTGCCCCACGCCATCGTGCAAATCGCCGGCTATGCGCCGCCGCTCATCCTCTTCGGCATCTATAATGCCTTTGGTAGCCATCTCTTGCCGCTTTATTATCCCTTCCTGCAAAATGGCCGTTTGCCTAAGCTGGTAGCGGTTGTAAAGCAGGTAGCCCATTGCAACGGAAAAGATAAATATAGCGCAAATCAGGCCGATTGCACTAACGCGATTTCCCGTTAATACCAGTGGTGAATATAATGTAGATATTGCGATATACATGGCTTAAGCTGCAAGCTGCGATGTCATCGGCATCCTCAAATGCTTATGTTTGATACTCCACCCCAGTAGCATAAAGCTAAAGCCCGGAAAGTTTAATAGCTATACCGTATTGCAGGTATTTATTCGCGCGTTAATTCACCACCGGTTCATCGCCATTGGCTTCCTCACTATTGGTTATGTCGCGGTCGGCATTGAGGGCGGTGGAGGGTTCATCCTCGCTCAGGGTAGTTTCGATACCCTCCATATCGGCCACGGCATCATCAGTGTTGACGATTTTGTTGGACTCTTCGTTGTTGGTGATCACATCCTGTTCAGCGGCATCTACTTTCGGGTCGCCGGTTGGGTGCTGTATGGGGGATTTGTCTTTAGGCTCGCTCATGGGTTCTGTTATTTTTAAGGATAACAGGTGGTGGCCGGGTATGTTTGGTACAAGGCTAAACACTGCTTCCTCCAAAAAAATCCACTGATTTTACGCCGATAATGTTTATTATTGTAATGCTTTGTAGCTATATGCCCCTAATGAAACATCCTAAGCCTGCTAAATACAGCCTGCTCTTCCTGAAAGCATTTTTATTTGGGCTTATTGTATTGCTGCCGCACCTGGCTTCGGCGCAAACAGACAATGAATTTTGGTTTGTGGTGCCCAATGTTTACGATGCCAACCGCGATTTCAATAAACCTATCGCGCTTCGTATCACTACAGCTGCGTCGCAGGCTACGGTAACGATTTCCATGCCTGCCGACCCATCATTTATACCTATTATAAAGGATATTGGCCCAAATGCTACCGCCAGCGTAGACCTTACCCCCTGGATAAACCAATTGCAAAACGCACCCGCAAATACTACTCTAAATAAAGGCTTGCTTATTAAATCAACCGCCGATATAACAGCCTATTACGAAGTGGTGAGCGGCTTTTGCAATTGCAACCCCGAGATATTTTCGCTGAAAGGAAAAAATGCGCTCGGCACGGAATTTTTTATCTCGTCTCAGTACACGTACGATGAATCTACCGCCTACAGCGCAGCTGCCAACTCTTTCGATATCGTGGCAACTAAGGATAATACCCATGTCACCATCAACCCTAAACAAAACATCGTAGGACATAACGCCGGTATCCCTTTCACCATTACGCTGAACGCCGGGCAAACTTTTTCGGCCGTAGCAACAAGCGGCGCGGCAAGCGGGCACCTGCATGGCTCGTATATATCATCAGATAATCTCATTGCCATAACCCTGAAAGATGACTTGGTGCAGGTATCCAGCTGTGCCGATCTTATTGGTGACCAGGCCGTACCAACCGACGTACTGGGCACAGAGTACATCGTTACCAGAGGATTCTTAGTACCCAACGATAATATTTATGTGATGGCGGTTGAAGATGGTACATCCATTTACATTGATGGTGGTACCGGCCCATCGGCAACGTTATCTAAAGGGCAATCGACCATATTCAATTTAACCAACACCAGCACTTACATACGATCCGACAAGAAAATATACGTTTACCATTTAACAGGCAATGGCTGCGAAGTGGGTTCGGCAGTAATCCCTAAATTGAATTGCACGGGTTCCAAATCGGTAAGTATCGTGCGGAGCAAGGATGAGTTGTTTGCTGTTTTGATAACCACCAAAAACGGCCTTCAGAATAGCTTTAGCGTCAACGGCGACAATTCGCTGATTAAAGCCAGTGATTTTTTTGTGGTGCCCGGCACAGGAGGCGCATATGTTACCTCCCGGATTGACCTCAGCAACGCAGTTAGCTCCGGCAGCGCGCTTAATTTTTCTAATTCCGCCGGGAATTTTTCGCTGGGCTTTATCAATGGAGGCACGAACAGCGGGACACTTTACGGTTTCTTTTCGGATTTTAAATCGAGCAACGTAAAAAATAGCGAGGTAGAAACCTGCCCTTCGTCGCCGGTACAATTAACGGCCTACGGCGGTGTCAGCTACAAATGGTCGCCTGCCACTGGGCTTGATAATCCGAACATCGCTAACCCAAAGGCATCGCCTGCGGTAAGTACTGATTACACCGTTGAGATAACGAGCGCCGATGGCTGCGTGGATGTTGCCAACGTGCATGTGGAAGTGAGCAGCAGCGTAACGCCTTCAGTTTCCATTGCAGCATCAGCGACTAACGTGTGCGCAGGTACTTTGGTAACATTTACAGCAACGCCGGTAAACGGCGGCGGTTCGCCCGCTTATCAATGGCGGGTAAATGGCGTAAACGCGGGCACCAACAGTGCCAGCTTCAGCAGCAGCACCCTTGCCGATAATGACAAGGTAACCTGCGTGTTGACCAGCAGCGCCCCTTGCGCCAATCCGCCCGGCGTTACCAGCAACGTTATCACCATGACGGTTAACAGCACTGCCCCGCCAACCATCAGCATTACAGCCTCAGAAAACAATATTTGCCCGGGTATATTTGTTCACTTCACCGCTACAGTAACAAACGCCGGAGCCAACGCTACTTATCAGTGGCAGGTTAATGGCCTAAACGCAGGCACCCCCAACAGCCTCACTTACGGTAGTGGCGGGTTTGCTAATGGCGACAAAGTAACCTGCACGGTAACCGTAAGCGGCACATGCCTGACACAGCAAAGCGTTACCAGTAACACCATTACCATGGTGGTAACCCAAAGCCCGCCTGTTTCGGTGAGCATAGCAGCATCGCAAAACAACATATGCGCGGGCAGCAACGTAACCTTTACGGCAACACCGGTAAACGGCGGCAGCAACCCCGTTTATCAATGGCAGGTAAACGGCGTAAACGCCGGCACTAACAGCAATACTTTCAGCAGCAGTGTGCTGGCCAATGGCGATAATGTTACCTGCATATTTACCGGCACCCCCAACCCATGCGGCACGCCGCCTGTAACCAGCAACACGGTTACCATGGTGGTTAACCCTTACCTCAGCCCCTCCGTAAGCATCGTCGCATCTACCAATAACATATGCCCGGGAGATAATATCACCTTTACGGCAACGGCTTTGAACAGCGGGGCCAACCCGGCCTACCAATGGAAGGTAAACGGCAGTAATGTGGGCAGCAACAGCGCCACATTTGCCAGCACCGCTCTGGCTAACAACGATGTAGTAACCTGCATAGTAACCAGCAATGCCCCATGCAGCGCTGCCCCAACCGCCGGTAGCAACAGCATCAGTATCATCGTAAACACGCCGGTGAGCCCTTCGGTAACCATTTCAGCATCGGGGAACAATATCTGTGCGGGCACCTCGGTTACCTTTACGGCCACACCAACCAACGGCGGCACTACGCCCATATACCAATGGCTGGTAAATGGCGCAAATACAGGCAGTAACAGCAGCACCTTCGTGAGCAGCACGCTGGCCAATAACGATGTGGTAAGCTGCCGCATAACCAGCAACGCCAAATGTGCCGTGCCTGTAACCGCAAGCAGCAATAGCATAACCATGCTTGTAAACCCTACCCGTCCGGCATCGGTTAGCATATCAGCTTCGCAAAGCACCATTTGCACCGGCGCTAACGTTACTTTTACGGCAACGCCGGTAAACGGCGGCAGCACGCCGGTTTACCAATGGAAGGTAAACGGTATTAATGCCGGCAATAATAGCAATACTTTCAGCAGCAGCGCGCTGGCCAATGGCGATAAGGTAAGCTGCTTGTTGACAAGTAATGCGCTATGTGCCACGCCGGTACCTGCTGCCAGCAACACGGTTACCATGGTAGTAAATCCCTATTTAACGCCGTCGGCAATTATCGCGGCATCAGCAACGGACATTTGCCCGGGCGAGACGGTTGGCTTTACGGCCACGGCCATAAACGGTGGCACAGCACCTGCTTACCAATGGCTGCTTAACGGCAGCAGCGTGGGCGGTAACAGCGCATCATTCGCCATCAATTCGCTTATCAGCGGCGATGTGGTGCAATGCGTTATCACCAGCAATGCCACCTGTACTACCGTGCCAACGGCCACCAGCAACAGCATCACCATAAATGTGGCCAGCCCGGTTAGCCCATCGGTAACTATAGCCAACGATGCGAACAATGTGTGCTACGGTACAACAATCACCTTTGCCGCTACGCCAACGAACGGCGGCAATAGCCCAGCTTACCAATGGCAAATAAACGGCGCAAACGCAGGCACCAACCGCAACACCTTTGCCAGCAGCACACTAGCCAATAACGATGTGGTAACCTGTAAGGTTACCAGCAATGCGCATTGCGCCGTACCGGGTATTGCCACCAGCAACAGCATCAGCATGGTAATAAACCCCATACCTGTTGTTAATGGCGGCGGCGATAAGATTATAGAGAAAGGCAATAGCGTACAACTGAGCGCAAGCACTTCGGCAGGTAAGGGCACGGATATTACCTGGAGCCCATCGGCCGGGTTAGATAACACGAAAGTACTTAACCCCACCGCCACACCTGATAAAACTACTATTTACACCTTAACGGTGCGCTCGGCAAGTGGGTGCATAAACACCGCAACTGTAAAGGTAACCGTACAGGTGCATTTGGTGATACCCAACATTTTCACGCCAAATGGCGATGGTTACAATGATAAATGGGAAATTGGCAACCTGGCAGATTACCCGGATGCATACGTTAAAGTGTTTAACCGCTGGGGGGCCGAGGTATATCACTCCGCAAAAGGCGCTGCCGATACCTGGGACGGCACCCGAAAAGGCAAACGCCTGCCATTCGGCACCTACTACTACGTTATCAACCTGGATAAAACTACGCCTGCGATAACGGGATATATTACGCTTATAAGGTAAACCGTGGCTGAAATAAATCACAAACTGAACACTCTGTACGATGTCTTAGTTGACAATTTTGCAACGCTTAAAAGTGAACTGATCGTGCTAATTGCCCAACCCAATAAAATAGAAAACACTAACAAGTTTGCTTCTTTACTTTCCGAGCTTAAAAACGCAGCATTTATAGCTCCGCTCCTTCTTCAAATTAGTTTAGCCGATGAAAAAGATGCCTGGCTAACAGATTATTTATATGCTGCGATCAATTTATTGGAAGAAAGTTCCGTTGATGACGAGTTTGATGTGCCTCGAAATTTTATCTCCAGGTTAGAAGAATGGATTATTAATAATAAGGGAGAACTTGCATGGAAGGCGGCTAATCTTTTAAAATATATGGAATCGGAGTCGGCAGAAAAAATCCAATTGAAAAAACTGGAGGAGCGGGGCAGCTTCTTCTTAACCTATGTCGAATGTATTTTGGGGCTCATGCGATACCATGAAGAGAAGTACATGCATTTAGTAGAGCAAATTGCCGGGGATGAAACGCGTGATGATCAATTGCGCGATTTTTGCAGAGGGATAATTAGCGGTTAAGGGTACATATCAAGAAATAATATTGCCATACTTATCCAGATTGGTGTGGCATTTGGGGCAGGTTGTTCCACCCCACATGGCCTGCTCTCTATTGGCGGGCATCCTGAAAATAGGCTGCTTTGTGCCACATACCGGGCAAACCACACGGCCTAAATTTAAGCCCCATTTGGATTTCTTTTTACTGGATACTATAAACCACACAATAAGTGGCAGGGCTATAATGGCGTAAATAATAACTTTGACCATGCTTACAGATTGGCTTTGGATTAAAGATACGCTTTTACTTCAAAAAGTGCTCGAACGTATCGCTCCTTATCCCCAGCCTTAGCGTTTCCAGGGGGATGATATCTGCCGGGGCGATGTTGCCGAGGCTTACGTTGGCGCCAATGAGTTTGATGAACCACACCTGTTGCGCTTTTTGGGGCGCTTCCCAAATAATCATTTCTTCGGGGATTTGGGTGAGTATCTCATCTACCAGCCCTTGCCTTACTTCGCCAGAGTCGCGGTAGATGCCTACGTTGCCGCTTTCGCGCGCTTCGGCAATTACCTTCCAGCTGCCGGCTTCTATCTCGGCGTTCATCAACTTTATCCATTTATAGGGGGCGAATATTTTTTGGATATCCTTAGAACCCACTTCGGATATTACGGTAATCTGCTTACTCAGTTCGCGGATGTAATTGCATTTCTCGTCATGCTCTATATTGATGCTGCCATCAGATACCTCGCAATATTCCATCTGGTATTTATCCAATATGCGGCGGTAATCATCAAACTGCCCGCGCACGATCATCGCCTCGAACAGCGTTCCTCCGAAATAAACCGGCAAACCGGCATCTTTATACAGCTTCAGCTTGGCATCAAGGTTTGGCGATACGTAGGAGGTTGCCCAGCCCAGTTTTACCAAATCGGTATAACCTGCGCCCATCTCAATAAAATCTTCTGCCTGGCGCAGACTAAGGCCCTTGTCCATCACCATGGTGAGGCCTTTATTACGGGGTTTCGCGGTGCGTTCGGGCAGGTTGTTTATATGATAGTTCATGTATAGATGTGCGTTTGGTTATAGCTTATAACTAAAAGTATTAATGGCGCAAAGGTAAGCCAAGGATGTGCAGATGTGCAAATATCAGATGTGCCGATTTTTTAGGATGCGCAGATTTATTGAGAACTTAACAAAAGCTTTACAATGCGCAGATGCCTGGCGATGTGCAGAAAGAAATGTTAAAGGCAAAAAAAATGTGCAGATGACTTTCCTTCATCTGCACATTTGAAATCTACATATCTGCACATCCGCTATTTCGTGTACCGGTTGATGATATCGACGATGACTTTATTATCCTGCAGTTGGGGCAGGTAATCGAACAGGATGAAATGTTTCTCCGGGTCCGAAGTGAGGGCCATTTCCAAAAAGTTCAAGGCTTCGTTATACTCGCCTTTGGCAAACAGGTAAGCCACCATGCGATAGTAAAGCTCTGCTGCCTCGGGGTTGTTCTTAATGGCCGATGAGATGACTTCTATAGCCGTTGCCAGCCGTTTTTGTTCGTAAAGGATAGATGAGTAGTCCAACCATGCATCTACATCCAGCGGGTTTAGTTCCACCACTTTTTCATAGGCCGATTCTGCTTCGGGCAGGTGACCCAGCTTGTACTCGGCATCGGCAATGGCAAACCAGTAGTCGGCGTTGGCAATGTCAAGATCCAGCGCCTTTTTGTAAAAGTGCAGGGCTTCAAAATAGCGTTCCTCAAAATCCAATGTTACGCCAATGCCAAACCAGGCATCGGCCAGCTTAGGATCCATCTTCACCGATTTCTTATAGAAAGAACGCGCCTCGTCCATCTGCTCCAGTTTCTCGTAGCACTCGCCAATAGCGCAATAGGTATCGGCATTGGGTTGCTCGTATTCGAAAGTTTCGCGGTAAACATCTATGGCTTCGGCATATTTTTCCAGGTTCACCAAGGCATTGCCTTTGTTGAAATAGGCCGATGCAAAGCTGTCTTTAATCAGTATGGCGTAATCGTAAGCGTCTATGGCTTTCTCGAACAGGCTAAGCTTGGTGTAAGCGTTGCCCAGGTTGTACCAGGCGGCGTAGCTGTATGGCTCGTTATCGATGTATTGCTGATAAAACTGCACGCTCTCCTGCTGATTGTCCAGCACATCGTAGCAAAAGGCCAGTTCGTACAGGGCATCCTGGTTTTCCATATTCTGCTTAAGGCATAGCTTAAGGTAGGTAATGGCGGTATCGTAATCGCCCATGTTTTGGTAAACGTAGGCAATGTGCAGTAGTATTTCGTCGGTTTCTTCGGCCAGGTCCAGCGCTTTTTCGTAGTTCTCCAATGCCTCGGCATTGCGTTCCATACTCTCGTACAGGTTGCCGCGGATAATGTAAATATCAGCATCGCTGGCTTCCAGCATAGCAGCCTTATCCAGTGCGGCAAATGCCTCTGTAGACCGGTTGGTTACCACCAGCAGTTGTGCCTGTTTTATCAGGAAGACAGCTGCAAAGGGGTGCTGGTTGCGTGCGTACTCTGATACCTGCAGGGCCTTAGCCGGATCGTTCTTTTCGATGTAGTAGTCGATGATGTTTTCAAAAGCCTGCGCATCAAAAAAGTACTGATCATGGTTGCGGATCATTTCCTCGTACCGTTCTACCGAAAACTTTGGATCTTCGGTAAAACCAAATTCAAATTCTTCTTCCATTCAAGTTTATTTGCAGAACACACATCCCCTGGGAGGTTTTAATCCCGCAAGGCCTAAAACATGTGTTTAAATTACAACAATAAGCATCGTTAAAACAAATAAGTTTTCAACATACGCACATTCTCAACAGCCGCTCATACAAGTGCCTGATAATAAATAGGAAGCATTTGAGCGGATGGGCCGGCGGGTTGATCTGATTTGCCCTAAAGATTTTTACCTTTGACAAAAGTAACGATTATGAGTTTAATAATATCAGATGTACTTCATCATTTACATATAAACAACATAAATGAAGCATTTAGTACCGGCAGCAACTGGGGCAGCAGCCCTAACGCGGTGGTTAAAGACATCTTTTCGCCCACCGATGGCAAGAAGATAGCTTCAGTAAAGATGGCCACCGCTGCCGATTATGATGCCGTAGTGCAGTGTGCTGCCAAAGCCTTCAAAACCTGGCGAACCATACCTGCGCCAAAGCGCGGAGAGATTATAAGGCAGATAGGCGAGCAGTTGCGCGCCAACAAAAAAGAGCTGGGTACGCTGGTAAGCTACGAGATGGGCAAAAGCCTGCAGGAGGGCTACGGCGAGGTGCAGGAGATGATAGATATCTGCGATTTTGCCGTGGGGCTTAGCCGCCAACTATACGGCCTTACCATGCACAGCGAACGCCCCGAGCACCGCATGTACGAGCAGTACCACCCGCTGGGCATAGTAGGCGTTATATCCGCCTTCAACTTCCCCGTGGCGGTTTGGAGCTGGAACGCCATGCTGGCCTGGGTTTGCGGCGACGTATGCGTTTGGAAACCATCAGAAAAAACACCTTTGACAGCCATCGCCTGCCAGCACATAGCCCAAGCTGTTTTTAAAGCAAACAATATTGAAGAAGGGGTAAGCTGCCTGGTAATAGGCGACCGCGAAGTTGGCGAATTAATGGCCAACGATACCCGCGTACCATTAGTTTCTGCAACGGGATCTACCCGAATGGGCAAGGCCGTAAGCGCCGCCGTGGGCGCGCGCCTGGGCAAAAGCCTGCTTGAACTTGGCGGCAACAATGCTATTATTATTACCGAAAATGCCGACCTGGATATGTCGCTCATCGGGGCGGTATTCGGTGCCGTGGGTACTGCCGGGCAGCGTTGCACCAGTACGCGCAGGCTCATCATCCACGAGAACGTTTACGAGGCCTTTAAACAGAAATTGGTAAATGCCTATAAACAAATAAAAATAGGCGACCCGCTTAACGAGAATAACCACATGGGCCCGCTGATCGATCAGGATGCAGTTACCTTGTATTTAGCATCGATTGAAAAATGTAAAGCCGAGGGCGGCAACTTTGTGGTAGAGGGCGGCCAGCCGGAGGGCGAAGCGTACGTATCGGGCTGTTATGTAAAACCTTGTATTGCCGAGGTTGAGAACCATTACCAGATAGTGCAGCACGAAACCTTCGCACCTATATTGTACCTCGTCAAATACAAAACCATCGAAGAAGCTATCGAATTGCAAAACGGCGTTCCGCAGGGCCTGTCATCGGCCATCATGACCAATAACCTTCGCGAGGCAGAAACATTTTTATCCTACGCGGGTTCTGATTGCGGCATTGCCAACGTAAACATAGGCACATCGGGGGCAGAAATTGGCGGTGCGTTCGGCGGGGAAAAAGAAACCGGCGGCGGCCGCGAATCGGGCTCGGATGCCTGGAAAGTGTACATGAGGCGCCAAACCAATACTATTAACTACTCAAAAACGTTGCCTTTAGCACAAGGCATCAAATTCGACCTTTAACATTTTAAACCCAGTATATATCTATGCACAAATTTGGCAGATTATTCTCCGGCGCGGTGTTGTGCGGCGCACTTCTAAGCAACTTTAACAGCTTTGCCCAGGTATCCGCGCCCGAACCGCCAAAAGCCTGGCACCTGATGGACCTGAAAACCGATGGCTTTTTCGGTATCAGCGCAAAGCAGGCTTACCTCTTCGTTACCGGCAAAAAAAGTAAGCAAGTGGTGGTTGCCACCATAGATAGCGGAATTGACACCGCACAAGCCGACCTGAAACCTATCCTGTGGACCAACACCAAGGAAATCCCCGGCAACGGCATTGATGATGACCATAACGGCTATGTAGACGACATACACGGCTGGAACTTTTTGGGCGGACCCGGCGGCAAATGTGATTTTACCGAAACCACCGAGGAAGTACGCGAGTACAACCGGCTGAAAGAAAAATATGGCACCCTGGTAAGCGCACCCGCAGGTAGCGAAAAAGAATTTGCCTACTGGGAAAAAGTGAAGCTCATTTACGAAACCACGGTAAAGAAATCTAAGGACGAGATTGAGCAGCTGCAGCCTGCCATGAACGCCCTGATGGCGACCAGCGGCTACATCAAACGCGCATTGGGCCTAAAAACCGATGCATCTTTTACGGTGAAGGACCTTGCGCGCATAAAAGCCAGCAACGATACCATTAACCAAAGCAAATATGTTTGGCAATCGGTTTTCGACCAGGAGGGCGGCGGCGCTACCAACGCCAAGATCATATCTGACCTTAGCGAGTACCTGGCCAAACTGAACAATGATGTTAACCCCGACTTGGATGCCCGTAAACGCATTGTAGGCGACGACCCTAACGTACAGGATGGCAAGCCCTATGGTAGCGGCTTGCTCAAATTTGCAGATGCATCGCACGGCACCGGCGTAGCCGGCCTGATAGCCGCTGTGCGCAACAATGGCTACGGCATCAACGGCGTAGCTGATAATGTGCGCATTATGGCCATTAAAGCAGTACCCAACGGCGACGAATACGACAAAGATATTGCCAACGCCATACGCTACGCGGTAGATAACGGTGCCAATATCATCAACATGAGCTTTGGCAAGAAGCTGTCGCCGCATAAAGATTGGGTTGATGCTGCCATCAAGTACGCCGCATCCAAGGACGTGCTGCTGATACAGGCATCGGGCAACGATAACCTGGATATGGATGCAAGCCCCGAATACCCTAACGATATTTTTGCCGATGGCAGCAGTACCGATGCAGATAACTTAATCAGCGTGGGCGCATCGTCTGCAAAGTTCGATGAAAACCTGGCAGGCAGCTTTAGCAATTACGGCAAGCACAACGTAGATGTATTTGCGCCGGGGGTAAAAGTAACCATGGTTGATACCGATGCCGAATTCAACACGGCAGATGGCACCAGCTTTGCCTCGCCCATTACCGCAGGTATTGCAGCATTGGTTTTAGAGTATTACCCAACCCTTAGCGCAAAGCAATTGAAACAAGTACTGCTCGAATCGGCAACGCCGTTAACCAGCACCATGGTGCTTAAACCAGGCACAAAGGATAAAGTAGCTTTTACCAGCCTATCTAAAACCGGCGGCATCGTAAATGCTTACCGGGCATTGCTTGCAGCATCAAAACTAAAAGGCGAAAAAGTTGTGATATAACGATATCCCGGCGAACCACGAATAGCCATTAACGCAACAAAGCCGGCCCTCAACAGGCCGGCTTTGTTATTTATATGTTTCACTAACAGATGCAAACTCACCCTACACGCCCGGTAACTTTACCCCCGCTTCGGCCAGGGCTATTACGATGCGTTCCTGCAACTCTATTTTGGTGGCCAGGAAGTTGGCTGGCTCCACCCAAACGTTTATGGTAAACCTTACGCCATCTATTTCCAGTGCTACAACACCTACGCGGGTAGCGGGTTCGTGCAAAATAGCGGGGATGGCTTCTATCGCATCATTGATAATCTGCTTAACCTGCGTTACATTGGCGGCATAGCCCAGTTTTATTTCAAAATCAAGTCGGCGGCGGCCTTCGCGGGTAACGTTTACAATTACTTCGTTAAACAGTTTCCCGTTGGGGATAATAACAGTTTTATTATCGGCAGTAAGTAATACAGTATAAAAGATCTGTATCGAGGTTACCTTCCCATCCTGCCCTTGCGCAACAATGCTGTCATCTATCTCAAAAGGTTTCAGCAGCAGGATAAGCACCCCGCCCGCAAAATTCTGGAACGTTCCCGAAAGCGCCAAACCGGCCGCAACCGAGAATGCACCGATGATGGTGGTGAATACCGTAAGCTCGAAGCCGATGATATTCATCACGGAGATAATGAGCAGTATATAAAGAGCGGTAATAGATAAACTTAAGAAGAACGGCCTCAGCGAAGAGTGGACCTGGTTGCGGTCCATACGGCTATGCAGGCGGCTTTTAAGGAAGCGAATAAACCATAAACCTACAAAAAATACGATTATGCCTGCTGCGTAGTCAGGCCCGCGGTGTATCAACCATTGATGGAAAGCGGTATAGAATTCTTTTAGCTCCATAGATGGGGGCCAAAATTAAGGAAAATTTGCTTATTAGCTATAGAAAGCCACGAATAGCTCCGGGCCTTTAAACAGCACCCACTCTACTATGCGGCTGTGTATTTGTGTCTTTTTGTTTTTTAAGTTTTTCATAGTACTATACCTTATTCAAACGCTATGCCTAACTACCCGAATAATAATATAGTTACGAAAATTTCACATATAGTGGCTTTTGCTGCTTGGAACTGCTTAAAACCAGTGCCGTTGGCGCATAAATGCTATTTCCCACTGTACAGAATATCATCCAAACAAAAACCCTGTCTGTTTTATCAGACAGGGTTTTCAAATTATACTACCCCTTTAGGGGGCCGGGGGGCTTCTGATATTACATCATGCCGCCCATGCCGCCGCCGCCCATTGGTGGCATGCCGCCTTTTTCGTCTTCCGGATCGTCGGCCAACACACACTCGGTGGTCAACAGCATCGATGCGATAGAAGCTGCGTTTTCTAATGCTACACGGCCAACTTTAGTTGGGTCGATAACACCGGCGCCAATTAGGTTCTCGTAAACATCGGTACGTGCGTTGTAACCGAAATCGCCTGTGCCTTCTTTAACCTTTTGTACTACGATAGAACCTTCAACACCTGCGTTTTGGCAGATCTGGCGAAGTGGCTCTTCTATAGCGCGACGGATGATCTGGATACCAGTGTTCTCATCGTCGTTGGCACCTTTAAGGTTTGCTAAAGCAGCTACCGCGCGGATGAAGGCAACGCCACCACCTGCTACGATACCTTCTTCTACAGCCGCACGGGTTGCATGTAAAGCATCGTCTACACGGTCTTTCTTTTCTTTCATCTCTACTTCAGAAGCAGCACCGATGTAAAGCACAGCAACACCGCCGCTTAATTTAGCTAAACGCTCCTGCAGTTTTTCCTTGTCGTAATCAGAAGTAGTGGTTTCTATCTGCGCACGGATTTCGTTAACTCTCGCTTTGATCAAATCCGAATCGCCGGCACCGTTTACGATAGTAGTATTGTCTTTATCTACAGAAATCCTTTCGGCCTGGCCAAGCATGCTCAGGTCAGCGCTCTCCAGTTTGTAGCCTCTTTCTTCAGAAATAACGGTACCGCCTGTCAATACGGCGATATCTTCTAACATAGCCTTACGGCGATCGCCAAAGCCTGGTGCTTTTACAGCAGCAACTTTCAGCGAACCGCGGATTTTGTTAACAACCAAAGTAGCCAATGCTTCGCCATCAAGGTCTTCGGCAATAATCAGCAATGGTTTGCCGGTTTGTACCTGTTTCTCCAGGATAGGCAGAATCTCTTTCATCGAAGAGATTTTTTTATCGTAGATAAGGATGTATGGGTTATCTAACTCAACTTCCATTTTTTCGGAGTTGGTTACGAAGTAAGGAGAAAGGTAACCACGATCGAATTGCATACCTTCTACGGTTTTCACTTCGGTTTCGGTGCCTTTTGCTTCTTCAACAGTGATAACACCGCTTGTACCTACTTTTTTCATCGCATCAGCAATCATCTCGCCAATAACTTCGTCGTTATTTGCAGAGATAGACGCTACTTGTTTTATTTTTTCGAAATCGTCGCCAACATCTTGTTTCTGAGCTTTCAGGTCGGCAACAACAGCTGCAACAGCTTTGTCAATACCGCGTTTTAAGTCCATTGGGTTAGCACCGGCTGCAACGTTTTTGATACCTGAAGTTACGATAGCCTGGGCCAAAACGGTAGCTGTAGTAGTACCATCACCTGCAATATCAGCAGTTTTAGAGGCTACTTCTTTAACCATTTGCGCACCCATGTTTTCGATAGGGTCCTTCAGTTCTATTTCTTTAGCTACGGTAACACCATCTTTGGTGATAGCCGGTGAGCCGAATTTCTTGTCGATGATTACGTGACGGCCTTTAGGGCCTAATGTTACTTTAACTGCGTTAGCCAGTATATCAACACCGCGTTTTAAAGCGTCGCGTGCCTCAACATTATATTTAACTTGTTTTGCCATTTTTTTGTTGTTTGAATGTTGTAATGTTTAAAGGTTGAAAAGTTTCAATGTGGTCTGTGATATTTCCAGCATCACATCGCTATAACCTTCGAACTGCTTGTTTTTTTTCGTGTGAGTTTAAGGTTGAAATTTTGTTGAACGTGCAGGGCTAACCTTCCAACGTTTCAACTTTACAACCTTTCAACAATTAATTAAATACCGCGTAGATATCAGATTCGCGCATGATCAGGTACTCTTTACCGTCAACGGTAACTTCGGTACCGGCATATTTTCCGTATAGGATTTCGTCACCAACTTTAACGGACATCGGGATTAGCGTGCCAGACAAGTCGGCATATTTACCAGGGCCAACAGCCACTACCGTGCCTTTTTGTGGTTTTTCCTGCGCTGTTTCGGGAACGTAAATGCCCGAAGCAGTTTTAGTTTCGGCAGCAGCGGCTTGTACAACCACCCTGTCTGCACTTGGTTTAATGTTTAATGACATAGTAATACTATTTGTTGAAATTATAATTTTAAGTTTTCGTTATAGTTTTTCACATCAATTATGCCAAGGCAGCCTTTCCTGTTTTATTGTCAGATTTATATTAGTTACCCTGCCTATGGTAACAATGGTTTAACATGCGCGTGCCATCGTGTCAGCCCCGTAATTAGCCAAAAAAGGCCCTGGAAAAAATCCAGAGCCTCCTGATAATATCTTCGTAAATAACTTACGGTTTTGTTGTACCAGCCGGTGTAGCAGTAGGGCCAGGCAATACCTGTTGCTGCGGTGTAGAAGTAGCCGGCTTAGACATTTTTTGGATCTGCTCTTTAGTAAGGCCCTGATCCTGCGTTTTTTGTACGCCGCCTTTTACCGTTACGTTGATAACAAGTGCAAGCACCATAATGCTGATAGCCAATGCCCAGGTACCTTTCTCCAAAAAGTCGCCTGTTTTTTGCACACCCATTAATTGCGAAGAGCCTGCGAAATTTGATGACAAACCACCGCCTTTAGGGTTCTGTATCAATACGATAAGGCCCAAAAGAAAGCATATAATGATGGTGAGGATGATTAAGAATAAGTACATTTCTTTTATTTATTAATTGATTTTCTTTTCTAACTGTTCAATCTGGGCTGCAAAGTAAAGCTTTTTTTCCGGTATTTTCAACATCAATTTTTTATAAGTAGCTATGGCTTTATGGTATAACATCTGGTCGCCGTAAATGCGGGCCAGGGTTTCGGTCACCATAGCATCCTGGTCTTCGGCGCTTTTCCTGGCTTTATTCTCGTTATCCAGCTTATCTGGCGAAAGCGGTTTTATCTGCGGATCAGTATGGATGAAGCGTTCGATAATTACGTCCTCTTTCTTAGCTGGGTCGAATTCTACCATCGGCGGCTCTATATTGCCTATGCTGCTGACAGACGTAAGGTTGAATATATTGGCAAAATACTGCTGCTGCAACTCATCTGTGCCTCCCCTGTTAGCTGAGGTATTGCTTTGTACAGCCGGTGCGTATGGTTGGTATGCCGCGGCATGCTCTTTACGCGTTTTATCCAACCACCACATAAAGCTGTATGGTAGAGTTTCATCGTTGTACTTGGAAACCATATCCTGCTCTTTTTCTACCAATGCGGCTGCAATAGGCAGTTCTGCCCGCGGTGCTTCTGTAACAAGGGTTTCTGCAATAACGGGCTGCGGCGCAGCAGGAGTTTCAGCTTCCGGTTCCGATACTGTGCCACCGGTGCGCAGCTCATCCAGTTTTTTATCGAATGACAGGTAATCTGTAGCGGCGATGTTGCCATAAATGAGCTTTTCAGTTTCGGCATCTATAAAGCTCTGCTGGGTAGCTACATCTTCATCCGCTGTATCTGCTATAGTATCTTCTGGTAGTTCGTCTTCGGCAAATTTATTGCTGAGGCTTTCTACACCTATATCATCTATGCTTACTATCTCGTTGTAAACTTCGTCTGTAATGTAGTCTTGCTTATGGAAAACGTTCTCGGGCTGATAGGTATCGAACGACGATACATCTGCCGGCTGTGTTATCTGATTTTCTGCCGGCTTATCCCCAACGGGCGCCTCCGCAACAGTTGTTGGCGTAGTAATATCTTCCGCCTTTGGCGGCATCACCGGCGCAAGGGTTTCAGGCTCAGGAGCAGGCTTAATTGGCTCGGCATCCGGTGCTTCTGCAACAACAGGCACAGGCTCTGCCGAAGCGTCAACTTCTACAGCCTTAACATCGTCTAGTTTCGAAAAATCCCAGGGATTATCATATTCCTCCTCGTCGTCGTCCTCATGTGCTGATGGCTGCGTAATGGCTGCTGCCGGTGCGGGTGTATAAACCGGCTCTGCCTTGCTTTCGTCAAATGCGGGAAGGTTCTCTACGGCATCTAAAGGAGATGGCGCAACAACAGGCTCATCCTGATAAATTGTTGGGATATTGATGGGGCGGGTAACTGAGTCTTCTACTTCGGAAGCAGGGCCGCTGTTGAAGTAGTTTTCGGGCTCGGCAGCGTGCACGCCATTAAGGCCTTTGTTTATCCGCTCGCGCGCTACGGGCAGCAGGTCATCGGCATCGTGCAGTATTTTATATAGCGTTTTAGGGCTAAAATAGGCAGATGCCCGGCGTACATCGGGCGTTTGGCCCGATCGTGCATACATTACCTGCAATAGGCCGCTCTGCGGGTTATCCTGCACCAGCCGCTCTAAATTATGCTTATATAACTGGCCGTTCTCGGCCGGGTTAGCCAGCAGGTCCCACAAAATTTCCTTATGCCTGTTATCTATATTTTGCTCCACCTTGCTAAAACTACAAAATGCTTACCAATTATTAAACGCCTTGTTAAAAATATCGTCGGTGAGCTGTTTGTTGATATCCAATATCAGCTGCTGTTCCTGCGATGCAATATCGCCCGTAAAATCTTTCGACTTGGTGAACGCTTGCTCAAAATTAAGCTTTTTATCCTTATCGTAGGTAAATTTTACCGTTACGGTTATGGTTAGGCGGCTGGCCCCGGCAATTGGTGCCGTATTGTTGTTGGTTGCCTGTATCGAAATAGGCGCATAGCTATAACCTGTTATAGCTCCCGAGATGGTGGCATCGGCCTCCCCCCTTACAATACTAATGCTGGTTTGGGTGCGTATGCGATTCTTCAATGCTTCTGTAAAACTCTGACTAAGCGTGTTTACTACCAGGGGGGCCGAGTTTTCGAAATATTGTATATTAATGGTTTTAAGCTCCTTCGGCACGGCTGAGCCATTGAGCGATACCGAGCAGGAGTTGAACAATATTACCAGGCTTGCCGCAACCGATAATAAAAATAGCTTTTTAGTCATATACCTATGATAACTATAAATTTAACTCTTTTATTTTACGGTACAAGGTTCTTTCTGAAATGCCTAGTTCGTTTGCCGCCAGTTTGCGTTTGCCTTTATGCTTTTTGAGGGCCTTGCGTATCAGGTCCGATTCTTTATCCACCAGCGAGAGCGATTCTTCCACCTCCTCGGCATCGTGCGTAATATTGTAAGCATCGGCATTGCCGCTGTTGATACCTGCTGTTACCGGCTTTTGCAAAGTGAATTGTGGTTCCTGATGATTGCTTTGCGGTAATTCAATGTCGCGATACAATTGCGTAAGCGTTTGCGAGTGATTTTGATGGTTAACGCTCACGCCGCCATGTTCAATGATATCGGCAACTAGCTTCTTCAGTTCCACCATGTCGCGCTTCATATCGAACAATACCTTGTACAGAATGTCACGTTCCGAGAAATCTTCTTTGGGTTGGTTATCCAGGCGCATAGGCAAGTTACTCCGGCCCGTTTCGTGCGGGATGTAGGTGAGCAAAGTTGCAGCGGTAATAATTCGGTCGCGTTCCAACACGGCCAGTTGCTCGGCCATATTCTTTAACTGACGGACGTTGCCTGGCCAGGTATAATTAATGAGCACCTGTTGCGCATCCTCATCCAGCTGAATGGGCGGCGTGCGGTATTTATCGGTAAAATCGGCTGTAAACTTGCGAAACAACAGGAAAATATCTTCCTTCCTGTCGCGCAGGGGTGGTATGCGCAGCGGCACGGTGTTTAAGCGGTAGTACAGATCCTCGCGGAATTTACCTGCTTTCACTGCATCATATACATCTACGTTGGTCGCGGCTATAACGCGCACATTGGTTTTCTCTACTTTAGATGACCCTACACGGATGTACTGGCCCGATTCCAGCACGCGCAGCAAGCGGGCTTGAGTGCCTAAGGGCATTTCGGCAATCTCATCCAAAAAGATGGTACCGCCATTTACGGTTTCGAAATAACCTTTACGCTCGCCCACGGCACCTGTATAGGCACCCTTCTCGTGCCCGAAGAGTTCCGAATCGATAGTGCCTTCGGGTATGGCCCCACAGTTTACCGCTATGAACGGCCCGTGCTTACGCGGACTCATCTGGTGGATGATGTGCGAAAACACTTCCTTGCCGCTACCACTCTCGCCGGTTATCAAAACCGAAATATCTGTTGGAGATACCTGGTTAGCTATATTGATTGCCCGGTTAAGCAAAGGCGAATTGCCAATGATACCGAAGCGATTTTTAATTTCTTGTATTTCCATGTATATTAGAATCAAGAGTTAAGAGCCAAGAATCAAGAGTTTGGCTCCTTATTCAAGATATATTCTCTAAACGAAAAGAGCATTTTTTGAACTTCCGAAACTAGTTCCAGACACACTTTCAATTTGTCTGCCTTTCCGTAGTTCCGTCGCTCGCATATTAATAATTGGGTTTCTAACTCGAACGAAGACGAAATAGAAATAGATAAAAATTCGCCGAAATGTTTATCTGTATTTTTTCCAGAACCTTCAGCTATGTTTGAAGGTACAGAACAAGAGCTTCTGTTGATTTGATCGATAAGGTTGAAGCGTTCATCAACAGGCAAGTTTTTGCAGTATTCAAAAGTCATATCTGTAAGGTCCATCGATTTCTGCCAAACCTTTAAGTTTTTAAAGTTATGTCTCATACCGGTCTTCGCTTTTTTTCTTGTCTCTTGATTCTTGACTCTTGATTCTTGACTTCTTGCTTCTATCCCACTATTCTTCCTATCAGCGTTGCCGATGTAGTCCGTTCTACCAACACATTTGCGTATTGGCCCGGTTTGTATCCTTCCGTTACAGGGAATATTACCATGGCGTTTTGGTCGCTGCGGCCGCAATAGTCATTGTTCGATTTTTTGGAGAAGCCTTCTATCAGCACTTTTTCTAACTTGCCTAAACGTGCCTGCATGCGGTAGTACGAGTATTGTTGCTGCTTGGCCACAATCTCGGCCAAACGTGCTTGTTTAATGGTTTCGGGTATATCATCTGCATAACGCTTGGCGGCTAAAGTGCCGGGGCGCTCGCTATATTTAAACATGTAGGCAAAATCGTACTTCACGTAATCCATCATGCTTACGCTATCATTATGCTCCTCGTCTGTTTCGGTACAGAAACCGGTAATCATATCGGTAGATATCGCGCATTCAGGTATTATCCTGCGGATAGCATCAATACGGTTGATGTACCAGTCACGATCGTACGTGCGGTTCATCAGCTCCAATATTCTGCTGTTACCGCTTTGCACCGGCAGGTGAATATAATTGCAAATGTTATCGTATTTAGCAATGGTGTACAACACCTCGTCGGTAATATCCTTTGGGTGCGAGGTAGAGAAACGCACGCGCAAATCGGGGTTGATTAAGGCAACCATCTCCAACAGGTTGGCAAAGTTGACAATCTTCACCTCATCGCCAGCAGCTAAAGTTTCAGCCTCCGCTACCGGTGCTGTCCATTTATACGAGTCCACATTCTGTCCCAATAGCGTAACCTCGCGGTAGCCCTGATTAAACAACTCGGTGCATTCCTTTACTATCGAAACAGCATCACGACTACGCTCGCGGCCGCGGGTAAAGGGCACTACACAAAACGAGCACATATTATCGCAGCCACGCATAATAGATACAAAGGCATTGATGCCATTACTATTCAAGCGCACCGGGCTGATATCGGCATAGGTTTCTTCACGGCTTAGCAGTACGTTCACCGCGCGCTGGCCACCGTCTACCTGTTCTATCAGGTTTGGCAGGTCGCGGTAGGCATCGGGACCCACAACTACGTCTACCAGTTTTTCTTCCTCTAAAAACTTGGCTTTTAAACGTTCGGCCATGCAGCCTAAAACGCCAACCACCATGCCCGGGTTTTTAAACTTGGCACCTGCAAATTCTTTGAGGCGGTTACGCACGCGCACCTCCGCATTTTCGCGGATAGAGCAGGTGTTGATGAACACCACATCGGCATTATTAAAATCGCCGGTGGTTTCAAACCCGCTGTCGGCCAGTATCGAAGCTACTATCTCGCTGTCGGAAAAATTCATGGCGCAGCCATAGCTTTCTATATAAAGCTTGCGCCCGTTATTTTTGCCAACGGGCTTCAATACCAAAGCCTCGCCCTGCCTGCTCTCGTCATGTGCCTTATCCGGTATAAGCAAATCCATCGTCATCCTTAAAAATTGAAGGGCAAAAATACAAAATTTTAGTTAATGATGTGACAGTTTGTCAGCGACTAACAAAATGAATGTTTTATTGTTAGAACAAAGCCCTTTAAAGAGGCTCATCATTCGGCATAAATAAATTACCCTATAAATGGCGTTTAAACTACTCCGGCAACGCTGGCAAAAAATATCCCTTATTGTAGTGCTCTCCATATTGGGCATAACGCTGATAGCCGCGCTATTCGCCAATAGCTATTTTGCCCCAAAACTGGCTGATAAAATTAAAAGCCAGGTTCTAAAAAGCAGCGACAGCCTTTACCGGGTAGACATAGGTAACACCGATCTGCACATCCTCCGCGGCACTGCCACCCTCTACGATATCAAACTTAGCGTAGATACCGCCGCTTACAACCTTAAGAAAAAACAAGGCACCGCCCCAAATAACCTGTACGAATTGCAGGTGAAGCGCCTGGTGGTATCGCACATGCAACTGCTTACGCTGTACTTTAAAAAGAGGCTGAACATTGGCCGTATTACGCTGAATGCGCCGGATGTGGAGGTGAGCTATCACCCAAACCAGAAACCCGATACGGCAAAAAAAGATAAGCGCACCCTTTGGCAAAAGATCTCCAAATCGCTCCAGCTGATCAATGTAGGCGAGATCTATTTGAACGATGTAAAACTAAAATATAAAGACTACACCGGGCCTAAGATTGCTGTATCAGCTTTTAAAGAATTAAACCTGAAAGCCACAGATTTGCTGATAGATTCCGCCACGCAAAAAGACACCTCGCGGTTTTTGTTTTGTAAGGATGTGAGGACAGAGCTATACAACTATAGCAGTAAGTCGGCGGATGGATTGTATACCTTCAAAGTTAGATCGGTAATGCTGTCTACCCAAACGGCTCGACTAATAGTAACCGGGCTAAACCTGCAACCGGTGGACCATACCACTTTCTTTAATAAAGTAAAGGACGACCGCTTTACCCTGCGGGTAGATTCGATGGTTTTTAGCAAGTTCGATTACATGAGCTATCAAAAAAACCAGGACCTGGATGTATCCAAGTTGACCATGTATAAAGGTTTTTTTGAGGTGTACAGCAACTACAACGGCCCCTTGAAAACTACCGACAGGCTGGTCACCTTTCCGCACTGGGCCATCCGCCATGCTGTTAAGGCTAAGTTTAATTTGGATACCCTCGACCTGAAAAACTTCAGCACCACGTATCGGCAGCTCAATAAAGGCCCCATGAAAACCGGGAGGATATTTTTCAACAACATCAATGCCCGGTTTTTAAACCTTACCAATAAACAGGAACAACTGAAAAAGAACAACATAGCCACGGCAAACCTTACCAGTTATTTTATGGGGAAAGGAAAATTCAGTCTGTCATTCAATTTTAATTTAAGTGATGCGGCTTACAGCTACAGTTATAAAGGGCATTTGGGGCCAATGGATATCGCAGAGGCCAACCCGGCAATAGTACCGCTATCGTTGGTTAAGGTAACATCGGGAAGGGTAAAAAGCCTCGATTTTAATATTCGCAGCACGCAAAAAACCTCTACGGGTACGGTATCGTTTTTATACAACAACCTGCAGATAGATGTACTGCGGAAAGATTATACCAAAAAATCCGTCATTACTACGCTGGCAAACGCCTTTATCATTAAGCACGATAACCCGGATGATGGCAACAACGTGCCGCGCTCGGCAAAGGTGATGTTCATTAGGCCGGCAAATTTTCCTTTCTTTAAAACGGTGTGGCAAACTATCCTCAGCGGAATAAAACCCTGCGCCGGCGTAGGCAAGGCTCAGGAGGAAAAATTCAAAAAACAAAGCGCCGACGATGCCCGCAAAGAGCAGGAAGATTTGTTAAAAGATGCCAAGAAGAAGAAAGAAGAAGAGGATAAGAAGTTTAAAGAAGCGTTGAAAAAGAAGAAAGAGGAAGCGAAGAAGAAAGGGTAAATAAAATCGTCACAAGGCACGGAGCAACCTCCCGCTAGGCAGAGCGACTTGCATATCCTTTCACTCATTGTCATTGCGAGGAGCAGCGTGGGAGTTGTGCGATAGGAGCGACGCGGCAACCTCATAGGACGCTCATACGCCTGGTTAACTTTGCACATTCGAATGTCCTATGAGGTTGCCACGCTATCGCTCGCAATGACATAGTTTTTTACTTTTCTATTGCAGCAACAACTTCAAATTAATCCCAAAATTGGTAAACGAGGTATTGAACGTTTGCGAGGTGTATGGCTTGGTGATATTGCTATCGTAAAAGATATTGAGGTTGAAACGCTGGTTAATGACGTAATCTATAGATGGGCGCATGGTGATATTCTTCGCGCCCGATGATACTTCCGCCTCCTGCACATCGGCGCGGTATATCAGTGTTTTGTTATCGCGGATGGCTACATCCAGCTTAAAGTTGATATCGTTATTGGCCTTGCCGGCAAACCAGCCAAATGGCATCTTGAAATTCTTGGGGCGGTAGCCAAAGCCCAATACCACGATATTTTCGCTTTGCTGTGCCAGTTGGCTATTGAGCAAACTTAAGGCCAACGCGCGCGTTTTGCGGAACTCGAGGTTGGCTGTCATGCTGTTCTTGAAACGAACGTCTACGCCTAGCAGCGGCACGAACTGCTCGAATATGCTCACCTGCGTCATCTGGTAAAACGGCAGGAAATCGGCATTGGCATCGCGCGATGTTACGCCGCCATTGTCTTCGCGGTATTGTAGCAGCGTAGTGTAGCCGTTTACGTTGTATGACGAACGGTAACCATGGCGGATATCGAACGAATCAAAAATCTCGGTAAAAAAGGCAATCTTGCCCAGGCCGTTGTAGGTTATCTGCCAGTTGGGTATAGGTGTAGAGGGGAACTGACTCAGCGAGGCGCTGGATGCATCTTTACCCAAATAGGCCGCCAAAAACGCCGGCACCAATACATTCTGCGCATTGGCCCCATAGCCATCGGCAAAGCCTGTGGTACTAACGCCCGAGTTAGGATTTGTGGCACCCAAACGCTTGGAGATTACCGCCCTGTTATCCAAAAACTGCTGGAACGTGGTCGATTTATTGCTCACCCCTGTCGATTTTGAGAATGCGGTAGCCAGCGATAATATGGATACGCTATACGTACCCGAAGTTGTAGGACTAAGGTTTTCTATACTATTACTACTGGCCAGGTATTTAAAGTTGGTTTGGTAGTTGCGGTCCTGTGTTTTAAAGGCAATCAATTCTATCCGCAAATCTTTAAACGGCTCAATAATGCTGCGAAGTCGCAAATCAGAGTTGAAGGTACGCACGTAGGGCTGGTTTTGCAGGGTATCGCTGGTTATCCAGCCGTTGGCAACGGCACGGCTCCGCAAATCGGCCTGGCTGCCCAGTAGGAAGCCAATGCCCGGCGAATCATAAGTAAAATCCTGCCCGAAGAAGTTCGACTGCGGCAGATAGCCCGGCAAAAAGGTCCCCTCGGTACGGGTGTAGGTGCCGCTTACGTTTTTGATGCCCGTTAATATCCCCAGTAGCACGCCGCCGATACCTCCCTTGTCGGCAGTTCCTTTGCGCAATGCTTTAAACTTATTGTAAAACGTGGTGAACGTAAGCGTAGGGTTCAACTGAACCGTGCGCGAATTCTGGATACTGTTGCCGATGTTGTAATCGGGGTTGTTGATGGCAAATTCGGGCTGGGTTTGCCAGTTGAAGTGGGTGCTGTAGCGGGCGATCAGGGCCGTCCAATCCATCCCCGGTATCTTGTTTATAGGCGTGGTATAGTTAAAGTTGATGGTGTGGTTATAGTTGGTGGTGCGCCCTAGCCTTTTCAGGTTCTCCCAGAGGGTATCTCTTTTAAGCCCGTTGATGCGACCAGCGGGTTCGTCTACTACCGATAAATTGGTAGCATCTATATCCATCTGCAACGATTTGGATAAATTCCAGCCAATTCCGTAAACCCGGGTAATATTGAAGTTTTTGTTGAAGCTGGTGGGTATGGGTATATAGTTATTAGGGTCGTTGTTTCGCAACGTGTTCTCAGAGTAATACCTGTCGAAATTAATGCTGAAGTTCAACCGCGATGGCAGCAGGCTGAAGTTGAAATCCCTTGCCAGAGCCAGCAGGTTGCTTTTTATTACTTTCTCAAAAGGCGTGTAATATTTAGGCTGATTGCTGTAGTTATACGCCAGGCTTACCCGGTAAGTACGGGCGAGGTCGCTCTGCACGATGAAATCGTGGTGCGTGTATTCGGTATAAGCGTAGGTAGCATTAAAGTTTTCGATATCATAAACATGTACCGGCGCGCTGGCATCGGTACGCTCTTTATGCACATTGGTAAAGTTAATGCTCTTACGCATAGTGTAATCGATAGATACGTTCCGAATAGAATCCCGGGCCTGCGATGTTGGCGCGGCGGCTAGGGTTTTCTTCAGTTCCACATCGGGCGATTGCGGGTCGTATTGCGGAGTGGCGACAGCGTTGCTAACGTTTATGTAGGCCGGTATCCTGATACCGCTTTTCGCCGGGAAGAATTTACCCAGCTCCACGCTGCCCGATATATCGTACAGTTGGTTATCGCTGCGGCTCCTGTCGCTCACACGCGAATCGAGAGAACCGAAACCGACGGTACTCTTACTGCCCGATACCGTGATGTTGGCAAAATCGGCCAAAGCAAAATCGGCCCTTGCGGTTGCTGCCCATCCGCCGCGCTGGTCAAAATCCGTCAACCGCAACTCATCGAACCATAACGTACCCGATTTATCCAGTCCATCATCCGGCCCGGCGTTGCTCCCTTTATAAGGATTGCGTACGCCCACCATAATGGTGCGAAGGCGACTCAAATCCGGCTGGCCTTTTATGGTTACTTTATTGTGCCCGTCGGTATATACGAAGGGGGTGGTAAATGGCCAAGGCAGGCCATTCAGCTTGGCGTTGTTACGGGCAAGCTTGGCGCTGGTCAATAAATCCAGCTGCAAATCCAATTCGTTGCTGGCTGGCCAAATGGCACCCGGGTCGCGCGTACCAGGCTGGGTAATGGCGAGGGGCACTTCGTATTCGTAATAGTTATCCTGGTAATCAACACCTAAGCGGATAAAGGCATTCAGGTCGTTATCTACCAGTTGGTCGCCCTCGGCATGGATGAACATCTGTATTTTTTTGTACGAGCGCAAATCGTTATAAAAGGTACGGAAGGCTGCACGCGAGTAGCCATCGCGCAGGTTGGTGACTTTTATCGATAAGGATTGCTCGTTTAGCTTGGTATCCGTCTGCAGGTTGTTGTAGTTGCGCTGGCGGTTTATGCCCGGCGGCACTACGTAAGGTATAGGCGTGCGATTGCCGTTCTCTTCTATGTTCACGGCCTGCACATCCAGCACCGAGTTATCGTTTGCAGGGTTTTGTATGGCAGGGTCGGCAATTACGTTTAGCGGGTTGTTGGCGGCGTTGAAGCTACGCCATTCGCCACGCACCAGCTGCAGGGTGGCAAAGCGTAGTACCGAGGTATCGGCAAAGTTGGTCATAAACATGCGCATAAAGCGGATGGCCTTAAAATCCTGTATGTTGCCTACCTTGCTTTGGTAGTCTGTTATCGGTATCCTGAACTGGTACCAGGTAACGGCTTCCGTTTGGCCGTTGGCCAGCTTTACGTTGGAGGTTACCTTATCGCTGATATAATTCTGGCCAACCAGCATATCCTGCGGGCGGATAGACACCCGGTACTGGAAGTACTCGTCAGTCTGGCTCATGTTGTTGTCCTTGTTGATGTCCTCGCCATCGGGCAGCGAGGTTGATGCCGAGGTTTGCAGACCAAGCTCTGCCTGCGATTGTTCTGCCGTTTTGGAGTTACCCTCTGCGCCGTTGTAGTGGCTATAACGCTCCATAATGCCGGCGCGCGACTGGTCCAAATCGGGGCCCTGGTAATAGCGGTAATCATCAGATGATGGGTCGGCTACGAAAGCGGCGGCCGCTTGCGGACTCAATACAGCTTTCACCTGGTTCACTATGCTGGAGAACTTCGTTTGCTCATCAGTACTGTTCAAACCGTCCAAGCCCACATCCTGCAATGCGCGCGAATTGGGGTCGTTATCGAAGGCGTTGATAACCGGTTGTAGTTTAGATACCCTGCCCCAGTTGGTGTCGTCGGTTTTATCGGTGGCGCCGTCAATAGGCAGGCCGTTCTCCAGGCTCTTGCGGCCATCTTTCAGCACGTCTTCAGATATGCTGCCGAGATTAAAAAACAAGTCGCCCCCCTGCGATGCGGGCTTGTAGATAAACGGATCCATTACCCAGAATTCGATATAGCCCACATTCAACGATTCGAAGTCGTTCGTCTCCAGCTTGCGGAACATGCCGCCCCAACGGGTTTTAGGGTTTTGCAGCGTGCCATCCTGGTTGATGCCCGTTGTAGTGTAATTATATGGCCCCCGCACGGTTGGGTAAAACGCCATATTGAGCGTGGCCAAAGTAAGCGGCTGCCCGGTTACCGATTGCTTAAAGGGGAACACTTCCTGTTCTATCACCTGCCTTACGTAATGGTTTGATAGGTCGGCGCGGTTAATGGGGATATTGCCGGAATTGGTATAAAATATAGGATCGATGTTGTAGAACGCCAAACGCGCGCGGTTAAAGCCGTAGCTTAAATCGTTGAACAGTTGCGATTCGTTGAACATCTGCGGCGTGCCGGATATTTGCCAGCTCACCGCACTCTTCACATCGATAACCGAACGGCTGTTCTCGAAGTCGTCGAGGTACGAAGTACCGTTCTTAGAGCCGGCAAAATTTAATGCACCGGGGCTGCCGGGCATCAGTTTGGCAAACTCTCCGCTTAGGTTAATGGTTGATGGTGCCTTGGTATTGATCAGCGGTATCTTATCTACCAGCCGGGTTAAAAAGCGCGATGTGGTAGTATAATTGGCATCGAAACCGAAGATACTGTTAGAGATAGATTCCTCTCCCACCAGTTCGTTCTGGGTTATAGGCTGCTCGGTAAGGTGCATAAAGGTTGCGCCGAGGAGCAGTTTATCGCTTGCGCGGTAATCGAGCCGGGTACCCCAAAGCGATTTTTGCTGTACGCCAAAAAGCTCGTTATTCTCTATCTTGATATTGATAGGCTGGCCCGATGAAAGCAGGGCCTGGTTCAATATCCGGATACGGCCCGAACTGTAATCAACGGTGTAATCCGCACCCTCGTTCAGTTTTAAATTGCCTGCCGTAACCACCACGGAGCCCTGCGGTATATTCACGGCGTTCAATTGGTATTCAGAGCCCTGGGTTGAGGTGTAAGTTCCTTTTATCAGATACCGGTTTAGCTTGGGAAAGAGTTGCTGCGCGATGGTTTTGGTAGAATCGTACAAAGGCTGGTACACATAACGTGCCGCAAGGTCGGCCTCGCCGGGGGTGAATTGCTTCGCGAGGTCGGAACCGAAGGGTTCCAGCACGGGGAACATAATGCGCCCGTTCTGCGAATCGATGGTTATCCCCTCCAAAAAGTCGAAAAAGCCATCGGGCCGTTTATCGCTCTGTTGGTCCAGGTTATCCACACCCGTCAGCTGCAGCCACCGCTTGCTTTTGGTGTTCGTGCCCTCATCCATTATGGTCTTTTCGATGCCCGATTTGTCATCCAAGCGACTGATGTTCAGCTTAAAATCATTCGGACTGATACCGTACGCGCCCAGCGAGTAGATGTTTTTCATCATCAGATCCCAGGTAGGCAGATTGGTTTTCAGCAATTCATTCTTCAATAATTTCACGAAGAGTACCTTCGGCGTGGCAGGGTCAACGGCCTGGTCGCTGCTGAACTCGCCCACCTGGTATTGCTGCCCATTGTATGAATATTGGTAGGCCACGGCCAAAACCTCGTCGTTATTCAAAGGGTAATTCAGCGATATATAACCCAGCTGCGGATGCAGGGTGTATTCCTTTTCGGTAAGTTTTCGGGCGTAGGTTAGCTTGGCATAATTATCTGTTGCGCCCGTTGCACGGAAGTAGTTGGCTACATCGTTGGAGTTGGTGGCACGGGAACCTGCCGGCAGGCTGGCCAACAAGTTATTTGATTGCTGGGTAAAACCCGGCCCGCTAAAACCCGCAGGCAGGCCGCTGAAGCCCGGTCCGCCCTGTATGGTAGGGTTATACGGCCTGTTTTCGCCCAAATCCAAAAAGCCCAATATATCGCGGCTATCGGTGGTAACGTTGGTGCGGTTGGTTGTCCAAACCTCTATCTTGGTGATGTTGATATTGGAACTGATAATGGGGATATTGGCCAACGCACGGTTATAGTTATTGCGGAAATATTGCGACAAAAAGTAGTGCTTATTGGCCTCGTAATCGGCCGGGGTGAGGGATATATTGCCCTGCTGCGAGCCGTTGGTAATCGTAATATTTTTCGATTGCGAACGCTGCTGCGACAGGATAGTGGTAATATCCAACCTGCCGAATTTCAGTTTCGTTTTCACGCCGAAAAGCGCCTGACTGCCTGTGATGAGCGAGGTGTTCAAGGGCATGCTTACGGTACCGGCCTCTATCTTCTGGATGATTTCGTCGGGGTGGCCGGTATAATCGAGTTTTATCTGGTTCTCGAACTGGAACTGCGCCTCGGTATTGTAATTAGTGCTTATCTTCAGCTTATCGCCAATATCGCCGGTAACGTTCAGTTGTATCCGCTGGTCGAAATTAAAGTTGAACTGGCTGCGCTGGCGGGTATTGAAAAGCGGGTTCTCGTTCTTGTTTATCTGCCCTGCCAAAATTACCTCCGCCGAACCCTGCGGGCGTATGTTGATGTTTGAGCTGCCGAATATCTGCTCGAAGGTTTTGCTGCGCACCTTTATTTGCGGTATAAACCCCGGCTGCTGCGAATCGTAGGCATAATTATCCGCAAGTTGGCGATAGTACTCGCGTTGTACGCCTTTTTGCTGCAGTTTTAAATACTCGGCCACGGTAAGGTACTGCGGGAAACCATAATTTAAATTGCCCAGCTTTTTGTAAACGATGTAGGTATTGGTGAGCGGATCGTAAACTACGGTGCGTACCACACCCGGTGGGTCGGTATCGAAATAGCCATCCAAAGCCAGCTGGTTGCGGGTTTTGGTGAGCTTGGGCGCACCGGTTAAGGGCGCGGTATTCCGCGGCTTGGTGGTATCGGCCGGGTTGTTGGTTTGCTGCTGCGTTTGGGGGCGTTGCTGGCCGGGCTGTTGCTGCTGCGTACCAGGCTGCGTGCTGCCCGGGCGGGCGATGGTGGTCTGCCCCGGTATTTGCTGCTGGGCCAATAGTTCCCCGGTTCCGCAAAATGCAGATAATAAAAGCGTACCTATAAAAATTTTACAAGTAAGTTTTCTAACCAAGGGTTATCAAAATTTTATCGTTATTATAAACTTTTCAGTGCCAGTTTAATAAGCTGTTCAACGGTTAATGTGCCGCCGTTCTTACTGATTTCGCTGTCCAATGTTTTCTCGGCAACATTACGCACAAAACCTAACATTACAAGGGCTGAAAGCGCCTCTTCTTTTACCGTTTTTAACCCTGTAATTACCGTTAGCGTATCCGGGCCCTCTTTGCGCAGTTTATCCTGCAGCTCTAGAATAATGCGCTGGGCAGATTTTGGGCCGATGCCCTTTATGCGCTGGATTAGCGGCACATTGCCCTGCACTATGGCGTTGCGTATCTCATCGGGGGTGATAGACGACAACATCATGCGGGCAGTATTTGGCCCAATACCCGATATAGATACCAGGTGCAGGAAAAGCTTGCGCTCTCCCTCGCTTACGAAACCATAAAGGGTGTGGGCATCTTCTTTCACGTGCAGCCAAACAAACAGTTTGCAGCGCTCCCCGGCCGGGAGCTGTGAAAAGGTATTTACCGAAATATTGATATGGTACCCCACTCCTCCCGCATCTATAACAACATGCGCCGGGCTTTTAAACGCCAGCTTCCCATCAATATAATCGTACATATACTATTTAGCTTTTCGTGCCTTGGCTGATGACGCTTCCGCGCGGCTTTTCTCCTGCGCATCAACCACGGCAATGGTAACCATGTTCACAATTTCCCTTACGCTACTACCCAATTGCAAAACGTGCACCGGCTTTTTAAGGCCAAGCAAAATTGGGCCAACGGCTTCGGCCCCGCCAATTTCCTGCAATAATTTGTAGGCAATATTGCCCGACTCTAATGTAGGGAAAATAAGCGTATTTGCGGGCTTCCCTGTCAACGTACTGAACCCGAAATTATCCTTCAGCAATTCAGCATTCAGGGCAAAGTTGGCCTGCATCTCGCCATCTACCACCATATTGGGGTATTTATCGTGCAGTATGCGCACCGCCTCGCGGGTTTTTTCGGGTATCGCACCCTCGTTAGAACCAAAATTGGAATAAGAAAGCAGCGCTACTCTAGGCTTAGGTATAAAGTACGATACTGCTTTTTCTATCAAAACGGTTATATCTACCAGTTCCTGCACGGTTGGGTTTACGTTTACGGTGGTATCGCCAAAAAACACGGGGCCTTTTGGGGTTATCATCAGGTACATACCGGCCACGCGGTTTACGCCCTCATCCGTCCCGATGATTTGCAGAGCTGGCTTTATGGTATCTACATAGTTTTTGGTAAGGCCGGATATCAGCG
Organism: Mucilaginibacter sp. P2_D11; assembly: GCF_056404435.1. Taxonomy (NCBI): domain Bacteria; kingdom Pseudomonadati; phylum Bacteroidota; class Sphingobacteriia; order Sphingobacteriales; family Sphingobacteriaceae; genus Mucilaginibacter; species Mucilaginibacter sp. P2_D11. Next base: position 114,120 of record NZ_JBFUEA010000011.1, read on the forward strand.
CATCAGCCTCGCCGAATTGCACCATACAAGCACCGTAGTAGTTACGGTCGACAACCATTTTGCGGGCTTCGTTTTTGGTGATGCCGCGGCGCTGGCGTTTCTTGAACAAGTAATCGGCAAAATCGTGCACACGGGGGCAATCGTCGCGCGTGTCTATCATTTCTACATCGCCCAAGTCCAGCTCGTTCTCCCGCATGATGGCTTTTATCTTTTCGATATTGCCCAGCAAAATCGGCGTTGCAATGCCTTCATCTTTTACTATTTGCGCTGCGCGGAGTATCTTGTAAGTATCAGCCTCAGCGAAAACAACACGTTTTGGTGCCTGCTTTGCCTTGTTGGTAATATCGCGCATCAGCTTGTTGCTGGTGCCCAGGCGCGATAACAATTCTTCGTGATAAGCGTCCCAATCGGTAATAGCTTGACGAGCCACGCCGCTCTCCATGGCGGCCCTGGCTACGGCCGAGGACACCTCGGTTATCAGCCTTTGGTCCATCGGTTTGGGGATGATGTAATCCCTGCCAAACTTAAGGTTGGTAATGTTGTATGCCAGGTTAACTGCCTCGGGTACGGGCTTTTTAGCCATATTGGCTATAGCGTGTACCGCGGCAATCTTCATTTCTTCGTTAATAGCGGTTGCCCTTACATCCAGCGCACCACGGAAAATGTAGGGGAAGCCCAGTACGTTGTTCACCTGGTTAGGATAATCGGAGCGGCCGGTTGCCATGATGATATCTTTACGGGCGGCTACTGCCAAATCGTACTGTATCTCCGGCTCGGGATTGGCCATGGCAAATACCACCGGGTTTTTGGCCATGCTTACCAGCATTGCCGGGGTAACCACATTGCCGGCAGATAGCCCCACGAAAACATCGGCATTTTTCATGGCATCGGCAAGGGTTTTAACATCCTTGCGCTCGGTGGCAAACTCCATGCGTATATCGTCGAGGTCGGTGCGATTGGTATCCAATACCCCATTGATGTCGAACATCACCAGGTTTTCTTTCTTCACCCCAAGCGACAGGTACATTTTTGAACAGGAAACCGCGGCAGCACCTGCACCGTTCACTACCATTTTTATCTTATCCAGCTTTTTGCCTTGTATCTCGCAGGCATTCATCAGCGCTGCGCCGGATATTATGGCTGTGCCGTGCTGGTCATCGTGCATCACCGGGATTTTCATCTCGGCCTTCAGCCTGCGCTCTATCTCGAAACAGGTTGGTGCCGATATATCTTCAAGGTTTACACCTCCGAAGGTTGGCTCCAGTGCCTTTACTATCATCACGAATTCATCAACCGTTTTGGCGTTTACCTCCAGGTCGAACACGTCGATATCGGCATAAATTTTAAACAGCAGGCCTTTGCCCTCCATTACGGGTTTGCTGGCCTCGGGACCGATGTTGCCCAGGCCAAGCACAGCCGTACCATTGCTGATAACCGCCACCAGGTTGCCTTTTGCAGTGTATTTATATACGTCGTCAACGTTTTCTGCAATGGCCCGGCAGGGTTCTGCAACACCCGGCGAATAGGCCAGGGTTAAGTCGCGTTGAGAATTGGTAGGCTTGGTTGGTACTACCTGTATTTTACCCGGACGGCCTTTGGAGTGGTAATTGAGGGCGTCCTGTTTACGATTTGGTTTATTCATCTTCTTCTCTAATTCAAGCCCTCAAAACTACGATTACTTTTTTTGAAAGCTGGTAATAAAAAAGCCCGGTAATGCAATGGACAGTACCCGGGCCGCTGAATATCTTTTAGTTCTTGTTTAGGTTAACGGTAAGCCCGGCCACCAGCCGGATATTCCGGTTGCTGCCCAATTGCTTGTTCCATAGCATCAAATCCTCTACCCTTATGCCATACTTGGTGGCAATATCCACCAGGGTTTCGCCCAGTTTTGTTATATGGAATGCGGGTATATTACGAGGCGCCGCAACCAAAGCCGGCGGCTGTGTGGTTGTAGTGGCTGCGGTTTGTCCGGGCTGCGTAGTTGGCTGTGCAGCCGGCTGCGTAACCGGAGGTTTTGCCTGCGCCACCACTACCGGTTTCGGTTTTGGCGGAGGCGGTACGTACACCGGATGATACGGCGGTATAACCGCGTTGGGGTTATTGATGGCCTCGGTCAATATCGCGTAACGGTCTTTACGGCTTTGGGGCACGATAATCCTGCGTGGCTCGGCAGCAGTGCCGTTTATAATCAATTGGCGGTACGATGGGTTAAGCACCATCATTTCTTTGATATCCAGCCCTAGCGCAGCCGAAATACGGTTCAGCGGGACGTACTTATTCACCAGCAGCGTATCGGTTTGCAGGGCTATAGTGGTAGGCTGCGGCATGATACCGTGCCTTTTGTAATAATTCATGATATAGGTTACCGCAATATAGGCCGGCACGTAACCGCGCGTTTCGGCAGGTAGCAGCTGGCGGATTGACCAGTAATCGGTTGCTCCGGTTTTTGCAAGGGCGTTCTCTACATTGCTTTTGCCACAATTGTACGAGGCAATGGCCAGCAGCCAATCGCCGAATTGTTGGTAGGCATCGCGCAGGTAGGCGGCTGCGGCCGCGCTCGATTGGATGGGGTCGCGGCGCTCGTCTACATATTCCGTCATCTTCAGCCCGTAAATCTTGGCCGTTTCTGACATGAACTGCCACGGGCCGGCTGCGCCCACCCGCGATACCGCATTGGGGTTAAGTGCCGACTCCACGATGGAAAGGTACTTTATCTCATCGGGCACGCCAGCAGCGGCAAAAGCGCTTTCGTAAATGGGGAAGTAGTATTTGGAGAGGCCCAGCAAGCGGCCCATCTCGTCGCGGCGGCTCAGGTAATTGTCTATATAGCCTTGTACGTACACATTGTAATCCATGGGTACATCGCGCTGGATAGAATCGAGCCGGCGTTTAAAAATAACATCCTGGTATTTAGATGAAGTGACTTCTTTTATAGGCAGCAAAGCAGAGGTATCTGCGCTGAAAGATTGTGCCTGCGTGTCATCAACCTTAGTAACCAACAATACCGCCACGCAAATCAAAAACGTAAAGAATTTCTTCATAAAGCAGGTTATGCCGGGCTTTAGGTTTGCCGGAGGATTTATTTACTAAAGTATAAACTTTCTATAATTGCAGGAAATATTCGGAGAAATTCAACAATTGTTCCTCGGCAAACCCGCTGGCTAACAGTTGCAAACCTAACGGCAAACCCTTGCTGTTATTGCCCGCCGGCAGCGAGATAGCAGGCAGGCCCGCCAACGACGCTTGCACGGTAAAAATATCATGCAAGTAGGTTACCACCGGGTCTTTTTCCTTTTTCCCTATCGGGAAGGCAGGCTCGGGCGCAGTTGGCGTGAGCAGGAAATCGTACTCCTGAAGTATCTTGCGGGTTTGTTCCCTGATCAGCTTGCGCACCTTTTGGGCTTTGGCGTAGTAGGCGTCGTAGTAGCCCGCGCTCAGCACGAATGTGCCCAGCATAATGCGGCGTTTTACTTCCTTGCCGAAACCTTCTGAGCGGGATAACTTGTAGGTGCTGGTAAGGTCGGTAGCGTTGGGGCTGCGGTAGCCGTAATGCACACCATCATACCGCGCAAGGTTGCTGGATGCCTCGGCCATGGCCAAAATATAGTAAGTAGGTACCAGGTACTCCAGGTACTCAAAGGATATGGCCTTAACGGTGTGCCCATCGGCACGCAGTTTTTCTATGGCATTTATCAGTGTGTTCTTCACCTCGGCATCTACGCCGGGGCTCGATAATGCTTCCTGCAAATAGGCAATCTTCTTTTTACCCGTATCAGTGGTGTGGTTTGCCGCCGCGGGAACGGGTTTATGCGATAGGGTGCTATCGAATTCATCAGGGCCGGCCATTACCTCGAAAAGCAGGGCCGCATCGCTGATGGATTTGGTAAGTGTCCCCACCTGATCGAACGAGGAAGCGTAGGAAATAATGCCGTGCCTGGATATGCGCCCGTAGCTTGGCTTAAAGCCCACCACGCCACAAAACGACGCAGGCTGCCTTACCGAGCCGCCGGTATCGGTACCGATGGCTGCATGGCACATGCCTGCCTGCACTGCCACCGCCGAGCCGCCCGATGAACCACCTGATACGCGGGTTTCGTCGGCGGCGTTTTTTACCGGGCCGTAAAACGAGTTCTCGTTAGATGCGCCCATGGCAAACTCATCGCAATTGCAACGGCCTATAATAATGGCGTCCTGCGCAAGCAAACGCTCTACGATGGTTGATGAATAAATAGAAGTGAAATTATCAAGGATGCGCGAGGATGCGCTCACCTTATGCCCTTTGTAGCAGATATTATCTTTAATGGCTATAACCATACCGGCCAGTTTGCCGGCGGTGCCGCTTTTGATGCGGGCATCTATACTTTTTGCCGATGACAGCGCATCCTGCTCAAATACTTCGTTGAAAACATTTAAACGGGTATTTGCTTTTATCTTTTTAAGATAACTTTTTACCAGGCCTTCGGCCGTAAGCTTACCGTTTTGCAAACCTCTCTTAACATCTGCGTAAGAGGAATAATTTTTAGACATGGGGCCTAAAATAAAAAACTTATCCGTTGAAGCATAACAATTTCAACAGATAAGTTTATAAGTTTAAACAGCTATTACGCTGCCCACAAGGATATCGGAATATTATAACTTTGGTTTCTCTTCGGTTGAAGTGTTGCTTTCGCCGCTTTGAGCGTCTTTAAATTCCTTTACGCCTTTGCCTAAACCTTTCATCAGTTCAGGAATTTTTTTACCTCCAAACAATATCAGTATCGCGATAATGATCAGAATGATTTCCGGTGCGCCTAATCCCATTTTTTTAAGTTTTTATGTACGTTAATTTTTTTATTTATATTCTTCTTCGATAGTCTTTTTGGCGGGCTCTTCGGCCTTCGTAAGGTTTATGCCAGAGCCGTTCTCGTGCGCTGCAATAGTTGTTTGTTCTGTTTCAGGCATGCCCTCATAAACAGGATGTACATACTCCGGCGTTTCATCTGCCAGCACATCGGTAGCAGAGTGGCCCTCAAAAGCCGGCAGGGTACCTTCTATGGGTACATACGCAGGCTGGGCGGGATCCGGTTGTTTTTCTTCGTTTTTTTCTTCCAGCGATTTCTTAAGGTCGGTTTTCTTGTCCTCGTAATTGTTTATCTGGTTGTTTATTTCTCGTTTGACATCGTCAGAAGCGTCTTTAAAATCGCGGATACCTTTGCCCAGGCCGCGTGCTATTTCGGGCAGTTTTTCGCCACCAAACAGCATTAGCGCCGCAAAAACGATCAAAATCATCTCGCCGGAGCCAATATTCAGGAATAAAAAAACTGTGCTCAACATCTTATCTCACAATTAAGGTTACAAATATATATAATTACAACGCTATCGCGTGCATTTTAGTTTGGTGTCAGCCATACTTTGGGGTCTACAAACGTCTTGCCTTTATTCAAGGTGAAGTTTATAGATGATTCCCCGCTAAGCTGATCGGTAGCCACCGTGCCTATAGTTTGCTTGGTAGTTACTTTCTGCCCCGCCGAAACGCTTACGGTACGAAGGTTCGAATATGAGGTAAAATATTCACCATGGTTTATGATAACCAAATATGTCCCGCTTATGTCCATCACCCTTTTCACTTCGCCATCAAATACTGCTCTAACAGGCGCCCCCGCACCGGCCCTAATTTCCCAGCCATTGTTCTCATTTCGGATACCGTCTTCAGTATATATACCAAAATAGTGTATCGGCTGTCCGTTCGCTACCGGCCATGGCAAGCGGCCCTTGTTGCCCAAAAAGTCGTTCGATAGTTTGGCTGCCTCGGGCGTTGAGTTTAGGGCCTCGCTATCGGTGGTCCGCCTTACCGGCAGCGGCTTCTTTGCTACAGGTGCCGGCGCATTGTCGGCTTTGGCTTTAGCAGCGGCTATACGCGCGGCATCTTCGGCCCGGCGCCTGGCATCTTCTTCGGCTTTACGCCTAAGCTCCTCTATTTCGCGGGCAATGGCCCTGTTTATTTCGCGGGTGGTTTTCGCAATTTTTGCCTGCACATCTTTTTGCTGCTGCTTAAGTTCGCTCTGGTGCTGGCTTAAGCCCGATATTACCTTTACCTGCGTTTGCTTCGCCCTACCAAGTTCTATTTTTTCTTTCTCCTGCTCGGTGAGCAGGTTATTTTTCTCTTTTTTATCCTTATCCAGCCCTATTATTTTTATGCCCAGCTCTTTTTGCGTGCCTTGTATGTAACCGGCCTGCCGCTCGCGGTAGGTACCGAACTGCTGCAGGTATTTCAAGCGCCGGTAAGCCTGGTTAAAATCTTTCGATGCGAAGATAAACATCAGCTTATTATAGGCGCTTTGATTTCGGTAGGCAAAAAGCACCATGCCGGCGTACTCCTTCTTAAGCTGATCTAACTGACTCTGTAAGTTATGTACGGTATTATTGCTCTCAGAGATTTGGTTATCCAAATTGCGCACCTCGGCATTGATATTCTGTATTTTTTCCTGGCGCAGGTTTATTTGTATCTTGAGGTTATTGAGCTGTTTTAACGAAACCTTTTTATTGTTGGCGGTTGCTTCGTACTCCTGGTTAAGCTGCTGCAACTCCTCGGTCAACTTATCTTTACGCTTTTTTAGCTCGGCACTGGTTTGCGCAAATGCGCTTTGCCCAAAAATGCCCGACAGGATAAATACGGCGACAATAACAGAGGCTACTTTAAAAAATTTCATCTACCAAAAATATGATTTTTAATTAGCTGGTTCGTAACTTTTTGGAATACTGAACGGATACTCTAAAACGCGATCGAACTCAACCTGCGTATAACGTAAATTTACCAATACTTTATTACCCGGCGCAGCGGATGTAATATCTATTTGCGATGGTACTATGCGGTTATCTGCCTGTATGAATACCCTGTTGGTCACCTCCAAAGTTTGCGCGGCGGCCGGGTTGACCAGGTTGGTTTGAGTGGCCTTAAGATCTGGCCCCAACAGCAGTTTATATACCATGCCCTGCAGATTGCCGGTAATAATGGTATTATTGCCATCGGGTGTAAGCAGGGCATCCTGGTTAAGCAACCCGTCTATCGCGTTGCCTACCAATAAGGCTTGCAGTGCTTTAAAACTTATCTGCTTGCCGGCAAACCTGTATATGTAGCTGAAAGGTTTGCTGAGGTAAATGCTCTGGAAACGGTTTACCACCTGTATGCTATCGGGCGTTATCAATGCACGGGCAACTTCCAGCCCTGCAATAGCGGTGATGGAAACCCATATCTTTTGGTCGCGGCTTACGCGGATGTTGAGGGTACAATCGTTATCGTTGCCGTTGATATCCAGCTTGGTTTTGGCCTTGCCGCTAAAAGTATTGAAGGTAGATTGCCTGGATCGTATATCAGCCAGTTTTTCGGCTTTGCCGTTGGGTACTACCGTTGCGGTATCTTTTGTGGGGCGGCTTACCACTACCAGCTTTTTCGATTTACAGCTTGCGGCTACAACCAACAAAAGCAACAAGGCTATCTTACTCAGTGTATTTTTTGTCATTTATCTTTTTATCTAATGCCGGCGAGGCCCCTCCCTGCGTTTTGGCTTTTTGCCAGTTTTGCAGCGCACCAGCCTCATCGCCGGTGAAATATAAAATGTCGCCGTAATGCTCAGTTTTCACCGCGCTGTCGTCCTTATCGTGCTTCAGCGATTTCTCTATCCATGTTTTGGCATCGCTGTATTTTTTTTGCCTGAACAATATCCAGGCGTAGGTATCTTCGAACGAAGCCGTATTGGGCTGCAGGGTGTTGCTGCGGGCAGACATTGCTTCGGCTTTATCTAAAGCCTCGTTCCTTAACGACAAATAGTACGCATAATTGTTCAGCGTAAAAGCATTATCTGGGTTATAGCTCAATGCTTTTTCGTACGCATCGTCGGAAAGCTTGTTGTTGCTTATAGAATGATAGCAATCGCCTATTACCGAATAGCATTGCGAAAGCATATCCCTATCGCTGGATTCCAGGCTCGCCGCGTTTTTTAAATAGCCCAGCGCCTTGTTGTAATTTTTGTTTTGTTGCCATGCCACGCCTACCAGGTAATTCATCCAGGCCTGGTTGGGGAAGTAGCTAAGGGCATATTCGCCGTCTTTTATGGCCCCTTCAAAATCGCTCTCGGCCATCTCTATGCGCACCAATTGCTCGTGCACCTGGTACGATTGCGCATTTATAGCCACCGATTTTTTATAAACAGGCTTAGCTTCGCGGTACTGCGCATCCTGCACCAGCATATCGCCATATATGGCGTAGGCCTTATCGTTATCGGGGTGCGCCACGGTAAGCAAGCGCGCAAGCTCTAAAACGGCTTGCTTTATCTTTGGGTCGGTTAAACGAGGAACGTAATATTGCACCACGCGTATCTTTTGCTCAATATCCACATCAGGGTTGGCAAAGGCAATGCGGCGCTCGGCAAAGCTCTGCTCCTGGTTTTTGTTATCGCGGTAAACATCGGCCAGGGCCATATGCAGCATGCCGCCTGTTGCCCCGGTGGTGGTTTGGGGCAGGGCTGCTGCTTTGTTCAATATAGCTATGGCCTTGTCGTTTAAGCCGTTCGAGTTATACAGTTCGGCCAGCAGCAGATAATACCGTAGCTGGTTAGGGTCTGCGGCAATCAATTTAAGCAGTTCGTCGGCAGCTCTATCAATTTTGCCCTGGGCAAGGTAAACACGCTGCCTGGTCATTTGCAGCTCATCGGTAAGGCCTGTTATCGCCTCCACCTTTGCTAACTGCTGCAGTGCTTCGGGATAATCTTTTTGCAGGAAATAGGCATTGGCTTTTTCCAGGTAATAGGCCGGCTTATCGGGGCTGAGGCGTATCAGCTGATCCATGGTAGCTTGCAGCTTGGGGATGTTGTTTGTCTTTTCGTAACTATCGGCCAGAGCCAGCCAGTACCATTCGTTATCGGGGCTTAGGCTGGTTGCCTGCACAAGCAAAGGCTCGGCGGCCTGGTAGTTATTCTGGCCTTTTTGCAGGTTGGCCAATTCATACAACGATGCATCGTTGTTGGGATCTATGGCCAGCACCTGGCTAAACAACTCTGACGCGAGCCTTGTATTATCAATCGTTTTTTGGCGGATGGCTGAGAAGAAGAGGTCCTTCACCCTGAGGCTGTCCATAGCGCTGAGGCGTTTGCCGGGCACACTGTTGCTGTTGCTATCTTTTTGAGCATACAGTGCGGGTATTATGCCAACCAGCAATAATATGGATAGGGCTGCCTTTTTCATTTGGTTTAGCTTTTACCGGTATGGCCATAGCCGCCGGCGCCACGGCTTGTTTCGTTCAACTCATCTGCCTCTTGCCATTCCACACGCTCGTGCCTGGCAACCACCATCTGGGCAATACGGTCGCCGGTGTTTATTTCAAAGGCGGTATCGGAGAGGTTTACCAGCAATACTTTTATCTCGCCGCGGTAATCGGCATCTATAGTACCCGGCGAATTTACGATGCCTATGCCATGCTTATAAGCCAGGCCGCTGCGCGGGCGTATCTGGGCCTCGTAGCCTACGGGCAGTTCAATATAAAGCCCGGTGGGTATCAGGCGGCGTTCCAGCGGTTTCAGGGTGATGCTCTCCTCCAGATCGGCGCGCAGATCCATGCCTGCCGCATGCAGGGTTTCGTAGGCGGGCAGCACATTGGCCGATTTGTTGATTACTTTGATGTTCATTTGCTAAATATAGCTTTTAGTTCTTTCCGTTCGATGTATAAAGTACCCAACCCGAATAATATAAGCAGCCCATTACCGATAAACAGGTTGCGCTTGAACAGGCTGAACGATATGTAAACGACCACAACCGACACGATGATATACGCCAGGTTCTTTTTTAGCACGTATGGGATGGGATAATGTATTTGCCCCCATACGTAGGATAACACCATCATAGTAGTATATGCTGCCAGCGATATCCAGGCCGATGCGATGTAGCCGTACGACGGGATGAATATGACGTTGAGAACGATGGTTACCAACGCGCCAATGCCCGAGATGTACAGGCCGTATTTGGTTTGATCGGTAAGTTTATACCAAACCGACAAATTCATGTAGATGCCCAGGCTTACATACCCGAATAGCAGCACGGGTATTACCTTAATGCCCGACCAATATAGGGCCATTTGCGTGGCATCCTTACCTTTGATGAAGTATTTCAGCAATTCGATATTCGCTACCAGTGCCACGAAAATCATGCACACCGCAATTACGAAATAATGCATGATGCGGGCGTAAGTTTGCGTAGCGTTTTTGTTTTTAGCATGGCTGAAGAAGAAGGGCTCGGCCCCCAGCCTGAAGGCGTTTACAAAAATGCTTAAGAAGATAGATATTTTGGAGCAGGCCGTATAAATGCCCACCTGCGTGGCGCTCTGTTTTATAGGCAATAGTTTGCCCAGCAGTATCTTATCCAGGTTTTCGTTTACCAGGTACGAGAAGTTGGCGATGAGTATGGGCCAGCTATAGAGCATCATCTCGCCAAAAAGCGACTTGCTGAACTTCGGCCGCAATTTGGCAAACTCAGGCAAAAGCATAAGGGCGGTGATGGAGTTGGCGATGAAGTTCGACAGGAAAACGTACCCTATCCAGCCGGGCTTAAACCAGGGTGCAATTATGCCCGCCCCCAGCCAGTTATGCTTAACAATGGCAGGCAGCACGTATATAAAGGTGAGGTTAAGCCCCACAAACATCAGCACGTTGACAAGTTTAAGCATGCCATAGCGGCCAGGGCGGCCATCGGCGCGTATTTTGGCGAAGGGTATAACGCTGAGGGCATCAACCACCAGCGTACCGATGAAAAACTTAATAAATAATACGTACTCGGGCAGCGGCGTTGTGGCATCTATACGTATCCAGCCGGCAATAAGGCTGGCCAGTGGGAAGGTAAGCGCCAAAAACGTGAGCGATACCATCAATATGGCGCCGAACGCGTTGTTGTAAACAACCTGTTTATCCTCGGGCCGCTTGTTTACGTACCTCATGAAGGTAGTTTCCATACCGAAAGCCAGCAGGGCGTTTAGCATGGATGCGTAGCTGTACAGGTTACCGAATATACCGTAAACCCTTGTAGGGTAAGTGCGGATATATATTGGGGTGAGGAAAAAACTGAGTACCCGGCCAGCAATGGTGCTTAAACCATAAACGAAGGTTTGCCCGGCGAATTTTTTTGCGGTTGACAATAGGGTGCTTGCTTACTAGTTACGTAACTATCTTTTTACTACCTCAAAATTACGATAGTTTTTTAATTCGCCATCATGGGTTTCAACGCTGGCAACCACGGCATGCTCCGCACCCTCGTGGCACCACTCCAAAAACATTTCCATCAACATATCATCGGCTTCGGCCTCTATAAACACATCGCCGTTTGGCATATTGCGCACAATTCCCTTTACGCCAAGCTGGTCGGCAACTGCCTTGGCACCCGCTCTAAAGGATACGCCCTGCACTTTGCCTTTTATTGTTATGTCGAGATGTTTTTTCATTTATAATTGTTTGCGATATCGATTCAGCCAGGGCGCAAATAACCGGCCTAACCAGCCATGCAAAATAACTTAATATAGGCGGGAATAAAAAACGAGTGCCCTGCAAAATCTTCGAATTCGCTTTTAAACAAATTGTAGAAAAAGCAGCGGGCCCCGGTGCCTCCTGTTCTAAAAGAAATATCCCGCCCTGAAAAAGACAATTCAGGAAATCGCATTAATCAACTAAATCCCGATTCTTGTACCCCATACCCGCTCTTCCTCGCGTATCCTTACGGTTAGCATTACGGCATTCAAAAGCGTGAACACAATGGCCGTAGCGTAGAGATTGAATACGAGTGGTATTACTACTATCTCGCAAATAACAATAAAGTAATTGGGATGCTTAAACAGTTTGTAGGGCCCTTTCTTAATGAAGATGGAATTGGGGATACGCAGTATCTTGGTGTTCCAATATTTGCCCAGCGAGCCGATGGTCCATATTTTTAGCGAGATGAGGATAAGGAACACCACGAGCATAATCATGTTAAATTCGCCGTTACGAAGGCAGTAATACTCCACTATCATGCTGATGATGAACAGCGTGTGTAAGGCCACGATGAAGGGGTAATGCGCCTTACCAAACTCTTCTGCACCCTGGCTGCGCGCCCAGGCCTCGTTGCGTTTGGCTACTACTAATTCTAAAAGGCGCTGGAAAATCACGAAACAGATAAAGAGGATAAACATATTTAGTTTTTCATATCTAATAAAACCATCTCACTGCTGAAACCCGGGCCCATGGCCAGCATCAGGCCGTAGCCATCTTCGTAACCCTCTGATAAGAACTTCTCCAGCACGTATAGCACGGTTACGCTGCTCATGTTGCCGTTTTCGTTCATTACCTGGCGGGTGTTGCGCAGAAAGTCGCCTTCTACGGCCAAAGCATCCGCGTATGCATTCAGCACCTTTTTACCGCCGGGGTGGAACACAAAGTTTTTGATATCCTTCAGTTCCAGGTTTTGCTTGGCCAAAAAGGCATCGATATCGCCGCGGATATTTTCGTGGATGAAGGTAGGGATATCTTTGGAGAAGAGCACCTTAAAACCGGTGTCTTTAAAATCCCAGCCCATCACTTCCAATGAGTCGTAATAGAGCTTGCTGCTGCTTGCCGTTATGTTGATCTTCTTTTCGGCATTATGGTTATCGCCTTTTACAATTACTGTAGCTATGCCATCGCTAAACAAACTGCTGCCGATGAAATTGCTTTTGCTGTAATCATTTTTGATGAGGGTAAGCGAGCAAAGCTCCACGGCTACCAGCAGCACGATGGCATCGGGGTTGGCTTTGGCCAAAGTATTAGCCTTCGCCATGCCCGATACGCCTCCCCCACAACCCAGGCCCCAAACGGGAATTCGATTGATATGCGGATTGAGGCGCATTTTGTTGATGATAAGCGCATCGATGCTGGGCGTAGCGAGGCCTGTGGTGGATACGAAGATGAGGTCGGTAATGTCATCTTTCCTGATGCCAGCCTTTTCAACCGCCGCCTCAATTGCTTCTATGGAGTATTGCAGGGCATTTGCTATATAATCATCGTTACGCTGCTCGAAAGTGTTCGGTTCGGCGTAGTAGGTAATGGGCTTGCAGAAGTTGCGGGTGACGATCTCGGTATTATCAAACGCGGGCATCAGCCGGTCTACCTGCGGGAAGTGCTCCACAAACAGGGCGCGGGCCTGGGCCTTTACATCCTGCTGCTTTACTTTATAGGGAAGGCTTACGCCTGATACTGAAGCGATAGATGGCATATAATTGAGGGCATGTTATATTGATGTACTAATAGCGTAAAAGCTTAAATTGTTTCGGTGGAACTCAATCCCTTCCCGGCGATTACTTACGCAAATGCGGATGGGGTGAGTTTAAGGAGTACGGGGATTTGTGGCGAAGGGTTGCTTTCTCCACCGCGTCCTTGCACGAAGCAAACCTCGGTATGCAGGTCGGATATGCAGAGCGACTATGCTTGCCGATGGTTGCCGCGCTTCGCTTATAATGACGTTGGCGAAATTTTGGTAACCGTTACCCCTCTATCTTAATATCATATTTCCCCAACAATCCCGGCAATCCGTTGAGCGAGAAATGTGCTTTTTTTACCACGTTATCATCCGGGTCGATGTTGAAGTTGTAGGAAGAACGGAAGTCGGCCCCTTTTAATATGGTGCGGCTGAAGAAAGCGCGGTGCAGGTTGCAATTGATGAATTTTGCTTCCGCAAAGTCCGCCTCGGTGAGGTCTGTTTCTATCATGGAGCAATCGGTAAACTTTGACTTTTTATTTTTCTTTTGGTAAAAGATGGCGTTATCCAAAATGCTGCCCTCAAAATTCGCCTCGAACAAAAAATCGCGTGCCTTACCAAAGTTTACGCCGCTTAGCTTGCAGCGTTTAAACAGCACGTTTTGAAAACCGGTGTTGCCCACGCTCGCCAGTAGCAGGTTGCAATCTTCGAAGCTGCAATCCATAAAAACAAGCCCATCCAGGTATGCATTGCTAAAATCGCAACTGATGAATTTGCAATGCTCATAAACTTGAGCGGATTTTAGCTGGGCGGCGGGTAGTTTGGTGAATGTTTGGTCTTCTAGGAGGGATTGCATAGCAGCAAAGATAAGCTTATCGGCAATTTTTGGGTGGATGTGGAAAACGATTGGGCGTAGTATCTCTGCCCGTTTTACACAGGAATGTAATAAATGCAACGCTGTTTAGCAGGCTGCGGCCGTTTTGCTAACTTTAATTATTGCCTGTCAACTAATTAAATGAAAGCCGAGTTTTACCCGCCATCTGCCGCCTTAGCGCCCTTTGTGCAACAGTACGCGGTTATCCAAAGCGATGAGGGCGACATTAACCGCGTATTGCCCGATACCGCGCTTGTGATGGCCTTCAGGTTTTGCGGCAAGGTAAATTATACCGCCGAAGGCATGGAAACAGAGCTGCCGCTTTCGGTGATATCGGGGCTGCGCCGCTCTGCCCGGGTAATGCAATATGGGCCACAATCGGGCAATTTACTGGTGATATTTAAAGAGGCAGGCGCGGCGGCTTTTTGTAAGCCACCGGTACACGAACTGTTTAATAACAGCGTGCCGATGGAGGATATTATTGGCCGGCAAAAGAGTGTTCTGGTAGAGGAGCAGCTTGCCGAAGCAAATAACAACATCCAACGCATCGCCGTCATCGAATCTTTTCTGTTAGCGCGACCCATAAACTACACCGCCGATAAACTAGTGGCCACTGCCTTGCAAAAAATACGGGCAACTAAAGGGTACATCCGTATTAAAGAACTCGCCGACACACTTTGCATCAGCCAGGATGCACTTGAAAAACGCTTCCGCAGGGCAACGGGCGCATCGCCCAAACAATTTTCGGCAATTATACGCATGAGGCAATTGTTGGCCATGGGCAAACATTGCACCGACCTGAACGAACTGGCCTTTAACGCCGGGTATTTCGACCAGCCACATTTTAACAAAGATTTTAAGCTGTTTACCGGCCAAACCCCTACCGATTTCTTCCGCAACCCGCTGTTTTGGTAAATCAATGATTTTTTACAAGGATTGAACTGCGCTTGTTGGGATTTTTGTGCTAACAAATTATCTGCAACATGAACGCAAAAACAATTAAGCTAATGCTGTTACCCCTGGCCCTACTTGCCACCGGAGCATCAAACGCACAACCTAAAAAATCAAATCATCTACCCACCAAAACAACTATCATGGTAACTACCCAAAACAAACAGGTTATACGCAGCCTGTACGAACAGGCGCTGAATAAACGCAGCATGGCGCTGCTACCCGATTTAATTGCGCCGGAATATGTAGGCTTTAAGGAAGAAAAAGGGCCGCATGCCTTTGAGGGCTTTGTGGCCCCGCTCATCAAATCATTCCCCGATATCAACTGGCACATCGAAGACCTTATTGCCGAAGGCGATAAAGTGAGCATACGCTGGCGGTGGACGGGTACCTTTAAAAACCAGTACCAAAAGTTTATGCCTACCAACCAGGTTACCCATAACGACGGACTGGCTATTTACCAGTTAAAAGACGGGAAAGTGATTGCCGCCCACTTACAAACCGACAGGCTTGGCTTTTTGCAGGGCATACAGGTGCTGCCGGCAGATGTGAACCGCATGGCCGCCAACAATGCCCAGGTAGTGTTTATTGATAAATTTGTTATCCCCGCGGCAGCAAAAGAGGAATTTATGAAACGCACGGATTACAACCGGAAGTTTATCCGCAATTTGCCGGGCTTTGTGCGCGATGAGGTTTATGAAGGCGCCGATATGGCCGGGAATACCCTCTTAACCACCATTGCCGTTTGGGAAAGCCAGGAAGCCCTTGCCCGTGCCAAAGAAGCCGTACAAGCCGAATACAAGCGCATTGGCTTTAACACGGCCGAGTTTACCAAACAAATGGGTATAACACTGGATAGGGGCGTTTATAAAGCAGCAATGATAATGGAGTAAATTATAGCAAACCCGGTGCTTAGGGGCATCGGCTTTGCTGTTTAGAAGGATGTGTACCTCGTTAATCTTGTGTAGTGTTTTTTAGTTCGCACCACGTTTTATTTGCAGATTATTTATTTGTAAATTTACTTTATGCATAATAACCTGGAGAGAATTACAATTGATGCCGACATATGCCACGGTAAAGCATGTATCCGCCACATGCGTTGGCCGGTAGAAGTTATTATTGATATGATTGCTTCGGGCATGTCGTTTGATGAAATATTAAGCGACCACGAGGAGTTAGAGCGCGAAGATATCCTTGCTGCCTTAGCCTATGCAAAAATTACCCTATCAGGCAAATCGTTGGCAGAAATGAATTAATGAATTTCCTGGTCGACGTTCACTTACCTATTAGTTTGTCTAAATTTCTGGATAAACAACCGGATTGCAAATCCATCCACGTAAATCAAATACTACAAAAGTGGCACACGCCTGATGCCGCCATTAGCCGTTATGCAGATGATAACAATTTAGTTGTAGTAACTAAGGATAGCGATTTTATGAGTTCCCACCTCGTCAATAAAACTCCAAAAAAACTCATTAGAATTGTCTTGGGGAATATTTCGAACAATGATTTGATCCTGTTATTTGAAAAGCATTTTCCATCTATAGCGACCCTGTCTGATAAATTTGAATTCTATATAGAATTGAGTAGGGAGCAAGTAATTGTTATAGAATAAAAACGAACGGCATTTCGTTCCACTCTTTTCCCTATATTTAGCTATTCAACACAAACATTACCATGAACCTTCGCCCTATACTTACGCTCGCTGTTTGCGCATTAATCTTCGGCACTGCAAATGCCCAGATGACCCCGGCAAAAATAGACAGCTTGGCAAACCTCGCCCTAAAAACTTTCGACGTGCCGGGTATTGCCGTGGCCGTGGTGAAGGATGGAAAACTTATTTATTCCAATGGTTATGGGGTGACTTCGCTGCGTACCCAGAAAAAGGTAGATGCCAATACGCTGTTCGGCATTGCATCAAACAGCAAGGCTTTTACTACAGCCGCCACTGGTATGCTGGTAGATGAAGGCAAACTGAAACTGGACGATAAGGTAACCGATTACATCCCCGAATTCAAGATGTTCGACCCATACGTTACGGCCGAGTTCACCATCCGCGACTTGCTTACCCACCGCAGCGGCTTAGGGCTTGGCGCGGGCGACTTGATGATATTCCCCGATTCCACGGATTTTACGGTGAAAGACATCATCCATAACCTACGTTACCTGAAACCGGTGAGCAGTTTCCGCAGCAAGTTCGATTATGATAACCAATTATACATTGTTGCCGGCGAGGTGATTGCCCGCGTAAGCGGCATGAGCTGGGAAGATTTTATCGAAACCCGCATCATGAAACCTCTGCAGATGACTGGCAGTTTCGCAACCTTTAGCCACATAAAAAATACGAAGAACTACATTGATGCCCATGCCGCGGTAGACGGCAAAGTGGTGGTTATCCCGCGCTATATTTTTGAGGCAACAGACGCTGCGGGCGGTATTTACAGCAGTGTAAACGACCTGGCCAAATGGGCCATTATGCAAATGAACGACGGCAAATACGGCGATGACCTGAGCAAACGCCTGTTCAGCAGCGCGGTACACCGCCAGATGTGGACGATACAAACACCGCTACCAACCGGCCCCGGCGCCTATAACACGCATTTTGGCGGGTACGGCCTTGGCTGGTTCCTGAATGATGCCAAGGGCTATTTAAAAGCCAGCCATACCGGCGGTTTGGATGGCATGGTTACGCATGTAACCTTGTTCCCCGAGTTGAAGCTGGGTATTATCGTGCTCACCAACCAGCAATCGGGCGGGGCATTCAGTTCCGTTACCAACGAGATTATCGACAGCTATATTGGCGACACCGGCAAGGACTGGGTGAAACTATACGACGATGCAGAAAAAGCCGGGCAGCAAGGTGCAAGTAATGTGGTAGCCGGTGTTTGGAAGCAGATAGAAGAACAAAAGAAAACACCCATAGATGCCGGCGTTTACGCAGGCACCTATCACGACAATTGGTTGGGCGACGTTACCATCACCCAAAAAGACGGGCAGTTATGGTTCGCAGCAAAACGCTCGCCGCGGTTAATAGGGCAGATGTTCTTTTATAAGGGCAGCACCTTCGTTATTAAATGGAACAAGCGCAGCATGGATGCCGATGCCTTTGCTATGTTTACCACCGATGAAAACGGCAAGCCCACCGGCCTGAAAATGAAGCCGATAAGCCCGGCAACGGATTTCAGTTACGATTTTCAGGATTTGGATTTTGCGAAAACCAAATAATACTTAAATAATGAAAAGACTTCTTTTTACGACCTTACTTTTCCTTTCATTTTCTGTGGCCCGGGCGCAATCTGCCAACGATGACCAAAAATGGAGCAACCTGATTAGCAGCCTCGAGACGGAAGACTGGGTACCGGCAAATCAATTGTCATTATCCCTTTTAAACAGTATTCCGGCAACAGAAGCAAATGGCAATCAGGCGGCTGTGCTTCGGTACATGTACATCCTTTCAGAATCTGGATTAATGGACCTGGGCAAGGTCACTAAGGAGGAAGCACTGAAACAGGTAATTGGATTTGTGGGCAAACCAATCCTCCTTCCCGGCCACCCTGTATCTGTAAAGCGGGCTTTTAATAGCATTACCCGTGCATCTGGTGGTGCTGATACCTTGTTTGTTACCGCCACCAACAGGAAGGCAACATCCATATTTGCTTTTGAATATATTGTATTAAAAAACAAATGGACGGAAGCCGATTTAAACACCAATGCCGGTAAAATATGGCGGCTCGGTGGCACCCTCAAATCCATCAGCGTAGAAGGAAATATGTTTAAGCGGTTCAAATTATTGATAGACGAAGGTACCGCCGAGGAACAGCAACCGTAAATCGGTTGGCGGTTTTCAGTTGGCAGTTTTTTCCATGCAAACAGCCTACTGTAACCTGCACGTTTTCTACTGCTCACTGGCAACTGCCAACTGAATTACATATTCCTCCTATACTGCCCGCCAACCTCGTAAAGCGCATGGCTTATTTGCCCAAGGCTGCAATACTTACAGGCTTCCATCAGGCTTTCGAAGATGTTATCGCCGGCTATGGCGCGCTGCTGTAATTCTTTTAATAATGTTGGGGCTTTGTCCTCGTTCCGTTTTTGGAAGAGGTGCATGGCTTCTATCTGGTATTGTTTTTCTTCTTCGGTAGCGCGGATCACTTCGGATGGGATCAGCGTCGGCGAGCCTTTTCTATTAAGGAAGGTGTTTACGCCGATGATGGGGTATTCGCCGGTATGCTTCAGGGTTTCGTAATAAAGCGATTCTTCCTGTATCTTGCTGCGCTGGTACATGGTTTCCATGGCACCGAGCACGCCACCACGGTCGTTAATGGCTTTAAACTCGGTGAGTACGGCTTGCTCTACCAGGTCGGTTAGTTCTTCGATGATGAAGGCACCCTGTATCGGATTCTCGTTTTTGGCGAGGCCCAGTTCGCGGTTGATGATAAGTTGGATGGCCATTGCCCGACGGACAGATTCTTCCGTTGGCGTGGTGATGGCCTCATCATAGGCATTGGTATGCAGGGAATTGCAGTTATCATAAATAGCATACAAGGCCTGCAACGTGGTACGGATATCGTTAAAATCTATCTCCTGCGCATGCAGCGAACGCCCACTGGTTTGGATATGGTACTTCAGCTTCTGCGACCTGTCGTTCCCCTTGTATTTGTTTTTGATCGCCTTTGCCCAGATGCGCCTCGCCACCCGACCTATAACCGAATATTCCGGATCGATACCGTTGCTGAAGAAAAACGACAGGTTGGGCGCGAAATCATCTATATGCATTCCGCGACTAAGGTAATACTCCACATAAGTAAAGCCATTGCTCAAGGTAAAGGCAAGCTGTGTTATGGGATTTGCCCCAGCCTCGGCAATGTGATAGCCGGAGATTGATACCGAATAAAAATTCCGAACCTTTTCCTTAATAAAATACTGCTGGATATCGCCCATCATCCGCAAGGCAAACTCAGTAGAGAAGATGCAGGTATTCTGCGCCTGGTCTTCCTTTAAAATATCCGCCTGTACGGTACCACGCACGGTTGCAATGGCATAGGCGCGTATCTTCTGGTAAACATCGGCGGGGAGGATTTGATCGCCGGTAAGGCCTAATAACATTAAACCCAATCCGCTATTTCCCGCTGGCAAATCGCCACCCTGGTACTGCGGCCTCACTACGTCCTTATCATCATACAATTCCTTATACTTAGCCTCAACTAAATGCTCCAGCTTGTTTTCGGTGATGTACTTCTCGCATTGCTGGTCGATGGCAGCATTCATAAAAAAGCCAAGCAGCATAGGTGCGGGGCCGTTGATGGTCATGCTTACCGATGTGCTGGCGTGGCACAGGTCAAAACCCGAGTAAAGTTTTTTGGCATCATCCAACGTGGCGATGCTTACACCGGAGTTGCCTATTTTTCCGTAGATATCGGGTCGCGTGTGCGGGTCCTCACCATACAGCGTAACCGAATCGAACGCAGTAGAAAGCCGGTGCGCCGGTTGCCCAAGCGATACGTAATGGAAACGTTTATTGGTCCGCTCGGGGCCGCCCTCACCGGCGAACATGCGGGTAGGATCTTCGCCCTCGCGCTTCAAGGGGAACACGCCTGCAGCGTAGGGGAACTCGCCGGGAACATTCTCGGTAAGCAGCCAACGCAAAATATCGCCCCATGCCTCGTATTTGGGCAGGGATATCTTGGGAATGCTTAATTGCGAAAGTGAGGTATAATATAAAGGCTGTTTTATCTCCTTATCGCGTACTTTATAAATAAAGTTTTCGGCCTTGTATTTGGCAAGGGTTTCGGGCCATTCCTTTAAATGGCGTTTGCAATCAGGGTGCAGGTGGCTTTCGAGGTGGGCGTAAATGTCCCGTAGAGACGCAATATTTTGCGTCTCTTTATCATCGTTGCTTTGCTTGGCGGGAGACACAAAATATTGTGTCTCTACAGTTGGATTAGGGGCGTGTTCCTTCAACAAATCGATAGTTCCCTTAACTTGAAAGATCTGCTGCGCTATCTTGCATTGCTCATTCACCCATTCGGTGTAAGCTGCACTGCTTTCGGCTATTTCAGCGAGATAGCGTATTCTGTCGGGTGGGATGATGTAGATCTTCTCCGATTCGTCGCCTTTTACCTTTAAGGCCTTTCCGTCCAGCAAATCAACACTTGTTTTATCTTTTACCGTTTTCATAATGGCGGCAAACAGCGTGTTCATCCCGGGATCATTAAACTGCGATGCCATGGTGCCGTACACGGGCAGGTCTTCGTCCTTGGCATTAAACAACATATGGTTTCGTTTGTATTGCTTGCGCACGTCGCGTATAGCATCTAGCGCGCCTCGTTTATCGAACTTGTTTAGGGCTACCAGGTCGGCAAAATCCAGCATGTCTATCTTTTCCAGTTGGGTTGCCGCGCCGAATTCGGGGGTCATTACGTAAAGAGAGAGGTCGCAGTAATCGGTAATCATGGTATCCGACTGGCCAATGCCGCTGGTCTCCACGATAACCATATCATACCCTGCCGCCTTACAAATGTCTATCGCCTCCTGTACGTGCTTGCTTAAGGCAAGGTTGGCCTGCCGCGTGGCCAGCGAACGCATATAAATACGCGGGCTGTTGATGGCGTTCATCCTTATCCTGTCGCCAAGCAAAGCACCGCCCGTTTTACGTTTAGAAGGATCTACCGAGATAATCGCCAGCTTCTTATCCGTCTCCCTTAAAAAACGGCGCACAAATTCATCCACTAATGATGATTTACCCGAACCGCCGGTACCCGTGATGCCGAGGACGGGGGTTTTAGCCCCCTCTAAATCTCCCCCGGAAGGGGAGACTTTTTGCACTGACAAAGATTGTTGTTGGCCATTCTCTGCGGCTGTTATATGCCTGGCTATAGCCATAACATCTTTTAAGCCCTCCCTCCCGGGGAGGGTTTGGGTGGGGCTGGCAAAATCACAAGCCTGCATTATATCGTTTATCATGCCCTGCAGGCCCATGGTTCGGCCATCATCGGGCGAGTAAATGCGGCTGATGCCATAGGCGTGCAACTCGGCAATCTCGTGTGGCAAAAACACGCCGCCACCACCACCGAATATTTTGATATGCTTTGCACCGCGCTCGTTCAACAAATCGCGCATGTATTTAAAGTACTCTACGTGGCCGCCCTGGTAGCTGGTTAAGGCAATGCCCTGCACATCTTCCTGTATGGCGCAGTTTACCACTTCATCCACGCTGCGGTTATGGCCCAGGTGTATCACCTCGGCACCAGTGCTTTGCAAAATTCGGCGCATAATATTGATGGTAGCATCGTGCCCATCAAAAAGCGAGGCGGCGGTTACAAAACGGATCTTATGCTGAGACTTATATGGCGCGATGCTTTCCATGCAGGGCAAATTGGTTCGAAGGTAAAATTAGCCAAATTTCGCAGATGAAAAAACTATGCTTGCATAATAAAAAGCATGGTATTGCAAGCCCAATTTATTTTCGGTAGTCGTTAAACCTCGACCATAGCAATCCCTCTAACAACAAAACAACTACTGTTGCGCCTATGAAAAACCTGTTACTTTTACCGGCAATGGCCTTGCTGCCTTTCTTTGCCATTGCACAAACCGATACCGTACGCACCGATACCGTTAAAAACGTTGAAACATATTGCGCCGTAATACCTGTTGGCAAGGTGTTCAGCAGCCGCATCGAACTGGAGGCCGACTACGGCAAGCCCGGCGTTAGTATAGATAATAAAATTGCTGACGAGCGCGGCCGGCCCTTAACCTTTGGCTCAATGGTAGAGGCGCTTAATTACATGGCCGCACAAGGTTGGCTTTTCGTGAATGTTTATACCGACGGACACGGTCAGCATTACCTGTTACGCCGCAGCGCAGCCCGATAAATTCAACTCTACATCCTAAATACCTATATCACAACATGAATGCCCCGTTACTATTGCAAAAGCTTTTCCAGTGAAGATGATTCGATTACTTTGACCGACAAAGAATAGCAGGTGCAAAAGCAACAAAACGCAAAAAGGCAGTGGCCACTAGGCTGCTGCCCTTTGTATGAACATGCTTTTATAATATTTCCAATACCCCCAGCCCAAAAGCAGGTTCGGTGCTATCAAAAAAACGCCCATCAGCCAGCCCTCGGGAGCTAACAGTGTATGGAACAATAATACATTCAAACTGATGGGGAACAGCACCACCGCCGAAAGCGGCGCGTAGCGATTAATCAAAAGCGAAAGTCCGCCCAATACCTGTATGGTTTTTTGCATAGGATAAAAGTAACCTGCAGCCACCAGGCCGGCTTTAAAAACGCCCGCAGCACCCGGATGCAATGGCGGCTGGTAGGGTATAAAATGCAGGAAATAATCAAGGCCGAATATAAGGTATAAAGCGCCCAGCAACAGGCGAGAGATCAATACGGTAATTTTCATGATGGTAAAAATAGCCAATTTAATCGGACAGTTGTTGTTTCGATACGCACACCAGCCCGCGTATTTTGGAGGTAGTTTTACCGGGTAGCTACGATGCGTATTTTTACTTTGGCCAGTATGCCATCCCTGTAGGGGAAGGGCTCGCTGCTGTACAATTCGCCGGTGGTAAAGTCCAGCCGGTTAGCGCTAAGTTCGGTTATCTCGTATTGGTCGGTATAAGTGTAGCCCGTATCAGGGTCCTTAGAGGTGAGCACCAGGTAGTTTTTGCCTCCCACAGCCTTGGTGACATAGGTAGATGTATATGTGCTGCCCGTTATGGTAGTCTCCTGCATTTTGCCATCGGCAGTGAAGGTTAGTTTTTCCAGGTAAAGGCTCTCCAGGCCGAGGAATTTATTCGAGTTATCGTAAACGCTGGCCTGATGGTTAATCATTACCCAATTGCCTATGATGGATGCGGGGCCGGTATCGGGCTCAGGCGCGGCGCTTTTTTTACAAGCGGATAAAAATGTGCAGAGTAAGGCGAAAAGTAATATTTTCTTCATGGATGATAAGGTTGGTTTCCAAGCACAATATAAGTATTTATAAGCAAACCAAGCAAATATCTGTGCAAAAAAGCATGGCAGGCAAGCGGGCAAAATGGCGTATCGGCATAAATTGTTACCTTTGCGGCAATGCAACCGGCAATACAGCAAATACCACAAACGGAATCTCCCTGGGAAAAGGGCTACAACAACTACGGCCCCTGGCTAAAGGAGAAGTACAAGGGGCACCGCGTATTTAAGGTTATTGTTGATGGCGGCTTTACCTGCCCCAACCGCGATGGCAGCAAAGGTTACGGCGGCTGCACATATTGCAATGTAGATTCGTTTACCCCCTCGGTTAGCCGCAATGCCCCAACCGTGCGCGAGCAGGTGATGCAGGGTATGGAGCGGGCCCGCAATGGCAACAAAGCCGATAAATTTATCATTTATTTCCAGCCGAACACAAATACTTATGCCCCCGCGCATTACCTTAAAATGATGTACGATGAGGCTTTGAGTTACGGTACCGAAGACATTGTAGGCCTGAGTGTAGGCACCCGGCCCGACTGTATCGATGCTGAAAAGATTGCCTTACTGGAAAGCTACACCGATCGTTTCGACGTAGACCTGGAAATGGGCATGGAAAGCATTTACGACGAAACCCTTAACCAGATAAATCGCGGCTGCAGCCACGATGAATTGCTAAAGGCCCTTAAGCTTACCGAGAATACCAAACTGGATGTTTGCGTACATACCATCTTCGGGTTCCCCTGGGAAACTAAGGAAATGATGCTGAAATATGCCGACGAGATAAACCGCCACGCACAAATAAAGTTCGTGAAGTTCCATCACCTACATATTGTGGAGGGGAGCGTAATGGGCGTAAAGTACAAGCGCGAGCCATTCAAGCTTTTCGGGCTGGATGAATATGCTGAATTTTTATGTGAGCTTCTGCCACTGGTACGGCCGGATATCATCATCCAGCGCCTCTTTGGCCTGAGCGACCGAGAACTCCTCATAGCACCCAACTGGGGCCTCAAAAAATCGGAGATACAATACTACATCGACCAAAAGATACTAAGCCGCGGGGTGGTGCAGGGAAGCAAGATTTGACGTGCAGATATGCAAATTTCAGATGTGCAGATGATGTGGTGTTTGTCCAATTTTATTTTATAGAAATTGCTGTACAAATCCCGTAAATCGGGCCGGTTCGGGACGAACTTATTTGCCGTTTTATTGCCGCTGCTGCAGGCTTTAATTTGCCAGAATACCTTTAAAAATCTGTGTTTTTCTGTGTTTTTTGCGCTTTTTTGTCGTTTTTTTTTGCAAATACAAAAGTGCGGAATTTGCATAGAATCGCTGTTTTTAGCTAAAAACGGTGCTGCAGGCAGCAAAAAAAAATCCAGCTTTTTCCAATAAATCGTACCAGTTTCAGCTATAAATTTCCAGGAAATTCCAGCCTAATCTGCACACCTAAACGCGCTCTATCAGGCATACCGCATAGGCAACAACCCCTTCCTCGCGGCCTATAAAGCCAAGGGTTTCGTTGGTGGTTGCTTTAATGGATATGTCATCGATATCTATGCCAGCCGCTTTTGCAATATTGGCCTGCATGGTGGGGATATGCGGGTTTATTTTGGGTGCTTCCAGGCATACCATGGCATCTATGTTGCCTATTTGCCAGTTCTTTTCGGCTAATAAAGCTACTACGTGCTGCAATAGTATCAGGCTGCTGATGCCTTTCCAGCGGTCGTCTTTATTAGAGAAATGAAAACCTATATCGCGCAGGTTGGCGGCACCTAAAAGGGCATCGCAAATGGCGTGCAGCAGTACATCCGCATCCGAGTGGCCATATGCGCCGCTGGTATGCTCCAAATTTACACCGCCCAAAATAAAGGGGTGCTGTGCTTTTAGTTGGTGCACATCAAAACCAAAACCTACTTTTATTTTAGCCATTATTATTTAAAAGAGCCGGTACCGCCAAAGCTGGCCGATAAGGTGAAACGGAGGGTATTGGCCAGTGGACTGCTTTGCTGGCTTGCTGCCAGGTAAGCAAAATCGAAAGTAAATACCTGGTACTTAAGCCCTACGCCAAAGGTGGCATAGCGCTGGGTGCCCTTGCCTGGATTGCCATAAAAATAGCCGGCGCGCAAAGCAATCAGGTTGTTATACCAATATTCCAACCCGGGCGAAAGGGAGATTTCTTTCAATTCTTCGCTAAAGCCGCCGGGCGCATCGCCAAAGGATTGAAATATCCCCGCAGGTACCGAAACATCGTCGTTTTTACCCGAGATGATATTGCCGTCGCCATCGCGCAAAGGCGGTGTAGGTATCAAAAGCTTATTAAAATCAAGCGTGGCTGTAATTGTGCTCGCACCATCCAGCCGCCAGGTATTGGCAACGCCAAGTTTTAAATTGGCTGGCAGAAAGTATTTGGCACCGGCATCGCTGTAAGCAATTTTTGAGCCTATGTTGGATATATTTGCACCGAAGGCGAAGGTAGAGCTATCGCCATAGTCTTTTTTATAGTATAAGGACACCCCTGCAGATATGGCATTGCCCGCCTTGTTTTGCACCGAGCTGCCGCCAGATACGAACGCGGCATTGTCAAAGTTGGAATTGATGTACCGCATAGTTAAGCCCAGCGAAAAATTGTTGCCGAACTTGCGCGCAAAGGATGCATCGAGGGAAAATTCACTGGGTTTATAAGTACCAAGGTTATTTTGATCGTTATCAATATTCTCTATACTGCCAAGGTTAAAATACCTTAATGATGCGCCGAAGGTGTTGCGGTCATCAATTTTGTGGGCAAAGCTTAAATAAGCCAGGTTGATATCGGGCACTAAATGGCGCAGCCATGGGCTGTACGATAAGGCGATATCGTTGCCGGTTTCCATAAAGGCCAGCTTGGCGGGGTTCCAGTAATTGGCATTCACATCGGGCGAAAGGGCCACGCCAGCTTCGCCCATAGCCCCCGAGCGCGAATCCGGAGCAATATTAAGGAAGGGCACGGCTGTTGACCTGTTGATGCTGCCATCAGTACCTGTTTGTGCCGAAGCCACCGCCGGAAGCATCAATGATACGTATATAGCAAATCTCTTAGTGTACAGATACTTCATCGGTGCAATTTAGTTCTTATATTTAAAATAATAAAACTAAGCTTTCGTTAAGTTTTGGGTTTAAACCACTATTGTACTAAATTATTGTAACTCATGTAATAAATAATCCGTTTAAATGATTAGTAGTTAGGCTGCAATTTTTAAAAATTGCAGCTTATTGCGCTGTTTTATTATTGATTTTTATTAGATTTACCTCCAAATAGATATTTTGCAAAGTATGAAAGCACTTTTTACTAGTACTGCTTTAGTGTTGTTGGGTTTAGGCACATTGCTAAGCAGCTGCGGTAATAAACCACAATCTCAGAAAACGGGAATGACCTATAACGACCGCAGCAACGGCGGTTACCTGCGTTTTAAGCAAACACATCCTACCCCGGGTCCGGGCCTGGTGCCCATAGAAGGCGGTACTTTTGTTTTGGGCGGCAGTGCCGATCAGGACGTTACCTATGATTACAACAACATACGCCGCAGGGTTACTGTGCCATCGTTTTATATGGACGAGACCGAGGTGAGCAACCAGGATTGGCTTGATTACCTGCATTGGATAAACATTACCTTCCCCAACGATGGCGAATTATACTACAACGCCCTGCCGGATACCCTGGTTTGGCGCAAACCATTATCATACAACGAGCCTTACGTAGAAAATTACCTGCGCCACCCTGCCTTTCAGGATTACCCTGTAGTAGGTGTTAGCTGGGATCAGGCACAGGATTATTGTGTTTGGCGTACCGACCGTACCAACGAGAACATACTGCGCGAGAACCAGTACATGACCAGCTGGAAACAAGCTGCAGGCAAAAAAGGCGCCACTACCGGTGGCCCGGGCTTAAAAGATCCTTTCAATACCGATATTTACCTGAACGGCCAGATACGCGGCGCCGGCATAGACGGCAAGAATATGCCTAAAGACCAAAACCCCAACGCTGCCGCCGGTAACGGCAAAGGTGGCCCGCGCAGGCCCGTACGCATTGAGGATGGCGTTTTGAAACAAGGCTACCGCCTGCCATCTGAAGCCGAGTGGGAGTATGCAGCATTATCGCTTGCAGGCAATACCGAATTCGAAAACATCAACGATGGCAAGATTTACCCATGGAACGGCCTGGGCGTACGCTCTCCGAGCCGTAAAACACGTGGTTTGATACTGGCCAACTTTAAACGCGGTGCCGGCGATAACGCGGGTGTTGGTGGCGGTTTGAACGATAAGGCCGATATTACCGCACCTGTACGTTCATACGAGCCTAACGATTTTGGTTTGTACAATATGGCCGGCAACGTAAACGAATGGGTGGCCGATACTTACCGCCAAACATCGTTTGACGAGGTGGAAGACTTCAACCCCTTCCGCGGTAACGAGTTTACTAACAAACGCCTTGCCGATCCGGTTAAGGGCCTTTATGCAAAAGATAAGTATGGCCGCCCTATAAAGGATCCTGCAAAATCCAATAAAAAACAAAAATACAGCGAAATGATAGCGCAGCAGCAGGGCCTTAACGGCGGTGGAGTTGCAGGTGGTACCCCCGCCCCCGGAACAGGAGCTACCGTGCCATTGACCACGCCGAACACCATCAAATACAGCGGCAAAGCTTATAATCCCGATTTCCGTGGTGCGGCCGACTCGGTGAATGTTGCTTTGTACGGTACAACCACTTTGGTTAACGACCATTCGAAGATATTTAAAGGCGGATCCTGGAACGATCTGGCTTTTTGGATGAACCCCGCCACCCGCCGTTTTATGGACGAGGACGAAAGCAGCGCCGAAGTTGGTTTCCGTTGCGCCATGACCATGGTAGGCGCACCTGAGATACACCCCGAAGGTAAACCACACCTGCCGGTTAAAAAGGCAAAACCTTACAAGGCCAGATAAGATATTACGGGCATTTAACCCCAAGCGAGCCGTTCCTGTATACAGGGGCGGCTTTTTTGTTTGTATTGCCGGGGTAACGGGATTACGCCATGCGTGCTAAAGCAAACTGTTTTGTAAACAGGTAATCGTTTTTAAGATCCCGTTAATCCGCTTAACGGCGAAGCCATCCTGAGCACCGTGGAAAACAATCGACTGCGAAAAATCCCGGTTCAGGCTACCTCAATACCACCACCCAGCCTGATATAGGCTGCAGGTTATCTTCCTTTAAGTTTATTACGTAATAGTAAGTGCCATTTGGCAGCTGCTTGCCATTGCTGGTTCCATCCCAGGGCTTTGCATAACCGTTGCTTTGGAACACCCGTTGCCCTCCCTTGGTGAAGATGCTTACCTGCACTTTGGGATAGCTACTGAGGTTCTTGATGTGCCATAAATCGTTTACGCCGTCGTTATTGGGCGAGAAGGTGTTAGGCGCGGTTACCAGTTTATAAACCCGCACAGCCACATCGCTGGTGCTTTCTCCGCAGGTACCGCTCAGTACATGCAGCGTATAGGTAATATCATCGGTAGCGCTGGTGGTTGGCGTAAGCGAAGCCGGATTATCTAAAAACACCGACGGAGTCCAAAACACGCTCACAATGCTGTCGCCTTTAGCTGTACCGTTTAGTCGGGCGGTTTGCCCCTCGGTCATCCTTATTTTAGGTCCGGCATCAGCAACAGGCGTCGCCAACACCCTCACGGTAACCGCTTCTGTAGAAAGGCAGCCGCCGCCGTTGCTCACCTCCAACTGGTAAATCGTTGTCGCCGATGGGTTGGCCATGGGGCTTGCTATATCGTCGTGATCGAGCCCGGCGGAGGGGCTCCACTTAAAGGTGGTTGCATTGGCAGTTTGCGCGGTAAGCTGCACCGGCGTGCCGGCGCAGGTAAGCTTATCGGCCATGGGCTGCACAGTGGCTTTATCATACACGGTAACGGTGGTTTCGGCGTAGCTGTCGCAGCCGTTGCGCGTTACCCTTACGCGGTAAATGCCGTTGTTTGCCGGGCTGGCATTGTAACTTACAGTGGGGCTGCTACTGATAGATGTAAAGCCGTTTGGCCCCGTCCATTCGTAAGTATCGCCGCCTGTTGCACCCAGTTGCAGCTGAAAGCCCCTGCAGCCGCTTATACTGCTGGCCAGCGTTACGGTGGGCGGAGCATAAACATCTATTGTGAGCGGGTCCGAATAGATGCGGCAGGCCTCTGAACCTATTTGGCTGGCGTTAAGGATGCCTATGCGATACTGGTACTTGCCCGGTGCCGAATTGGGGATGGTGACGGTGGTACTTTTATTGATTTGCCCGGGGATGTCTTTCCATCCGCTGCCATCGTTAAGGTTTTGCTGCCATTGGTAGGTGGGGCTATCGTAGCCTTGCTGATCGGCAACCAGGGTGTATAGCAGGTTCTCGCCTTTGCAGCTGCTGCGGGCGATATTATCGCCAATGGTACCGAAACCGGTTTGGATAAGCGGACCGCATGGACTAAAGGTGATATCGTCCAGCGCGAAATCGTTTCCCGCACCGCCCGGTGCGTTGTTGATCATCTTCACCACAAAATCGCTTCCATCGGCAGGGGTGGTAAAAAGCGTACCGTATTGTACCCATTTGCCGGGACCGCTTTCGGGCGGTATAATACCGGTATTGTAGGTTTTAAGTTCGCGCCCGTCCGTGGTTTCTATGCGGAAGGTGATATCGGGCTGCCTATAGCCTTGCGTTTGCGGCAAATCGCGCAGCACGTTCATGATCCAGGCACCAAAAAAGTAAGTGGTGTTTGGGCAAAGCGCGTTGCCGGCTACCTTTTCGTTAAAAAAAACGTCGGGCTGTTCGCCGGCGTTTATGATCATCATATAACCGTTCTGGTCGCCGGTATGGTCATGTGAGATAGACTGCCAGCTACCCCCTTTGCATGATGAACCCATGGATGTTTGCAGGGTGTACACACCCTCGCCGCCATCGCCGCCGCAGTTATCGTTAAAATAGCGCAGGTTGGTAATCCCTGCCGCAAGCGGTGGGCCGGGATTGAAGGTAGTACCATGGCCGAAAGTCTCGTTGATTACCGGTGCGCCAAGGCTGCCATTGCAAACCTGCGCAGCGGCCGTTACGGCAAAAAACAAGCAACAAGCAAAAAATATGGTAGAAAAAAGCAGGCGCATAGGTAATAGTGCAAGGGCGCACGGAGGTAAATGTAGGCAATTTATCGGATATGGGAGCGCGCGCCAGGCAACGCGGTTTACTTAAGGACTGGCCTGCTAATTAAGCCCCGCCCCAACCCTTCGCAAAGAGAGAGGCTCAAAAGCGTTCATAAAGTGTTCACGTTGCGCCGCGTGAACACCGTGAACACTATTAATATTCTCTTAATCAAACATTTGCAAATTATGGAGTGGTGTCAAAATCGTGTCACCGCCGTTGTTGCTGCGGTGCGCTATATTTGCGCAGAAACCCTTGCATCTAATTTCACTCCCGTCTATTGGGCAACATGGGTTTTTGATACCGCCCTCTAAAACGAGGCTTAAAAAAAGCACGAGCAAACGCCTTTAAACTTATTACCCGCCTATGACCGCAACGCATTCCTCCACAGCAAAATAATCTTTAACTTCGAACAACAAACAATTCGTTTGTTATTGGATTTTAATCATAAAAACGAAAATGAATACTGAAAAAGCCATACTGGCGGGCGGCTGCTTTTGGGGCGTAGAAGAACTCATCAGGCAACAGCCGGGCGTTATTAAAACCGTTGTAGGTTATACCGGCGGCGACGTGCCCAACGCTACTTACCGCAACCACGGCACGCATGCCGAAGGCATAGAAGTGATATTCGACCCGGCCGTGATATCATACCGCAAACTGCTCGAATATTTCTTCCAGATACATAACCCCACCACCCGCAACAGGCAGGGGAACGATATCGGTGCCTCTTACCGCTCGGCCATTTTTTACCTGGACGATACCCAGCGCGACACCGCCATCCAACTGATCGCCGAAATGGATGCCTCCGGCATATGGCCCGGCAAAATTGTTACCGAAGTAGTGCCCGCTGGTGATTTCTGGAACGCCGAAGCCGAACACCAGGACTACCTGCAAAAGAACCCTTACGGTTACACCTGCCACTTCGAGCGACCGGAATGGACGCTGAGCGAATAACCCAACCGGAAAATACATTACAATAAGCAAGGCCCTGAATCGGAAGATTTGGGGCCTTGTTGATTAAGGGGAGTAAGAGTACGCGCCGCTCTTTCTCTACGAGACATACTTGCGACAGACAGGATTTATAAATTTTTATCCCAGCCAACGTATTGCATTAGGAATTTAATATATTCGAAACACTAAAAGGCTCTTTTACAACTCAATAGATAGGGTATGTATACCGGTTGTTTTGTCTAAACACCTGACAGCATTGCCATACCCTAGTGACAAAAAGCCAATAGTATCGTTTACACCTTATAAACCTTAACCAATGGATGATAAGCAAAGAGAAAGCAGGCTCAATAATTCCAGAAAGAAAAAAGAAGTTGTGGTCGCAACAATTCAGGATGCCAATAGCTACGCGTCAGACAATAGTATGGAATCGTTAAAAAAAGCTGGCGAGCTTCTTAGGCTCGCTACCGAGCGCATGCGGCCAGGATGGAACGATGGATTTAACACCGCAACTGCGCTCGTTACTATGAGCGATGGCAAAATGACCAAGGAAGACTTAGAATACTGCTGGCAACTATGGAATGAAGCAAAACATCGGATTGATTCGAGGAGAAAAGAGATATTTTCACAAAATTATGACTACGTAAAACAAGATTTATACCCCATTTCGGACCTTGCTGTTTACGGCGACCCCTATGAAGCGCTCAGGCAGATTAAACATACCCGCAACAAAGCGTTCGCTTACCCAATGGGACGTGAGGACAAGGCCTCAATTTTAGCAGCTTTGGATGGATGGGCACGGAAGGCCATGGAAAGAGTGCACGAAAAGAAAAAGGACAGCGAAAGACGACAGAAGGAGTGGCAGGAAAAAAAAGTTGAAAACGAAAAAAAGCAAAGAGAATGGGAATTACGCAAGGCCGAGCGGGAAAAAAAACAAAAAGAGTGGGAGGCAAAGAAGGTCGAGCGGGAGCGAAAACAAAAAGAATGGGAAGCAAAAAAAGCTGAGCATGAGCGAAAGCAAAGAGAATGGGAGGCCCGAAAAGCCGAAAGAGAGCGAAAGCAAAGGGAATGGGAGGCCCGAAAAGTAGAACGTGAGCGAAAACAACGAGAGTGGGAGGAAAGGCAACGAGAGCGTGAGCGAAACCAGCGGGAATGGGAGGAACGAAAGCTTCAACGGCAGCACGAAAATGAAAGAAGGCAACAGGAATGGGAAGACCGAAAGCGAAATAGAGGCGGTGGCAGTAGAGGTGGCGGTGGCGGGGGATGCTATATTACAACGGCCACTTGTTTAACGCTGGGGCGACCGGATGATTGCGCCGAACTAACGGCCATAAGAGAATTTAGAGATGGCTGGTTGGTAAAGCAAAAACATGGGAAAGCACTTATTGCCAGCTATTATCGCCTTGCACCTGCTATTGTGGCGTCAATTAACAGGCAATATAATTACAAAGAGATTTATGGGAAAATTTGGGAGAATTACCTGAGTTATGTACTTCAACTTATTCTTGCCGAAGAAAACAAAAAAGCACAGGCGGTTTACCGGGATATGGTAAAAAAATTGCGTAAAGAGTACCTTAATTTAGGTGAGTAACAGAATAACGATAACTACACATCTTGGCGCGAATATTCGGTCAAGGTGCTGCGTGTGGTTCGTGCCTTAATTATAAAGGAAGAAGTCACCAATAGGTTGGGCTTTTACCCGCTCTGCATACTCACGAAATGGGTGGGTAGCGGGTAGCCCACGAAGTTGGCATGAGTATCCAGGCCAGAAGTGGCGGTGATACATACTGAATATACCTAACGAGGTCATAACACATCCATGGGTAAATATAAGCCTACGAAAGTGCTGCAATGGAAGTAATGCGGTGATAACATCGACCACAGGCTGAATTGAGAGCATCGGGAAGTTATTAGTGACAACAACCAACAACGGCAGAACAAAGGCAATACTTTAACTTTATATGATGCTGTAATAGAATTGCGTATCTTTATTTTACAACGTTAATTTTATGAATAAATCTCTACCTCCACAAGTATTATATCTGGATGATAGTGTGTCCGACATAAAATACTTTCATGAAAAATTAAGAAATTATTCGATACTTGAGCCTGAACATAAGATTAGCGTCATATCAACTCGTGATATTTTTTCGGCAATAGAGAATATCAATAAAATAAATATTGATGTCCTTTTAGTCGATATTCAATTAAGTTCCGAGGCAGATATTGATACGTCAATAAGTATGCTTTCCTATTTGAGAGGAGAAAGTGATAAATTAAAGCTTTTTGCCTATACTAGGCATCTACCAAACTCTAGCACTGTTAAAAGATTTAAGGATATTGGAGTTACTATAATTTCAAAAACAGAGTCGGTCGATAATGTTATTGGAATAATCTATAGCGAACTTGGGATAAAAAGCCTAAAGTACGAAAACAAACAAGCAGAAGTCTTTTATCAAAATGACATTTCGGGTATTCAAACGCCTAAACTCATAACGGATATTAAGGCTGTTAATGAGACCTATTTAAATCTAATTAAGAAAAACCCAAATTCAATGTATAATCTTTCTCCACGTCAATTTGAAGAATATACAGCTGAATTGTTTCAAAAAATGGGTTATACTGTGACTATTACTCCCCAAACGCGTGATGGTGGTAAGGATTTATTAATTCTGACACATAACGCCCTCGGAGATTTTTTGATTTATACGGAATGTAAAAGATACTCGCCTGATAACCCTGTAGGAGTACGACTAATTAGAGAGCTTTTAGGTACAGTAACCGCAGACCGCGCTACTGCAGGTATATTGGTTACGAGCTCGTATTTTACGCCTGAAGCAAAAGCATTATCGGAAATCGTTAAACATCAGATTTCTTTGGTAGATTTCAACAAGTTGAAAGATTGGACTTCAAAACTGTAATATATTTCAACACGTATCTTTCAGCCTTTTTTTAAAGAATTATATAGAACTGGCGGCAGGAAATAGAGACTATTTCCTGCGCATGAATAGTTTGTTTTCAAGATAACATAATAGCGCGTCGAGATTCTTTATTTTTACATCCGTTTGCAGAATTGGACAACCAACTAGCCGAAGTTTAGCGTAGCGTAAATCGCCCTAAAATGCTGTAAGCTTCCTACCCCGATATCCCTCACTGGTCGAAGTTTATAAACTTCGTCCTACAATGATATAAGCTTCCAGCTTCCTCCTACCCCGATATCGCCAACAAATAATCCATGTCCAATTCTGCTTCTTCTAAAAACGCCTCTTTTAATAGGGGCTGCCGGCGAGGCGTACCTTACCCTGCTGGCTGATGCCTTGCAGGGTAAGGGTTTGCAGTTTGGCGGCTATTTGTTCTGTCTCCGCAGTCTCTCGATTTCCGTCTCCGCCGCATCTCTCGATAGCGGACCCTGCACGCCCCGGGTGGTCGTTTGGTCCGCAGGGTCGTTTTCAACAGACGGGAACGGCACCAGTGAATTTAGAAGAGCTTACCCCTCATACGCCCGTTTCAGCGTTTCCACATCAACTTTTGTCATTGGCATAAAGGCTTGGGTAACGCGTTCAATTTGTTGGTACCGCTCAATTCACCTTTAACGATATGGTAGCTGTAGCTCCGATCGTAATTTTTCGAGATTTGTTCAGGGGCTCGGTATCCCATAAACATTCACGTACCGTTAAAATTTGCTTATCCGGATCCAGCGAAATCAATTGGAAGGATAATTTAGTTTCATCCTTTGCCGAATACTTGCCCTTCATGGGGGAATCTACCCGGAATACTTTTAAATCCACGTCTTTATCCGGACCCTTATAGGTATAAAACTCGTTGTAGTTGCTATTGCCGTGAAAATATGCTTTGAT
This sequence comes from Mucilaginibacter sp. P2_D11, assembly GCF_056404435.1. Lineage (NCBI taxonomy): Bacteria > Pseudomonadati > Bacteroidota > Sphingobacteriia > Sphingobacteriales > Sphingobacteriaceae > Mucilaginibacter > Mucilaginibacter sp. P2_D11. The sequence goes on from NZ_JBFUEA010000011.1 coordinate 150,111, forward strand.
ATTAGGATGCTTCTTTAAAAAAGCAACCCAGCCCCGCTGCTCTATTGCTGTGTTGCCGCCATTGGCTGTAGCCATTGCACCCTCTTTATATCGTTCCTCCGTCAGGTTTTCGAATTTGTTTTCCAGGGTCATATTAAACGGGGCGACGGGGTTGGTAAAATGTTTAGCCTCGCTGGTGGGCTGGTCGTGCGTAAAAATGACGATCGGAGTTTCGGCCGATACGGTATCGAGGTCGGCCTGCATCCAAATACGCTGGGCGGAATCTGGCCAAAGGGTTAAAAACATAAAATGCACGCCGCCAATGTTTCGCGAGTAATCTATTTTTTGGGTATGATAGTTATACGTTTCGTTCGTAAGGGGCTTTTTAGGCTTTAACATTAGGTTGTATATCTTCACCATAGCGGTAGGGTCTGTTGCTGGTATCATCGGCTTGCCATAACCAATCGCGTTGGATATATCGTGATTGCCGGGCGTTACTAATAACCGCGCCTTCTTGCCATCATGCCCTTTCAGTTTAAGGCCATGCAGGTAATCTTGCTCAAATTGCGCCCACGAAGCTGCCGCTGTTTGCACGCCACCTTCCATCCGGTTGGCTATATCCCCGGTTTGCACCACATAATCTATCGCCCCCACCCTCGTGCCACCGTTAACGCCCGAATCGGCCGGCATAATAACCCCCGGCATGGCGTTCATCTGTTCTATCATGGCGGCGTTTACACTATGCCCTGTTACACCTGTATCGCCCCTGAAGGCTCTGGTTAAGCCGTAGTGCGCATCAGAACTAAATAGCATGTTTAGTATTCGTGGCATTTGTTTTTTTTGTGCATTAGCGGCCTGCACTACAAATAGCAGCCCAAAAAAAATCATCAATTTCACTGGTCTCATCTTAATAGTCTTCATATAAGTACCTAAAAAAAAGAGGCCGTATCATAACTCAAATGATGCGGCCTCTGTATTTATTGCCTAATGCGACACTGCTGGATTTTGTATTGATTTGAGATTTTAATAAGCGCTTTTTTATGAGGATCTGGTCAAAAAGAAGCCTTTTTAGGCTGCTTTTTTCCTTAGGTTTTGTGCAATTGCAACTAAACCCCATTCTATCTCGACTTTTGCTTTACCACGAAGCATAAACCTCCTGAACCCGTGGTTTTGTTTAATGTTTCCAAAAGTTGGCTCTACATCGTAACAGCGTTTTTTTCGCCGCTCTATGCCTTCTTCACTGTTTAAGAGCCCATGTGCTTTTTGTTTCAGCCGGTTCAGGTTTTCATTGACCTCAATGATGCGGTTTACTTTTGATTTATGGCAGGCACCGTTCAGTGGGCAGTTGGCACAATTCCCCGCCTGGTACTTTTTAACGGTTTGTTCAAACCCGTTGCTGGTTTTCCTGGTACTTGTACCGATGTAATTCATCTGCTGGCCCATCGGGCAGATATAACAATCTTTCTCCTGGTTATAAAAAAGCTTGTTGGTTGCAAACGTGTGCTTGCTGTTGTAGTTCTCATTTTGTTCCTTATCAAACATACCATACTTTACAAAGGCGGTGGTGCCCTTTTGTTCGAGCAGCGTGTAGTTTTCCTCAGAGCCGTACCCCGCATCGGCAACAAGCACTTCGGGCGCTTTGCCAAAGCTGGCTTCGTGCTGTGCTAAATGGGCACTTAATGTATTCGTGTCTGTAGTATTAGAATGAATGGAATAGTTAACGATGAACTGGTTGGAGGTAGATATCTGTACATTATAACCCGGCTTTAGCTGCCCGTTTTTCATATGGTCGTCTTTCATGCGCATGAAAGTAGCATCCGGGTCTGTTTTACTATAACTGTTCCTTCCTTCCAGGATAGCTTCCTGCTGCTCATATTTGACGATGTTTGCCGGATAGTGTTTGGTTACGTACTTCAGTTTGTCTTTGATCTTTTTGTCGATTTTATCTTTGCCGGCCAGTTTTTCATTTAATTGCTCTACGGTTACTTTTACCTTACCGCTATCGATAGAAGTGAAATCAGGCGGATCGGGCATCTTATCCTCATCTGCAGCTAACCGCTGGGCATACAGCCAGATTTCGGACAACTGCTTTGCCATTTTCTCTTTATTAGTTGCAATAGATTTTTTCCAGACAAAGGTGTATTTGTTCGCATTGGCTTCGATCTTCGTGCCATCGGTATTGATCTCTTCGATACTCAGCAGCCCTTCCTCTGCTAAAAGTTTAACCACATCTTCAAATACACTGCGAAGCGCGCTTTTCAGGCGTACGCCCCTAAAACGATTGATGGTATTATGGTCAGGGTAACTCATCGAACTCAACCACATGAAATAAACGCTTTCCTTACAGGCAGCCGCCAGTTTCCGGCTGGAGTAAGTATTGGTAACATAACCGTAAACGAGCACTTTAAGCAGCATCTGCGGGTGGTAACTCGAGCTACCCCTAATGTGATATGCTTCTAATAAAGGTTCGATATGGAGCTTGTTAATCACCTCATTTACAACACGGACGGGATGTGCCGTTGGAATGAGTTCTTCCAGCGTAGGAGGAATAGCCAATACCTGCTGCTGATTATAGGGCTTGAAAACTGGTCGCTTTAGTGCCATCTTTCATCTTTTTATAACATAAATATATGAAAATCAGATGATTGAAGCAAATTATTCACAAGTAAATTCGCGCCGCTTTGTCAAAAATAAAAAAGGCTACATCATGATTTATAATACAGCCTCTTTTGGTTCCTGGTTAATTAGTGTTTATTGCCTGTGCCATTCACCTGGTAAGCGCCTATATCTCTTCCGGGAGGGGTTAACTCTGTCACCCCAAATTTAGGATCAACAGGCACCTCTCCCTTTGGTGTAAAGCCGGTAAAGCCTTTACCTATACATGGCGATGTTAGTTTCAAAGCAAAGTTGTATGTTCCTACAGTGGCAATATCCCGCAGCTTTGCGCCGGTAGGCAGCGGCACAGGGCCATTGATAAATTGAGGATCGTTTGCTTTAAGTATCGCTGGATTTGCGGAATACACATCGCCGGGTTTCCAGCCGGCAGGCAAAAATGAAGAGGGTAATGGAAAATCTGTAGCCGGTGCTTTTGATATAGCTGTACTTACCGATAAGGATGGATAAATTTGGTTAGCTACAGATAAAGAATCGGCATAGGTGAAGTTATAACCGTATTTGAGGTTGGCGGTATCGGCTATCGGGTTTTGTACAACGCGCAAACCAAATTTACAGTTCACCATCAGGTTGTTGTAGGCCATACCAGCGGCATCCTGCTCAAAGTTGATAGAGCCGCCGCGACCTGCGGCTGCTCTCCTGAAACCGCAGTTTACAATGGTATTATTATACATCCGCACGTTAGAACCCGGCACACCCGTTAGGGCACCAGAGTTTGAAAGTTTAGGACCGTTAGTGGCCATACCGATACAAAGGTTATAAGCAAAATCGCCAACGGTGCCGGCCTTGGCATTTAGGGCCTCGCCACCTGTATAACCGCACTTCTCAAAAGTGTTGCGCAGGATAGCTATTTTGCCGCCAATTGTACGGATAGGGTCATCTACGCTGCCATACATCCAGGAATCTTCTAAAACAAATATGCCGAAGGGGTTTTGAAAATAAATTGGATATGGGCTTTTAGATAATACAGCAATGTCTCCGCTTGGGGTTCCGCCGCCAAACTCAATATGCGCCCATTTAATGATAAGCATTTTGCAGTTGGGGCCGCCGATAATGCCGGTCCATTTACCAACAAACGCAGGGTCTGAAGCGGGATTAGCACCAATCTCATCAGTTTTTACCACATCAGGAGCGGTAAAATAAACCGGCTTGGCTTTTGTGCCTAATACTACCATATTGCCTTTAACGCCAATACCATAGTTGCCCTTAAAGTTAACTGTAACGCCTTCCTGTACGGTTAGCGTATCGCCTTCGTTTACAATAAGGTTACCGCATACGTTATAGGTTTTGCCTGCAAGCATGGTACCCTTTACGGCTAACGATGTGGCAGAACCTGTGGGTATTAAACAGCCGGCATCGCTAATTGGCGCGGCTACAAGTACAACTGCTTTAGAGAGGTCTTTGTAATCGGCTATTTTTTTACAGGAGTTTAGCAGTAGCCCTGCCGAAACCAGTGCGAGGAAGAGATATATTTTATTTTTCATGATGATTATAGTTTATAGCGTATGCCGAATAAGAAATTGGTTTTAAACAAGTCTTTCTGCACAATGATCTTGTTGTTTACATCCGTTTGTAACGACAATGGCCTTGCACCGGGTGCTGTTAAATAATCGGTATAAGATTGGTGCAGCTCCAGTATATAAGGGGTGTTGGTAAGGTTGTTAACTTTACCATAGAATGAGAACTTTTTAGCAAAACGCTTCTCTACAGATATATCCAGCTGTTTGGTTGGCGCCTGCCAGTAATCTAGTCCGTAATATGGGCTCACCAGGGCTATGCGGGCACCAGTGTAAACAAACGCAGTTTGTACATCCAGCCCAATTTCAGGGTTCTTATAAACCAATGCAATGTTGCCAATATGGTTGCTCTGACCCTGCAGCGGACGGGTTTCTGCCTGAATACGGGAGGTTACTTGCCCGGCATCGGTACGGTATGAAAAAAGTTTATCTGATGTGATCTTTGATTTGGTGTAGGTGTAATTACCCACGATACCAAAGGGACCGAAATACTTGGTTGCTACTGCTTCGAAACCGTAATTGCGTGCATCGCCAAAGTTTTGCGGTATAAGCGTTTGCGATGTAACACCTGTTTTTACTGCCGAAAACTCTATCGGATCCTGTATTTTTTTGTAAAACGCGCCTACTAACACTTCGTCGGCATCATGCGGGAACAACTCGTATCTAAAGTCGATATTGTCTGCAGTAGTGTGATTTAAACCTGCCGGGTTGCCCGACTCTTTGAATACTTCGCCTTGCTGCCCGTCCGGAATCAGTTCTGCAAAGCCAGGCCTTGCTAAGGCTCGGTAATAAGACAGCCTTAAATTTTGATTTTCCTTCAACTTGTACTTCAGAATACCACTTGGCAAGAAGTCGGTATAATGGATCTTGCCCGATTTGTATGCAACTGCATCGGGTAACTGGGTGTCGTAATTTTGCTGGGTATGTTCTACACGTAAACCACCTAAAGCCTCTAACTTATCGGTCAACTGTAGTTTGCCCTGCACATAGCCGGCCACTACATTTTCTTTAAAGGTGTAGGTGTTACCATCCGGTACGTAAAGTGATGCACCTGAGCTTTTAAATACGTATTGCGCGCTGTTAATATCAGTATAGGCTTGCGATGTCCCTGTACCTAAAAAGGGCGTAAGGCTGTACGAATTGTAGTAGGCATCCCTTGTTTTGTTTCTTTCAACGCCGCCAAATTTCAATTCAAACTTTTTGCCAAACAGGTTGAAGTTATCGGTTAGGTTTAGGTAAGCAGCATAATCCTTATCGCTGTTACGCGTCCAGATGCGGTTCATGCCTTGTAAAATATCGGTACTGGTTGATGTTTTGGTAACCGGGTATTCGTGTGTAAAATCGGCCTGATCCGGGATATGGTTGTTAGCAGTTGAGTACGCTAAAGACCAATCAAACTTCAATGCATCATTTAACTGGTGCACGCCCTGCAAAGTTGAATTGTAGATAGACTGGTACTGCCACCTGGTGCGGGCCTGTGCATCAACTAACGAGTTTAGGGCGATGGTGTCGCTGATAAGGCGGCTTTGATAATCATCCAGCCTTACATAAATATTCACCAGGGAGATCTTATTGCGGTTATTGAATTTGTAATCGAATTTGTTGTTAACCCCTATCCGCCTGCTTTGCTGCGAATAGCTGCGCGATTGCAATTCGATAAATTGCGGGATATTATTCAAGCCGGGCTGTGCATTTGGCAAAAAGAAGGTAGAGTTATTACCGGTATAATTGTTTTGGAAACTACCTGAAATCAGGAAACCCAACTTATCGTCCTTACCAAAACGGTCGCCAAAGGTTAAACCGAAGTTCGTATTAACCGGTGCGCTTTTCGGTGTAAAATTTAAATTCCTAACCGGGAAATCGGCTGGTGTAGCAGCGTATGTGTTGCCATTAATTTCTGCCGGCGAGCGCTTGTTGATGGTCGATCTGTCGAATTGCTGAAAATCGCGGCCGCCGCTGAACACGGCATTGTACCCGGCTGCAAAATTAGCCTGGAATAAGGTACGGGCGGGTGCATCTTTCATCACCAGGTTTATAGTACCGCCGATGGCATCACCTTCCATTGATGGCGTAAGGGTTTTGCTTACCTCCAGGCGTTCTAATAGTTCTGCCGGAAACAGGTCCAATGGTATGAAACGGTTTTTGTTATCGGGGCTGGGTATCTTAATCCCATTAACCAAAGTATTGATGTAACGTTTCTCCATACCGCGAATAATGGGGTAACGGCCTTCACCAGAGCTGCTGCGCTCTATGGTTACGCCCGAAACCCTTTGCATTACATTGGCCACGGTAACATCCGGCGAGATCTCGATATTACGAGCCGAAACAATGTTAACCACCTGGTTTGCTTTCAGCTCCAGAACTCGGGCGCGCTTATCAGTAGATGCGTCGTTAGCTACAACGTTTACGTCATTCATCTGGCGCGTATCGGGCTCCATTGCTACATTTAAAGTAGTTTGCTTACCGGCCTCAACAGTTACTTTAAGCTCTTTGGTTTTATACGATACAAATCGGAACTGCAAATTATAAACGCCGGGGCTAAGGTTTTTAAAGGAAAAGTACCCATCGAGCTGTACTGCTTGGCTTTTACCCGTTTCTTTGAGTAGGATACTGGCACCTATCAGTGTTTCCTTGGTTGATGCATCAGTCACTTTACCTTTTATGGACTGTGAAAATGAGGCCGCGGAAAATAGCAGGCCAAGGGAAAAGAACAGCAAAAACTTGTAGTACAAGTAAAAGTATTTCATATCTGGGGGTTAATTATTCCGCAAAGAAACCCCGACAAAACTGTATCAAAACTGAATTTTAGGCCGTTTTTAATATGTTGTCTAAACCTTAATATGAAGTTAATACGGGGGCAGCGTATTGGCGTTTTACCCGCTAACCCGGCATGTTTTATTTATACTTACTTAACATTAATTTGATGCTGCAGGCGGTAATGCTGTGCTCAGCTCACGCTAGCTGTTATCACGCAACACTAAACGTCATCTTCAGCCCTAACACCCGCATCTGGTAAATTTTCAGTTATATCAGCATTACTTAAACCGCATAACCATTAATCTGAATGCCCCAAAAAATCGTACTTTACAGATTCACTAAAATTACTTTATCTTTAGTCTGTTTATCTAAACGTTGCTTATTACAGGCTCAAAAATGATTACTTCGCAAAGCTCCGATATCAAAGCTATCTCGCACAAACGTTGGGTTAAAAGCACGCATTTTATCATTACTTTAAGTTTTATGGCGCTTACGGTTAGTGGGTATGTTATTCTGATGTCGCATCCAAGGCTTTACTGGGGCAAGTCGGGCAACGACCTTACTCCGGCACTGTTTGAGCTTCCTATCAGCCGTAACTATCATCATGCCGGTTGGGACAAAACCATCCCGTTTAAGAATTTAACCGGTAAGCAGGTAACCGCGGTCCGCACATATGATATATTTAACCAAAACGGCTGGGGCCGCAGCCTGCACTTTTTAGCAGCGTGGTTCCTGGTTATAGCCGGCGTAATTTATCTCCTTACAAGCATTTTTAGCGGGCATTTACGTGATAACCTGGCGCCGCGACGCGGCGAACTGAAGCTCAAGTTACTCTGGCGCGATTTTATGGCCCATTTTCGCGAGCAAACGCACTATACAGGCAAATATGGGCTACTGCAAAAAATCAGTTACCTTTTCGTCATTTTAATCCTGTTTCCGGTGGTTATCTTAACAGGCTTTACCATGTCGCCGGCTATCACCGCGTCTTTTCCCTTCCTCTTAAAAATATTCTTCGGGCATCAATCGGCGCGCACCATCCACTTTTTTGCGGCGGCATTGTTGTTGTTGTTTTTACTTGTACACGTGATGATGATCATCAGGTCGGGCTTTCGGCGGAATATTTGGGCAATAACTTTTGGCAAATAGTGATGAAGAAAAAACGATTGATGAATCGGCGGCAGGCTATTTTAGCGGGACTTACCTCGGCAGGTGCCCTCCTACTTTCAAGCTGCTTGAAGAAAGCACCTCCAACCTATGGCAATATTTTGCGGATGGGCGATGACCTCACCTATTTAGCACAGCGCGGCCTGCTTTCGCAGCGGGCGCTGGCTATGGAATACTCAAAAAGCGATATCACCAGCTTCCCGGTAACCGATATTGGCGACCCCGCCGACCCGGCCAGTAAAAACGCATACAGCAAGGATTACCAAATGCTGCAAAGCAATAGTTTTAAAGATTTTAAGCTTTCGGTTGAAGGTTGCGTGGCCGACCCACGCAGCTACACTATGGAGGACCTCAAAAAACTCGGCGCGCGCACACAAATCACCCGGCACACCTGCGAGGAAGGCTGGAGCGCTATTGCCGAGTGGACCGGCGTGCCGCTAAGCGCGGTACTGAAAGATGCCGGCATTTCACAAGCCGCGCGCTATGTATGCTTTTATGGCTACGACAATTATGCGGAAAGCATTGATATGCTCGATGCCTTGCATCCGCAAACCATCCTGGCCCATACCATGAATGGCGAAGACCTGCCTGCACGCAACGGTGCCCCGCTGCGCCTTAGGGTAGAGACGCAAATAGGTTACAAAAGCGTTAAGTTCATACGGCGCATCGTAGTAACCGACAAATTCACAGATCCGGGGCCTGATATTAAATCGGGGTGGGCGTGGTACACGGGGATCTGAATTTTATATGCGGCGATGGTTTAGGATAGTGACTTCAGTCTGTGATCGGTGTTGCCACACCACTGGCTTAAATCTCACACCATAATTTGCAATTAATTAATATTCAGCTATATTAGCCTTGCTTAAACCTCGTAAACCATGGAAGATAAATACATCATATCCGCGTTCATCGTTGTCGCCATCATCGCAGCAATATTCGTATTTAGGAGCTTAAACGTCAGTTTTTTTGGATTGAAGTTAAAGGGAGAGAACGGCATCAGACGGAATAAACTCGACATTGATGGCAAACACAACAAAGTAAAGATGGGCAGCAACGCAAACAAAACCCCCGCGGATAATACAGCGAAAGTACGTGGTGAAGACCACGATGTTGAAATGATGTAGAACAACACAGGAATCCATCAATGAGCTTTATCCAATACAACTCCATAAAAATTGATGGCGACAACAACCTGGTGCTCCAATCAGTTGATGGCGAAACCCTGCGCGTAAGCCTCAGCGAGTTCATCGACAAATTTACCCGAGAGAAAGACGAAAGGATAACGTTGTTGCAGAAAGCGTTATACGATAAAGAAAAGATAGAGACCTTTAGCGATGAAAAGATAGCCTCTCTTTCTGTCGAACTTCAACGGATAACAGAAGAACGCGATGCCCAAACCGTACAAATCACCAAAATGGTGGAAGATTTCGCGCAAAAGGACATTACCGCGAGCAGCGGTCTATACCAACAAGCCTTTAATTTATTCCTTGCTGCTAAGTTGGATGAGGCACTTTCCCTGCTAAGCGAAGCGCGTTTACAAGAAGAATTAGCTTTAATAGAAGAACGCGACAAGCATGCGCGACGTGACTTAGCAGACAGCTATTTGCTCCGCTCCGAGATGCTACAATTGCAATTTGATTTTGCTGGTGCAGGTGCTTGTATAGAAAAGGCGGTGGAGATTTGCCCCGAATGGGCTTATTATTTAGAGGCGGGTATTTTCTTTAAATTCATTAACCGGTTAACGGAAGCCGACCAATATTACCAGCACGCGTTGCTCGGCGCAGGGGATGACCCTTATAAAAAGGCAAGTACTTTAAACAACCTGGCAAATTTGCAAAGTGACCAAAACGAATACGAAAAAGCAGAAATCAATTATTACGAAGCATTAGGTAATTACAAACAATTACCGGATTCCAATCTACAGGTTCATGCCCCCCTTGTCGCCACTACGCTGAACAACCTGGCTGTGTTGCAAAACAGTCTTAACGAATTCGATAAGGCGGAAGCGCATTACAACGAGGCATTGGAAATCCGCAGGCAGTTGTCCAAAGCGGACCCACAGACTTACCTACGCGATGTGGCGATGACACTGAATAACTTGGCTAATTTGCAAAACGACCAGGATAAACAAGACAATGCGGAAGCTAATTACTATGAGGCACTAGAGATATACAGGCAATTGGTGGAGGCTAATCCGCAAACCTATTTACCCAATCTAGGTAGCACACTGAATAATTTGGCTATTTTGCAAAGTGGCCGAAAACAATACGACAGAGCGAAAGCCAATTTTATCAAGGCATTAGAAATTCGCAGGCAATTGGCTAAAGCCAACCCCCAGACATACCTACCGCATGTGGCCGCCACACTGAATAACCTGGCAATTTTGCAACATGACTTAAACGACAATGACAAGGCAGAAGCCGATTACACCGAGGCATTAGACGTATACAGGCAGCTCGCGGGTGTTTACCCGCAGGCTTATTTACCTTATGTAAGCATAACATTGAACAATCTCGCTACTTTGCAAGAAAGCATGAATGAATATTATAGCGCGGAAGTCAATTATAATGAAGCCCTAGGTAATTACAGAAAATTGGCGGAAGCTAACCCGCAGACTTACCTACGAGACGTTGCAGTGACCCTGGTAAACATCAGTATCTTTTATACTTATAATAAAGGTTTTCGGGACAGAACAAAAGCGCTGGGTTATGCACGGGAGGCTATTACTATTGCGTTGCCGTTTTCTGCATCTGTGCCGGCTTGTGCTACTTACATCCGAAAGGCTAGCAAGGTACTAAAAGATTGGGGCGAAGACCCCGAAGCCTTCCTAAATTCACTAAAAACCCAGCCGCTGCTATGAGCTTCATCCAATATAACTCGGTTAAAATTGATGGCGACAACAACCTGGTGCTGCAATTGGTTGATGGTGGCACGCTTAAGGTAACTCTTAGCGAGTTCATAGATAAATTTACCCACGAAAAAGACGAAAGGATAAAAGAGTTGCAGGAGGCCCTGTACGATAAAAACACCATCATAAACCTCACACAGGAAAAAGCAAGCACTCTGTCTGCCGAGCTGGAACGGCTAACAGAAGAACGCGATGCCCAGGCCACGCAGATTACCAAAATGCTGGATGATTTTGCGCAAAAGGATATAGCCACAAGCAGCGAGCTTTATAAACAAGCCTTCAATTTATTCATCGACACAAAATTGGAAGAGGCACTGGCTTTATTAAGCGAAGCCCGTTTGCAGGAAGAATTAAAGTCAATTGAACAACAAGAGGAATCCCCTAACAAAAGGAGGCGGGACTTGGCAGACAGTTACCTATTAAGGGCTGAAATGCTTCAACTGAAATTCGATTTTCCTGGCGCGGGTAAGTGCCTTGAAATAGCAGTTAGCATATACCCGGGGTGGAAGTATTATCTGAAGGCCGGTAATTTCTTCCAGTTTATTAATCAATTTGAAGATGCGGAAGTATTTTTGCAGTCCGCTTTACAGAGGGCAAATAACCCCGAAGAAAAAGCAAAAACGTTAAACAACTTAGCTGTTTTGCAAAAGAACAGGAACGAATTCGAAAAGGCCGAAGCTAACTACAGTGAGGCTCTAAATATACTCAGGGAATTAGCTACTACAAGCCCGCACGAATATCTCTTTGACGTGACCCTGACGCTAAATAACCTAGCAATTTTGCAAAGAAACAGAAACGAATTCGAAAAAGCCGAAACTAATCACAGCGAAGCTCTTCACATACGCAGGCAATTAGTGACGACAAGCCCGCAGACCTATCTGCCCTATTTAGCCAACACACTCAACAACCTCGCCATTTTACAAAAGAACAGAAATGAATACGATAAGGCAAAAGTGAATTATGCTGAGGCCCTTGCCATATACAGGCAATTGGCAGCAGCAAACCCTCAAACCTACGTGCCATATATGGCTACGGCGCTGAATAACCTGGCAACTTTGCAAAGCGATAAAAACGAGTACGATATGGCCGAAGAGGGTTATAATGAGGCCCTCTACATACGCAGACAACTTGCTACAACAAACCCGAAAACATACCTCCCTTATTTGGCAAACACGCTGAACAATCTCGCTGCTTTACAAAAGAGCAGAAACGAATACGAAAAGGCCGAGGAGAATTTTGCTGAGGCTCTTAATATACGTAGGAAATTGGCGGAAGTTAACCCGAAAGCTTATTTACCTGTTGTGGCTAATGCCCTCAACAATCTCGCTAACCTGCAAAGCGACAGGAAAGAATACAATAAGGCCGAAGTCAATTACATCGAAGCCTTGGAAATCCGTAGGCAATTGGCAAAGGTTAACCCACAGGTCTACCTACCAAAAATCGCCTCATTACTTGTCAATATAAGTATGCTCTATAGTTATTATGAAATTTTTTGTGACAGAGAAAAAGCGATAAGCCAAGCTAAGGAGGCGATAACCATAGCATTGCCTTTTTCGAGCTTCATTCCCGCATGTGAAGAATATCTACAAGCTTCATGTGCCGTACTCGAACATTGGGGCGAAGACCCAGAAGCTTTCCTCAACTCCCTAATAGAGCAACCTTAAGTCTTTCCCCCCATTTCACCATTTAATAATCTTCCCTAAATTTTTCTTTGCTAAATAGCCCGCAATTCTAGGCTTATGAAAATATTGTTCGGCATACAGGGTACCGGGAATGGGCACATCTGTCCCACTCCGGATGGCCGTTTGGTCCGCAGGGTCGTTTTCAACAGACCCTGCGGGGACGGCACCAGTCAATTTAGAAGAGCTTACCCTTCATACGCCCGTTTCAGCGTTTCAACTTCAACTTTTGTCATTGGCATAAAAGCTTGCGTAACGCGTTCAATTTGTTCGGGGCTTCCGTTCTTCAGCGCATCAAACATCACGGTAGAGGCCACCTGCCAGGATACACCGTATTTATCTTTCAGCCAGCCGCATTGGCCGGGTTTGCCACCGGCGGAGAGAGCCTCCCAGTAGTAGTCGATCTCTTTCTGGGTTTCACAGGGCACCAATAGCGATACAGCATCATTAAACCCGAAGCCATGCTGATGCGCGCTATCCATAGCGGCCAGCCAGGTTTTATCAGCATAAAAATCGGCAAACATCAGCGTGCCCGCTTTATCCGGTCCCATATCCGTAGGGCGCGGGGCGGTGGTGCCGCGTTTGCCATCTTTAAATACCGAGCAATAAAAATCAATGGCCTCATTGGCCTTGCCGGCCACGGGTTCGGTAAACATCAGCGATGGAATGATGACCGGCCTTTCCTCGCCTGCCGGGTTAGTGAGGATGAGCTGCCAGGATACGCCGTTTTTATCGGACAGCCAGCCAAAGCGCTCGCTAAATGGGTAGCGGTCCAGCGGCATCAGTATTTTCCCGCCGTCGGCAAGTCTTGCCCATACCTCGTCGATGTGTTTGGCGGCATCCGGGTCGAGTGAGGGGTCGAAGTTGATAAAGAAGGAAATAGAGGGGTTGATGCCCAATGCGTGACCGGTGCTGATGCCCAGGAAGGGCTGACCGGCAACCGTAAATTCAACCACTTCGCATTCGCCGCCGGCCATTGGGAAATGATTTACATAATCAACAGCGGAATTTGGCAATAAGCCTGCATAAAATTCGGCTGCCTCTTTAGCGCTTTGGCCGAACCAGATGTGCGGTTTGATGGGTAACATAGGTATATGATTTTGGTTATGTAATATAAAAAGTAGTAAGCGTTAATTGTTTTGATGGAATTAATTAACTACCTCAAAGTTAAATGATTTCGCACCACCGTGTCGGTGCCAATTGAGTCATTTTAGAGGTGTATTGCGACAAGATTTGGAGGCCTTACTTATCGCCCGGCTAGTTGAACCCATCCCTCAGGAGCTATATTACCAGCCCACAAAAGATTTATTTTACCCAAATTTGCGGCATGAAAGAACAAGTACTTGCCTTAATTTCGGGTTTGAAAGAAAATACAATTACGTTTAGCCAGGTTATTGAATTTATAGAAAGCCATTACCGGCACCAGCCCACTGCATTTAAAAATGGCGATACCTATAATGAAGCAACACAAAATCAGGGGAGTGCCAAGGTTTTTACTTTTGCCCAAATAAACAATTTAAGTGCTGAGGATACCCTTTACCTGTTTGCCGAGCATTACCGCGCGGTGCTGGCCAGTCCCGATGCCACAGACCATCAAAACATCAGGCAGTTTATGCTTCATGGCTGGCCGGGGATAGTTTTTGAAGGAAATGCGCTGCTTGCAAAATGATGCTGGGCCCTGCCACCTGTGCGGGGGTTACTTTACATCAACGTTAAAGGCCAATTTTCTTCGGCTCTAACAACCGCATCCTGTAGCAATTCATTGCCGTTTCGCCCAACTGGGCTATGAGGTGGTAATTGGCGATAGCGCCCACCGCCGCGCCGATAACGGGGATAAGTTGGGCCATTTTGGCGAGGTCGATATAGTCGCGGTATTCCAGCTGGAAGGTGCGCCAGTCGAATTGGTCGGTATCAACGGGTAGTTTGGCGCTGTAGCTTTCCCAGCCCTCCAGCAGGTGGTACACCTCGTTGCGGCGTTGCTGGCTGCAAAAGGTAAGCTGGAAAATATAGAGGATGTACAGCCTTTCCTTATAATCCTTCACATCAAACCCATATAGGGCCGCTATATTAAACAGCAGTTTCATTTTTATGCCGATAAGAATTGGGAACTCGGCAAAGCCCAGCAAAATGCCGCCCGTGCCTGTAATAGCACCTTCCACAGCGGCGGTTTTGCGGTAAATCTCTATCTCGCGTTTTACATAACTTTCGCGCAACAGCAGCGAAGCATCAGGCGCAAGCTTATCAGAGGTGGTGTACTTGGCGCCAAAAAGCACCGCCTTCACCATTTTTTCGATGGTAATGGTAATTACTTTGTGTGCCTTCTCGGGGATGATGCTGTTGACCTTATTCTGCAGGCTCTTGGCTATGCGGTTGGCAAGAGATGGTTTCTTTTGCATGTTTTGCCGCCATTGGGTAAGCAGTACATAAGCTTGTTCTTCGTAGGCATCCATGCAGTTTCGGGTTAATTAAATAGTAGATGATAATTATACCGCAATGTTACTGCCAAAAGTAAAACGCCACTTGTTGACCGGTAAGCGCCTACACATTTACCCTCATTTCATCATTTAATAATCTTCCCTAAATTTTTCTTTGCTAAATTGCCCACAATTCTACGCTTATGAAAATATTGTTCGGCATACAGGGTACCGGGAATGGGCACATCAGTCGCGCCCGCGAAATTGTGCCCCTGCTGCAGCAATACGGCGAGGTTGACCTCATCGTAAGCGGCACCGAGGCCGAGGTGAGCCTAAGTCAGCCTCTGCTGCACAAGTTCCATGGCTTCAGCTTTGTGTTCGGCAAAAACGGCGGGGTGGATAATTGGGCCACATTCAAGCTCATGAACCTGCGCCAGCTCTGGAAGGATATGCACAGCCTCCCCCTGGGCGATTATGACCTGGTGATCAACGATTTTGAACCCGTTACCGCCTGGGCATGCCGCCTCCAAAAAGTGCCCTCGGTTTCGTTGAGTCACCAATGCTCGTTCGTGTCGCCAAAAACGCCCCGCCCCAAAAGCTGGGACTGGGCCGAGTGGCTCTTCAAATATTATTCGCCCACCACGCACCATATCGGCTTCCACTTTGAACGGTACGATGATTTTATACATACGCCCGTTATCCGCAGCGATATCCGCCGTATGGAGACATCCAACCTGGGCCATTACAGCGTTTACCTGCCCGCCTATAGCGATAAAACCCTGCTGAAGCACCTCAGCGGCACCAATGCCGAATGGCATATATTCTCAAAACGCACCAAAACCCCTTACCGCGAGGGCAACGTGCAGGTGTTCCCCGTGAATAACGATGGCTTCAACAATAGCCTGGCCAGCAGCGCAGGCTTGCTTACCGGCGGTGGTTTCGAAGGCCCTGCCGAGGCCCTGTTCATGGGCAAAAAGGTGATGATGATACCCATGAAGGGCCAGTACGAGCAGCAATGCAACGCCCTCTCGGCATCCAAACTGGGCGTAAAGGTGGTAAGCACCATTACCGACCACTTCAAAACCGACATCAACGCCTGGCTGGCCGACCAAACCCGCATCAACGTAAACTTCCCCGACGAAACCGCGCAAATAGTGGATGATATGGTGAAGAAATATGCGAGGTGATTGCGGATTTCGGAATTGTGATTTCGGATTTATACGTGCCCGGAAATTCTATTCTAACATTGTAAATCCACTTTTACTTTCCTTACATTAGTGGCATGCTTAAACCGTTATCGCTATTGTTGCTCGTTGCAATATTCGCTTTTTACCAAACCGCTTGTACATACACAAATGGACAAAAGAAAAACGCCGCAGCAAAAGAATTTGAAGGAATAATCACCTACCACGAAATAGCTAAATTCCCGGACAGTTCCCTGAATCAAGATGATACTGTTTCATTTCTTTATTCAAAAGGGAATTATGTCAGTATCCATTCTGCTAAATCACCTAAGTTTCACATAATCAAAGACTACTATCTCGAAAGCGAGCCTTTACGATTGTATCTTTTTAGCAATTCAGACACTTTGCATCAATTCGAATTAAGTTCGTCAATTGAACGTTTAGAAAGTTTCACAGTAAAAAAGATGAGCGATAAGGTACTTTCGAGAAATTGCGAGAAGCTTGAGGTGAACACTAGTTACCATAAACAAAACTCCATCACATACACAGATTTTACTTTTATATTTTCAAGAGATTACCTAAGAGTAAACAAGGAGCACTTTAAGCATTGGAAAATAGGCTTTTTTGATAAAGTTATAGATGAAACCGGGGCTTATTATTTAAATTTTAAAGCTGTTCATTACGATAGTTCGCATAAAAATATATTATCCTCTAAAACCTACGAGGTAATATCCGTTCAAGAAAAGCCCATCAATCCCATGGTATTTAAAATTGATTCCACGAAGATTAAACGGTACGAATAGTTGACCAGCTTTCCCTTGATAATCCATTACGCCTCAATCGCTTTTTCTGCTAATTTTGCCGCCATACGCAAGGCATATGATCAAAATCTTTAAGGCATACAATCCTGTTAACGTGTTATGGCTTGCCGTGCTGCTTTTCGTGTTGCGTATCGGCTACACCGTGCACGTGCCGGATAAGCTGGCCTTTACTTTCGTAGAGCCCTTTGCCCGCCTGCTGATACCCGTAGCTTATGAGTATGTTTTTTCGCCGGCCGTAAACATGCTGCTGGCTGGGGTGCTGGTGCTTGGGCAAGCCGTGCTGCTCAATTACCTGGTAAACCATTTCAACCTGCTTAGCAAGCCCAGCTTTTTGCCCGCGCTGATGTATGTTACGCTTACGGCATTGTTCACCCCCTTCATGGTGTTGAGCGCGCCGCTTATCTGCAATTTTTTGGTCATCTGGATGCTTTTCAAGCTATTCAGCTTTTATAAAAGCGAGGATGCCAAATCTACCGCTTACGACCTGGGTATGATCGTTGCCATAGGCTCACTTATCTACCTCCCCTTTATCTTTCTGTTTTTGGCTATCTGGATAGCCCTCATGATATTCAAGCCCTTTAACTGGCGCGAGTGGATATCGTGCATATTGGGCTATATCACTGTGTTCTTCTTTTTGGCGGTATTGTATTACCTCAATGGCAGGTTGGGCCGTTTTTACGATATCTGGGCACCGCTCGGTTCCAAATTCCCCAACAGCATCCACATCCGGTATCTCGATTATCTGGTGCTTATCCCGGTCATCATCATTATCGGCCTGTATTTCGTAAAACTGCAGCAAAACTTCCTAAAAAGCTACGTGCACGTGCGCAAATCGTTCCAGCTGTTGTTCGTCATGTTTTTGATTGCGGGGCTGAGTTTTTATATCAAAAACGAGTTCAACCTCAACCACTTTTTGCTGTGCGCGGTGCCTGCCGCAGTGTTCTGCAGCTACTATTTCATCAACGCAACAACCAAATGGTTTTACGAAAGCCTGTATTTATTGCTGCTTATCAGCATAATATACCTGCAGTTTAACACTTTTTAACTTTTACATTCGTTCAAATTTCGGCCGATGTGTTAGTTTTGTAGCATGAAATTTGGCGTAGTAATATTCCCCGGCTCCAATTGCGATGAAGATATCATCCACGTTTTGCAAAATGTAATGGGCCAGCAAGTAGTTAGGCTGTGGCATAAAGACCATGATTTGCAAGGTGCAGAGTTCATTGTTTTGCCCGGCGGCTTCTCTTTTGGCGATTACCTGCGCTCAGGCGCTATCGCACGCTTCTCGCCCATTATGCAGGAAGTGATACAATTTGCGGCGAAAGGCGGCAAGGTATTGGGCATATGCAACGGTTTCCAGATACTGGCCGAAGCGGGCCTGCTGCCCGGCGCATTGCTGCACAACAAAAACCGAAAATTCATCTGCCGCAATATTTACCTTAAGCCGCAAACCGCAAACTCGCTGGTTACCCGCCAGCTGGATCCGGAGCGTGCCCTTAAGATACCCATTGCCCATGGCGAAGGCAATTACTTTGCAGATGCCGATGTGCTGAAGGCCATTAACGATAACGACCAGGTGCTGTTCCGCTATTGCGACGAGGCCGGCAACATTACCGACGAAAGCAACCCCAACGGCTCGTTGGAGAACATTGCAGGTGTTTGCAATGCAGAGCGTAACGTGTTCGGCTTTATGCCGCATCCTGAGCGTGCATCCGAAAGCCTGGTAGGCAACGAAGACGGGCTGGCGATATTCGAATCGATACTGGCATTGGCTAAGGCCTAAAAATGATATCGCTGGCGATAGATATTGGCAACACCTTCACCAAAATAGCCGTTTTTAAAGATAACGACCTGTTGGAGGTGCAGCAATACCAGCAACCCGGCGAAGATGAGATTAACGCGCTGTTACGCAAATACGACATCGAAAAGGCAATAGCTTCGTCGGTAAAGCCAGTGGCCGAACCATGGCAGGCCGCGCTTCAGCAAAAGATTACAGTAGTAAAGTTCGATAGCAGCACACCTACAGGCATTAACAACCATTATAAAACACCCAAAACACTCGGCCCCGATAGGCTGGCAGCCGTAACAGGCGCATACCATTTATACCCGCTGGCCGGCAACATGGTTATAGGCGGAGGCACTACCATCACTTACGATTATGTTGATGCAGGGGCAAATTATTTTGGAGGCAGCATATCGCCGGGTTTAAAAATGCGTTATAAAGCCTTAAATCATTACACAGGGGGATTGCCGCTGATAGAGGCTGAAAGCAATTTTGATGATAATATGGGCCACGACACCGCCTCGGCGATTATGTCGGGCGTGCAAAACGGCATCAAATACGAGCTTACGGGCTTTATAAACGAGTACATAAAAACACAAAAAGCGTACAATATCATACTACACGGGGGCGATAGTATTTTTTTTGATACGCTGTTAAAAAATAGCATCTTTGCCCCCTATATAAAAAATGAGCCTTACCTGGTTCTTAAAGGATTAAACGCAGCTATACAAAAGCATAATGATTAGATATATAAGGCTCTTTATAATAGTTTCTCTTACTGCAACCGCCTTGGGTGCAAATGCCCAATCTACCGCAACTACCAGTTCGCCGTATTCCAGGTATGGCCTTGGCGATCTTAGCCCTTCGGTTATGCCGCAAAACATCGGCATGGGCGGCATAGGTACCGCAATCAATAAAATAAACAGCTACAACTATATAAACTTTTTAAACCCGGCTGCCTACTCATCCATGAATTATGTGGTTATAGACGCGGGCATCTCCAGCAATTTCAATACGCTTAGCAAAAGCGGGCTAAGCAACCAAAGCAACTCCAGTTTCAGGCTCAGCCATATCGCATTCGGCATACCGGTGTCAAAGCAATCGGCTATCAGCTTCGGCATGCGCCCTTATACCGAGCTGGGCTACAACTACCGCCAGAAACAAAGCAATTTCGGCACCGGCCTGCCTGCAGATACCAATGCCGTTAACTACCTCTACCAGGGCGATGGTGGCTTAACAAAAGCTTATTTAGGTTACGGCGTGCGCATAGGCAAGCACTTGTCTATCGGTGCCAATGCATCATACATATTCGGCAACCTTAAAGAAACGCAATCTACCGAAGTGCCAGACCTGTTCGGCACCCTCAACTCCCGTATAGAAGAAAGCAACAGCATCAACGGATTTAATTACGATTACGGCGCACAATACAGCTTCGATTTTTCTGAAAAGAAACACCTGGTATTCGGTTACTCGGCATCGGCAAGTTCAAAGCTCAACACCCAAAACAGCTATATCGTAAGTAGCTACTTTACCGAAGCTGGCAGCGAGGGTGTTGCTACCGATAGCCTCATCAACCGAAAGGATGCGAAATCGAAGATAAATCTGCCGCAGATAAACCACTTCGGCATCAGCTACCAGCACGATGGCAAATACATTATCGGTGCCGATTATAGCATAGGCAACTGGAGTTCGCTCACCGTTGCGGGCGTAAACAAGGGCCTTCAAAACAGCAAAACTTTGAATGTTGGCGGCCAGGTAACGCCAAATATGTACTCTTTATCCAATTACTTTGCCCGGGTCGACTACCGTTTTGGAGTAATATACGATCAAACCTACCTCAACGTAAACAACACCAATATAAAAAGGTATGCCGCCACCTTTGGCATGGGCCTGCCGTTGCCACGTAACAATACCGCATTCTACAAAATAAACCTTGCGGCAGAGTACGGCAAGCGGGGCACGCTAACCAACGGACTGGTAAAAGAAAACTACATCAACTTCCACCTGTCGTTTACGCTTAACGATCAGTGGTTTGTGAAGTACCGCTACGATTAATATTCAGCCGCATGCGCAGCAGGTTATTGGTATTGAGGTTGGGGTTGCCGGCATTGTTTATAACGATGCTGCTGGCGGCCTGCGAAAACGATATCAATAAAATAAAAGCTTTAGCGGCGGCCGATTCTACCAAACCCATACAGCAAACTACCAATATCGATTTGATTTACAGCGATTCGGCCCTGGTGAAATTCCGGCTGAATGCGCCTTTGATGATTGAATATATGGTTGCAAAGCCCTACAAGGTGCTGCCAAAGGGAATCAAGATTACCTTCCTTGATAAAGATGCCATGCCGGCGGGCACTATCACTGCCGACTCGGCCCTTACGCGCAACGACGATAAATTCATCGAGTTCCGTCATAATGTGGTGGCCACCAATGCCGAAGGCACGGTTTACAAATCAGAAGAACTTATTTGGGACATGAACTTAAAGCAAATTTATTCTAACAAACAGGTGGAGATGACCAAGGTGGGCGGCGATATTATGCGGGGCACCAGCTTTAAAAGCGACGATGCCCTTAAGCACCCCATCTTCCAAAATTCCACCGCTACTATACACGTCAATGGCGACGGATTGTCGCAATAATCAGGCAAATCGGGGGCGCAAAAAATTGTGCTATAGAATTTTAGTAAAAGTTGTATCTTGCGCCTCTTTTTGAGAAATATAAAATAGATATAAGAGTTATATGGGTATCATGGGTTACTTGCGGGATAGGATGGGAACAATCCTCGCAGTTTTTATTGGTTTTGCGCTTTTAGCGTTTGTTGCCGGCGAAGTTATCAAGTCGGGCAGTTCAATTTTCAGGGATAGCAATTCCGAAATAGGCGAAGTGAATGGCTCCACCATCAGCAACAAAGAATTCAACGACAGGCTGGATATGTCTACAAAGCAATTCCAGCAGCAATCGGGCCAGGCCATTTCGCCGCAGATTACTACTTATTTGCAGGAAAGCACCTGGAACCAGTTCCTTACCGATAAGCTATTGAGCAAAGAGGTTGAGAAACTGGGTATCACCGTAGGCGATGCCGAAAGGCAGAACATGATCAGCGGCACCACGCCGGATCAGCAAATTATGCGCCAGTTTACCGATCAGCAAACAGGCCAATTCAGCCGCGATAGGTTAAACCAGTTCCTTTCTTATATCCAGAGCCCACAGGCAGATACTGCGCAGATAAAGCAGTGGGGTACCTTCCTTACCGAACTGATAAAGGATAAGAAAAGGCAAAAATACATGGCCCTGGTGAGCAACGGCTTGTACGTAAACTCGCTGGATGCGCAAGACGATTACACCGGCAAAAACAAACTTGCCAATTTCAAATACACCGTGCTTGATTATGCATCCATACCGGATAGCAAAGTCACCCCTACCGATGACGATTATAGCGCGTACTATAACGATCACAAGCCCGAGTTTAAAAACAAGCAGGAACTGCGCAGCTTCGATTACGTAAGCTTCAACGCGGCACCTTCTAAAGAAGATACCCTGGCTATAAAAACACAAGCAGATAAGTTGGCGGCCGATTTTAAGGCATCTACCACCGATTCATTATTCGTGCAGATAAACTCGGTTAACAAAGCACCGTTCCTTTTCCAGAAGAAAGGACAATTAGAGCCGCAGCTCGATTCGGTGATGTTCTCTGCAGAAAAAGGCTTTGTTTACGGCCCATACCTGTCTAACGGCTTCTACAAAATAGCTAAACTGCTAGACGCTAAAGTTGGCCCCGATTCTGTACAGGCACGCCACATCCTTATCGACCCTACTAAAGAGGGTGGTTTAGATAAAGCTTTAGCCAAGGCCGATTCATTAAAGAAACTATTGGCAGGCGGCAAAAGCTTTGCTGAACTTGCGAAAGATTTCTCTACCGATAGGGCATCCGGCGAAAAAGGCGGTGATCTGGGCACTTTTGGCCGCAACGCCATGATACCTATTTTCGACAATGCCGTTTTCAGTGGCAAAACCGGCCAGATACTGGTAGTTACCAGCCAGGCAGGCGTTCACCTTATCGAGATACAAAAACAAATAGGTTCATCTAAAGTGGTTAAAGTTGCTATCGTAGACAAGCAACTGGAGCCTAGCCAAAAAACACAGAACGAGGTTTACAACAAATCGCAAGCTTTCCTGAGCGGCTTAACCAAAGACAACTTTGCAGCACAAGCTAAAAAAGCCGGCTTAGCCGTTAAGAAGGCGGAAGACATAACCGGTACATCGGCATCGCTGCCCGGCCTGGATAACGCACGTGCTTTTATAAAATGGGCGTTCAAAGCCGAAAAAGGCGACTTCTCTGAAGAAGTTTTTCCAATTGGCGATCAATACGTAATAGGCTCGCTTACCGAAATAAAACCTATTGGCTACTTAAGCCTCGATGCTGTTAAGAAGCAGATAGAGCCTGCCGTAAGGAACATCGTAAAAGGCAAGATGCTTGCCGAAAAGCTTACAGCTGCTGCAAGCGGCGCTAGCAATATAGACCAGGTTGCCGCAAAAGCAGGCAGCAAAGTAGTGCCTGTGCAAAACATCGTATTGGCTAACCCGGTTATACCTGGCTCTGGTCCCGAGTATAAGCTTATAGGCGCAATCTTCGGTTCTAAACCGAATGTATTGTCTAAACCTATTGCAGGTACTCAGGGCGTTTACGTTTTCACGCTGGATAGCTTTATCAACCCGGCTGCTTTAACCAACGCCGTTAGGGAGAAACAAACCCTGGGTCAGGCATTAACGCAACGTGCCGATGGGCAGGTGCTTGATGCGCTGAAAGATAAGGCGAATGTAAAAGATAACCGCGCTAAGTTCTTATAAGCTAAATTTAAAGTAATTTTGCATCCGGCAGCAGCGTTATACTGTTGCCGGATTTTTTTTGCTTATAAACGGAACATATACGCCAATGGAAATACAAGAGAACATCATCAATAAAGTTGCGCAAAGCGGCCTGGTTACGTTGGACCCTGCCCAGTTTTACCCGCAAGGCGAGCGCGTGGTGTACGATATAAAGGATAATTTGTTCCATGGGTTGATGCTGCGCGAAAAGGACTTCCGCGAATTTGTAAAAGAGCACGATTGGGCTCAATACCAGGATAAGCTGGTGGCAGTAACCTGCAGCGCTGACGCCATTGTGCCGGCCTGGGCCTACATGTTGTTGGCCAACCGTATGGCCCCCTATGCTAAAGAAGTTGTTTTTGGCGATGCCGAGGTGCTGGAGACTGTTTTGTTCATCAAACAGATAGCCGCTATGGATGCAGCGCAATACGCCGGGCAACGCCTGGTAATAAAAGGTTGCGGGGATATACCTGTGCCCGTATCTGCCTACGTAGAGCTTACCAAAAAACTTACGCCGGTGGCAAAAAGCATTATGTTTGGCGAGCCTTGTTCAACCGTGCCGATTTATAAGCGGCGCGATTAAACCCCTGGTGCATAATTCGGTCTATTGGGTTCTATATCAAATAAATGAAGAAATACTATTTTGTGTTTTTACTGCTGGCAGGTTTTGCTACAGCACGTGCCCAGGAAGCCAAAAAAACCGACGAGGTGGCCTTCCAGGCAGGCGAGCAAATTACCTATAAACTGAAATACGGCATATTTAGCGCTGCCGAAGCGGTAATAAAAGTGGAGAACAGCACGCAGAAATTCAACGGGAAGCCCGCGCTGCGCATTTTTTCTACCGCCAACACCGCGGGCACGTTCAATTTACTGTTCAAGGTGCGCAATCAATACCAAACTTTTATAGATCCACATACGCTACTGCCCTATTATTACTCCGAAGACCGCAAGGAAGGCGGCTACAAGCATTCAGACAAAGTGATATTCGACCATGAGAAGGGCGAGATAACCGCCAACAGTGGCAAATACCCGTACAGCGGCAATGTTTTCGATTTCCTGTCGGCCTATTATTTTGCGCGCAATGTGGATGTATCGGGCCTTAAGATAAACGATAAGCTGGATATGCGTTACTTTTTGGAGGATGGCATCCACACGCTTACCATCACTTATCTGGGCAAAGAGCAGGTAAAATGCGGGCTGGGTACCTTCAACTGCTTAAAATTCAACCCAACTATTATCCCCGGGCGCATATTCCGCAAAAATAGTAAGCTATATTTGTGGATTACAGATGATAAGAACCGCATCCCCGTAAGGGCGCATGTAGAACTTGTAGTAGGCAGCCTGGTAATGGATCTTACACAAGCAAGCGGGCTTAAGTATGCATTAAACCCGGTAAAAAAATAATGATGATTGAAGTAGGAAGCGTTTTGCTGCACGAGGATGTAGTAAAAGAGAATTTTGTATGCAACCTGACTAAGTGTAAGGGTGCCTGTTGCCTCGAAGGCGATTCGGGTGCGCCCCTTAACCACGATGAGCTAGCCGTATTAGCAGAGATATACCCCAAGGTAAAACCCTTCATGACGGCAAAAGGCATCGCCACCATTGAAAGGGAAGGCACCCACGTTACCGATTTTGAGGGCGACTACACCACCCCCTGCGTAGATACCAATAAAGAATGCGCTTATGTTACCTGGGAAAACGGCATTACCAAATGCGCCATAGAGAAGGCTTACGAGCAGGGCGTAATCAGCTGGCAAAAGCCCATATCATGCCACCTGTACCCTATACGTATTACCGCTTACCCCGAGTTCGAAGTTTTGAATTACGACCGTTGGAGCATTTGCAGCCCGGCTTGCAGCTTTGGCGACCAACTGAAAGTAAAAGTACACGAGTTTTTGAAAGGCCCGCTTATACGCAAATACGGCGAAGAATGGTACCGCGAGCTGGAAGATACCGTTGCAGGAATTTAAAATATTAAAAGGTTTGTATATAACCTTATACCGCCGTTTTCGATTATTTTGGTAATATTGCAATAAATAATTGCTTACTCCAATATTCGTTAATGAAAAAAGCTTTAATCACAGGTATCACAGGTCAGGACGGCGCATATTTAGCTGAATTTTTATTGAAAAAGGGATATGAAGTACACGGCGTAAAGCGCAGGTCGTCTTCATTCAATACCGATCGCATAGACCACCTGTACCACGATCCGCACGAAAAAGGCGTACGACTGCACCTTCATTACGGCGACTTAACCGATTCTACCGGCTTAATAAGGCTGATACAAGAGATACAACCAGACGAGATTTATAACCTTGGTGCTCAAAGCCACGTTAAGGTAAGTTTCGACACACCTGAATATACAGCCAACACCGATGGTATAGGCGTATTACGCATACTGGAAGCTATAAGACTTTTAGGCCTCACCCAAAAAACCCGCATTTACCAGGCGTCAACATCAGAGCTCTACGGTTTGGTACAGGCTGTGCCGCAAAGCGAAGATACGCCTTTTTACCCGCGCTCGCCCTACGCAGTTGCCAAACTGTACGCTTACTGGATAATGGTAAACTACCGCGAGGCTTACGGCATGTATGCCTGCAACGGTATATTGTTCAATCACGAAAGCCCTATACGCGGCGAAACTTTCGTAACCCGTAAAATTACCCGTGCCGTTGCCAAAATAGCCTTAGGCCTGCAAACCTGCCTGTTCGTAGGCAACCTGTCTGCCCAGCGCGATTGGGGCCATGCTAAAGATTACATAGCCGCCATGTGGCTTATTTTGCAGCAGGATAAGCCCGAGGATTTCGTGATTGCTACCGGCGTTACCACTACGGTAAGAGAATTTATCAAAATGGCCTTTATGGAGCTTGGCGTCGAGGTGGAATTCAGCGGCAAAGACGAAAACGAAAAAGGCGTTATTATAGACGTGAACCAGGAAAAAGTGAAGAAGCTGGGCCTCAACTATGCCGCCCTGCACCCCGGGCAAACAGTGGTAAAAGTAGACCCTAAATACTTTAGGCCTACCGAAGTTGACCTGCTTATAGGCGACCCTACAAAAGCCAAGGAGAAATTAGGCTGGGTACCCAAGTACGACCTTGCAGCATTGGTGGAAGACATGGTGCATTCTGACCTTGACCTGGCCAAGAAAGATGAACACCTGCGCAAAGGCGGCTATAAAACGTTGAATTATTTTGAATAGAACAGAAGATCCATCGGCATATATATGAAGAAAATCATACTCAGCACTTTTGTATTGCTGGCTTCTTTCGGGCTTACCAAAGCACAATCTGTGTATCAGCCCTATAATTACCAGTTTTACCAAAAGCTGGATGCCGATGTTTATTCAACCAAAACGCGCGTACATTCGTCAATGAAGCCTTTCTTTGCCGACGACTCGCTTTTGGTGTCGCGCATGAATGCCCTGCTTAATTACGGCGTAGTGAAAAACGGTGCTTATGCCAAAATATTCAACGAGCATTTAATCGATTATAAAAGCACTTCATCAACCTTTTATGCCGATTTGCTGCCCGATTTCAATATCGGCCGCGATTTTACCGACAAAAAAACAACCCATTACAATTCCCTGGGTTTGCAGATTGGTGGTACCGCAGGCAAAAAGTTCTATTACAACGTAGCGGGCTACCTAAGCAACGCCAAATTTCCCGATTACGTTTCCACTTATATCAACCAGGTGGGCATTGTTCCGGGGCAGGCTTATGCACGCCGCTTAACCAGCGATGCCGATGCGTACAATTGGTCGTACATTACGGCAAACGTATCGTACACGCCGGTAAAGTTCATCAACATCAGTGCCGGGCGTGATAAAACTTTTATCGGCGATGGCTACCGTTCGGTGCTGTTATCAGATAATGCGTCGCCTTATCCTTTCTTCAGGGTAACGGCCAATGTGGGCAATGTAAAATACATGTCGATGTGGGCATTGTTCGAGGACCCTGCCGCAACCAGCGACCACGGGATTAACCGAAAGAAATTTGGTGTTTTCCATTACCTGGACTGGAACGTGAGCAACCGCCTGTCTTTTGGGTTCTTCGATTCGGTAATATGGGCCAGTGAGGATGACTCCGGCCACGCCCGCGGTTTTGATTTCAACTACATCAACCCGCTTATATTCTTGCGCCCGGTAGAAGCTGCTAACGGCTCGCCGGATAACGCGCTGATAGGCCTTACCAGTAAACTGAAGGTGGTAGACGGGCTTACGCTATACGGGCAGTTCTCGTTGGATGAGTTCGAGTCCAAGAACTTTTTCCACAACCCTGGCAACTACCGTAATAAATTCGGCTGGCAGCTGGGCATAAGAGGCGCTGACCTGTTCGGCGTGAAGAACCTTAACTATCTTGTAGAAACGAATTCGGCAAGGCCATACACTTACTCAGAGCGCGCATCGGTGCTCAACTACAGCGCCAACAGCGAGCCGCTTGCGCATCCCTTTGGTGCCAACTTCCGCGAGTATGTAGGTATGTTGAATTACTCGTACAAACGTTTCGATTTTTCGGGCGAGGGCGATTTTGGCCATTACGGTTTAGATATCAACAACCTTAACTACGGTAAAAACCCTTTCCTTAACTACCAAAACCCGGCAAAAACCGACGGAAACTACATTGGCCAGGGCTTAACCACCAACATGGTTTACCTGCAGGGCAAGGTAGCCTTTTTGCTGAACCCTAAATACAACCTGAGACTGGAGCTTGGCGGTATTTACCGCACCGAAAAGAACAGCGCATTTAATGATAAAACCAGTATGCTTACTTTCGGCATCCGCAGCTCGTTCCGCGATCTGCATACCGATCTGGCTAGCTTTAAATCGCATTAAAAACTCGTGGTATGGGCTTTAACCACAAAGCACCCAAAGATAAAAACACAAAGAGCACTAAGATTTTACTTTAGTGCCCTTTGCATTTTATGTGATTAAAATCAAGATAAGTCTTGTCTCTTGATTCTTACTTCTTGTCTCTTGATTCTTGCCTCTCCGCGCTTATTTCGCTTTCATTTCCTCTTTTATTGCCCTTAGAAACTCGTTGGCGTGCTGCGAGCCGATGATGTAAAGCAAGCCATCGCGATCGGTAAGGTGGATGGCATCGTTGCCGGCAGTATAGAAACGGATGGTGCCTTTAGAGTGCAGGTTGTAAACGGGATTATTGAAGAGGTAGCGACTGTAGGTGCCTTTTTCCACTTTTACGATGCTGTTCAGGTCTATTTTTACGCGGCGGGTGGTCCATAGGCCATCAAGCGTAACGCTTTTATTGGCCACTACGGTTTTAAAATGCAAAACAAACCCCAGGATGATAGATATGGTGATGATGGCGAAACCCACAACGGCCAGCAAATCGCCGTTGCGTTCGCGTTCGTCGGTAAAAAAGTACGCGGCAAAGCAAAACATCGCTAACATAAGGCGGATAGTAATTGGTATCCACTCGCGGCCCAGGTATTGTTTTTCGGTAAAATCGGCTTTGTCGGTCATAATTTAATCAATTCGAATATAGTAACTTTTTTAGTGTTTTTGCCCACTTTGTACCTTTCGTCGGGCCGGTAGCCGCCAAGCCAAATAATATCGCCATTGGCATTCACCAAAACAGGCACTTCGCTTTTTTGATGCAGTGGTACCTTCTGGTGAACGAAGAAATCGCTCAGCTTTTGCTTAGTCTTCATCCCCAGCGGGTAAAAATAATCGCCGGGCTGCCAACTGCGCAAGGTAAGCGGATACACCAGCAGCTCCGCATCTACCGATGTGGCCAGTGGGTTATCTTTGATAATGAGCGGACTATCATCATGCAAAACCCTTAGCTTATACGCCCGGTAATCTACAGAAGTTTCCCCCTCGTTAATAACAACAGGTGTATAATCTGCCGCTTTTATAACAGCGATAATTAGCGTCCCCCTATCCACCACCAAAGTATGGGTATTGCTGTTGAATACCCTACCTGCATGCTTATCCAGTGCGCTAATCAAATCATCAACCACCTGCTCTACGAATCCGTAAGGCTGCAATAATTTAAACAGCAACAGGCGTTGCGGACTGATATTTTTTACGGCAGCTATGCTGATGCGCACCTCGTCGCCATGTTCCGTCATTACCTCTGCACGCAAGGCCTCCACCCTTTCGTTCAGCAATTGCTCCATCTCGCGGAAGTTGCGCAGGTTGCGCTCGAAGGTATCTTCCAGCGCGGGGTTCAATTCCTTAAGCACCGGCACTACCAGGTGCCGTATTTTATTGCGGGCATATTTTACCGAGGCGTTTGAGCTGTCTTCCATAAAGGCAAGCCTTTCGGTGGCAACTATCTCCTGTATCTCCTCCCTCCCCATAAACAATAAGGGGCGCACCAGATTGCCATTTTTAGGCATGATGCCGTGCATGCCAGCTATGCCGGTGCCTCGCGTAAGGTTCAACAATATTGTTTCTATCGTATCGTTCTGATGGTGTGCAAGCGCAACGGCATCGTAACCCGCTGTTTGGCAAAGCCGGGCAAACCATTGGTACCTCAATTCGCGTGCAGCCATCTGCGTAGATAATTTATGCTCAACTGCGTAATGTTTGGTATCGAAATTGGTGGTATGGAAGCTTACGCCAAGCTGCGAGGCCAGCGTGCGGGTAAATTCCTGCTCGGCGTCGGCTTCGGGGCCGCGCAGCATAAAATTGCAATGTGCAATGCCGAACTGATAACCTGCAGATTTAAGCAAATGAGCCATTAAAACCGAATCGATACCGCCGCTTACTGCTGCCAGCACTTTTGTGCCGGGCTCAAATAGTTTATTTTGCACAGCAAAATCAATAAAACGTTCAACAGGAAGCATATCCCAAAATTATTAATTTAATAACCCCTGCAAAAAACTAATTTTGCCCTCGTGATAAAATACGCCTTCAGCCTTCTTTTTGTACTGCTATCTGTTACCTTAATGGCGCAGAAAAAATCCGTGGTGCTGCTTATCCGCTCTAAAAGCCTCGAGCAGATTAAGATAAACGGCAAGGATGTAATCAAAGTGTATCAGGGTACCTTTCAGCAGGATTTTTCGATCATGAGGTCGGACAGCGCATACTTTTATGCGCAGGATAATGCCTTTGATGCCTTTGGCAACGTGAACATTTCGCAGGGCGATACGCTGAATATCTTCTCAGACAAACTAAATTACAACGGCAATACCAAAATTGCCATACTTACCGATAACGTGAAGATGGTAGATAGAGATGCCACCCTCACTACCAATTACCTCACCTATAATACCGCAACCCGCTACGGTACCTATACCAGTGGCGGCAAACTGGTGAATAAAGACAACACGCTCACCAGCCAGAACGGCTATTATTTTGCCGGTAGCAGGGATGCTTTCTTTAGATACAATGTGATTTTGGTAACACCAGATGCGCTGATAAAAACCGATACGTTGCGTTACAACACGGGCACCCGTATCTCCTATTTTTACGGCCCAACCAATATTTACGATACCAAGGACAAAAAAGATACGCTGTACACTGAAGACGGGCTGTACAATACCATAACAGAACAAGCCTTTTTTGGCAAAAAAAATCTCTACAAATCGGGCACCAAACGGCTCAAGGGCGATAGCTTATTTTACGATAAAAAAGCCGGCTTTGGCCGCGCGGTAAAGCACGTGGTATTTACCGATAGCGAGCAGAAGATTACCCTGCTGGGCGATTTGGCCAATTACTACAAAAACGAAGAACGCACCGTGGTTACCAAAGATCCTTACGTAGTAATCGTAACCGAAGAAAAAGACACCACGGCTACTGCGGCCGATACCGCGGCAAGCAACAAGCCGGCTGCCGTTAAAAAAGGTTCGCCTATAAAGGCACCATCGCTAGGTACGGTTAAGGCCCCCACCAGGAACTCGCCGGTAAAGGCCCCACCATTAACGGTACCTGTTAAAACCCCCATGGGTACGCCAATTACCAACCCGGGCCTAAAAAAGCTAAAAGCCGCCACAGATTCCTTAGCCCGCTTAGCTACGGCAGCCAAGGTTGATACGGGTAAAAAGCCGGATAGCCTGCTGAAAGTAAAAAAGCCCGAAAAGATAAAGCGCGACTCGATATACATTTCTGCAGATTCGCTGGAAACCCAGATGGTAACGTTCAAAGATTTGAACATTATGCAGGAGAAACAACGGCTAGCCGGCATAAGAGATACCTCTATAAAAGTTAAGGCTCCTACTGTGGTTGATAAGGCTGCTGCAAATAAAAAAGCATCCAAATTTTTGGTGGCTACCTCGCTATGGTTGCCGAAAGATAGCCTGATACTGCACCCTATGCAGTTCGGTCCTCCCCCGCCCATTGTAGTTGCGCCACCCAAGCTGGATAAAGACGGCAAGCCCATCCCTGTGCCCGCAGGCAAGCCTGATGCACAGGGCCGCATAATGCCCAAAAAGACCGATCAGCAAAAACTTGATGCCGACCCCGAAGAAAACGACCCGGTATTTGTGGTACGGAAGGTTACGCTGCGCGATACTGCGAGGATCAGGATAATCAAAGCCTTTCATCATGCCAAGCTGTTTAAATCAGATTTACAGGCCAAAGCCGATTCGATGTTCTACAGTTACAGCGACAGTACCCTCCGCTGCTTTGTAAACCCGATTATATGGACACAGGGTTCGCAGCTTTCGGGCGATACCATTATGATGCAGATGCGTAACAAAAAGATGGATAACCTGATGCTGTTTCCCTCCGCGTTCATCGTAAATATTGAGAAAGACGATTCCACCACCTTTAACCAGATTGCTGGCAAGCGCATGCGTGGCTTTTTTAAGAACGATAAGCTGGACAGGATGTATATATCGGGCAATGCCGAGAGCCTTTACTTTGCGCGCGACAGCACCAAGAAAGTAACAGAGATGCAGCGCTCGCTCACCAGCCGGATGCGGGTGCTGTTTAAAGATAATAGTGCCACGGATGTTTACTTTTTGGTAAAGCCCGAGCACCGTTACGGCCCGATAAACAAGTTTAAAGAAGACGAGAAGATACTGAAGGGTTTCATATGGAAGCCTAAGGACCGGCCCTTCTCCAAGGAATCCATCATCCCATCGTACGGTAAAAAAGCAGCTACGGTAAAACCAGCCGGCACTACGCCTAAGAAAACCGGGAAAGATAAACAGCCATTGGCTAAACCTCCCGGCGGCAAGCCCATGCCTGGCGATAGCACCGCAAATAAATTACCGGCCTTGCTGCCTGTTAAAACCGGTAAGGATACAACTGGCATAAAACCTGTGATAAAGGGTAAACCGGATAGCACGGGGCTTAAGCCAATCAGTGCGCCGGTGGTAGCACCCAAACGCGATAGCAGTACGGTCAAGCCAAAGCAAAAGCCGGATACTACGGGCAAGAAACGCCCTTAAGGCGGGGTTAAGATTGGTCAAACATTAAGTCGAGTTTTTTCTTTCCTTACCTTCTTTGCGGAGCAGAGAGGGTCGAACAGCG
The DNA here is from genome assembly GCF_056404435.1 of Mucilaginibacter sp. P2_D11. Classification (NCBI taxonomy): domain Bacteria; kingdom Pseudomonadati; phylum Bacteroidota; class Sphingobacteriia; order Sphingobacteriales; family Sphingobacteriaceae; genus Mucilaginibacter; species Mucilaginibacter sp. P2_D11. Next base: position 183,301 of record NZ_JBFUEA010000011.1, read on the forward strand.
AAGCGCATTCGGGGTGAGTCAACTCGCCGAGCGGCACGTCCGCGCCGCTAGTCGACTCACCCCCCGCCCCCTCCTGCTGCGCAAAGAAGGGGAGATATTGTGGCTATTATCAGCCAGCACGCTCATTCAAAAACGCAATCAACTTCTCAACTGCTATGGCTCTGTGGCTGATGGCGTTCTTCTCCTCCATGCTCATTTCGGCGAAGGTGATATCATAGCCATCCGGCTGAAAGATGGGGTCATAGCCAAAGCCATCGGTACCACTTATTTCCTGGCGGATAGAACCCGCTACCACGCCCTCAAAAAAGTATTCCTCGCCCTGCCACATCAATGAGACAACGGTACGGAACTGCGCCTTGCGGTTCGCCACACCATTTAAGTTTGCCAGCACCTTATCATTATTGCCCTTGTGGTTGCCGTGCGTGCCCGCATACCGCGCCGAGTAGATACCCGGCTCGCCGTTAAGGGCATCAATCTCCAGCCCGCTATCGTCGCCAAAGCAATCAAGCCCATAGCAATCCCATACAAAATGGCTTTTGATAGATGCATTGGCTTTAAAGGTAAGCCCGGTTTCATCTATCTCCTCGGTACAGTCTATATCATCCAGCGTAAGCAGGGCAAGCTGGCCTTTTATCTTAGCCGCCACTTCCTGTAGTTTGTGGCGGTTATTGGTAGCAAAAACTAATTGCTGCATATTATAATGTTTTCATCTGGTCCCAAAAGGCCTTCTTGTTTTCGTTGCTGCTCATCATCTCATCAAAACCGAAACTGTACAGCACAGTAGTTTTCTTACCCTGCACCGGGCTGTTGAAGGGCAAATTGCCTATACCCTGCGGCAAGGCTTCTTTGCCCATTATCACCATTTTAAGCGGCTTTAGCAATTCGGCAACTTTGGCAATAGCAAGCGGTTGATGCTGATGGATATTGAATATCGCCACATCATCCAACACTAAATCTTTCCGTTTAAGGATGCTTTCCATGGCCGTTAAATGCGCTGCGGGGATATGCTCGTCCGATGCATAATTCACCAGTATCACAAAATTCTTATTGTTACCGCCCAGATAATTAAATGCAGGGCGGGGCGTTTGTATTGACTGAGGAATTACAGGGCTAGCGGTATTTGCAGGCTCAATTTCCCTTGCAGACGACGGGATTACCGGCGTGGCTGCGAGCTGGCTAAGAGGTGCAATAACAGCCGGAATATCCGGCTCTACGGCTTTAACCGCTACCGGTGGTGCAGCAATCGGGCCGGCAACTTTATCCTCGGGCAGCAGGTAAAGCTCGTCCTGCAGTATAAAACGGAAAGCCTGGGGGTTATCAACCTTCATCATTATTTAACATATTTTAACCAAAAGTACCTAAAGCAGTTGAAGCATTATAGGCATATTCGCACAACGGCTTAATTATATATTATTATTAATAAATTTTACCGAAATTTGCGATTTAACGGCCTGCGCGCCCGTCATATTTTTTAACAAAGTTCATGAGAAAATTAGGGATATTCATTGTAAATATTTTTTTAGTAGCCACTATAGCCCAGGCACAAACAGATACTACAAAACAAATCAAGGCCGATACCACTGTAAAAGGCCCAACCGGCCCGGTACGCACCATTGATAAAATTGCTGCGGTAGTTGGCTCCAGCATCATCTTACAATCAGATATCGAGTTGCAATACGCGCAATACCTGGTAAGCGGCCAACAGCCCCCTGCCAATTTCAAAGCCGTTTTATTGCAGAACCAGCTTACGCAGAAATTACTGGCCCAACAAGCCGTAATCGATAGTGTGCAGGTGAAGGATGAAGACGTTGATGCCGACGTAGAGCGCCGCATGCGCGCCTTTATACAACGCGCAGGCGGACAAGAGAAGCTGGAAGCTTTCCTGGGCCGTTCGGTTATCCAATACAAAGATGAGATACGCCCCGACATCAAAGAATCGATGATTGCGCAGCGAATGAGGCAAAAAATTACTGAAAAGGTAAATGTTACCCCACAGGATATCAAACGCTTCTACGAACTGATGCCGAAGGACAGCCTGCCCACTTTCAATAAAGAGGTAGAAGTGGGTGAAATCGTTTTCGACCCGAAACTTACTAAAGACGAGAAACAGTATTATAAAGACAAAGCCGAGGAACTGCGCAACAGGATCAAGAAAGGCGAAGATTTTGGTGCATTGGCGAGGCTTTACTCGCAAGATCCGGGTTCCGCGCCTGACGGTGGCGACTTGGGTTTTAACGACCGTAACGGTTTCGTAAAAGAATTCTCGGCGGTGGCCTTTAAACTGAAAGCAGGCGAAATTTCGCCCGTTTTCGAGAGTGACTTCGGTTTCCACTTTTTACAGGTGATAGAGCGCAGGGGCGAGCAGGTACACACCCGCCACATCCTGATTGTACCGATTACCACCCCGGCCAGTTTAGACAGGGCCAAGGTAAGCGCCGATAGTTTGTACACCATCATGAAATCTAACAAGCTGATCGATTTCTCGAGTGCAGCAGCTTTGTTCTCTGATAATAAAGAAACCAAATACAATGGTGGTATGATGCTGAACGCCGATAACGTGCAAACCCGTTCTACGTATATCCCCACAAACCGCTTAGATCCGCAGGTGGCCCTGGTAATAGATACCATGAAAGTAGGCAGCATATCGCAGCCAATTTTGTTTACCGATGCCCAAACCGGCAAAAAAACTTATAAGATTTTATACCTTAAATCGGTTACGGATGCCCATAAGGCCAACCTGGAACAGGATTTTGCCAAGCTGAAAGATATGGCTATGGACGATAAGCTTGACCGTACCGTAAGTCAATGGTTCGAAAAACGCCGTAAAGAAACCTTCATCAAAATAGACCCGGAATACCAGGCATACCCTATACTACAGAAATGGATAATGCCGGTTACCTCGGCACAGGCAAAACCATAATATAACATATGCAACACCGCTCTGATGTAGAGGCCGCCGATGCACTGAAACATGCTTACGAGCAAATACGTGCAGAAATTGGAAAAGTAATCATAGGACAGGACGAGGTAATCAAATTCGTTCTGATCTCTATTTTCAGCAACGGGCATTGCCTCTTGGTGGGCGTGCCCGGCCTGGCTAAAACGCTGCTGGTGCAAACCGTAGCTCAGGTGCTCGACCTCGACTTCAAACGCATCCAGTTTACACCCGATTTGATGCCCTCAGACATCATCGGGTCTGAAATACTGGGCGAAGACCGCAATTTTAAATTCATCCCCGGCCCGGTGTTCTCAAACATTATCCTGGCCGATGAGATAAACCGTACGCCTCCAAAAACGCAGGCTGCCTTGTTGGAGGCCATGCAGGAAAAAGCCGTAACGGCAGCAGGCGTTACCCACAAATTAGCTAAGCCATTTTTTGTATTGGCTACCCAAAACCCCATAGAGCAGGAAGGCACCTACCCCCTGCCCGAAGCACAGCTGGATAGGTTCATGTTCAACGTAGCCTTAAACTATCCCTCGTTTAAAGAGGAGTTGCAGGTAGTGAAGAATACCACCAGCACCCACCAGGCCACGGTAAGCAAGCAATTGAATGCCGAGCAGATCATCTATTTCCAACAGTTGGTGCGCAATATACCGGTTACCGATAACGTGCTTGAGTACGCCGTAAAACTAGTATCCAAAACCCGTCCCGATAGCGAGTTTGCTACCCCGCAGGTAAAACGGTTACTTAACTGGGGTGCAGGCCCCCGTGCATCGCAGTTCCTTATCCTGGGTGCCAAATGCCACGCTGTACTCAACGGAAAGTATTCCCCGGACATTGAAGATGTAAAAGCAGTTGCTAAGCCTATATTGAGCCACCGCATCGTTCGCAGCTACCACGCCGAAGCCGAGGGCTTGTCCGCAAGCGATATTATAGAACAATTATTTTAAGAAACGTTATATAACAAAAAACGCTAAGCCCATAAGCTTAGCGTTTTTTGTTATAGGTCAAATTTCCCGTAGAATTATTCTACCGTAGAAAATATCTCCAGCAACACGTTCCATTTGTGGGCGGCATCCTGTTCCCAAATACGCACATAGTTGTAGTTGTTTACGATATTGCCCTTGCGGATGCGGGCGGTGCCGTAGCTGTAGGCAAGATCGTTACTAGTAGCACGACCGCCATTTACCGTTTGCGACGAAATGCTGATGCCCTCGCTGGCTATGAAATCCGAAACTTTTTCTTTGCCCTTTATCGGTTCGAAACCCGGGAAATAATACATCGCACCGGGGCTTAAAAACTCCTTGTAAGCCGCCCTGGCCGACATACCCTGCAGTTGGTTTAGGATTTTATCAGAATCCATTATCAGTCTTTTACCGTTAAAAGGGTCTTTACTTGCAGCTACTTGTTTAGTAAGATCGGGCTCCTGAAAATCGGTAACTACTTCGCCCTCCGGCTCGGGATGCTGTATGCCTAAATCAATCAGTAGTTTATACCTGTTCTCGGTTGGATCCAATTTCCATACCGAAACGTATTGGCCAAAAACCTTATCATCGTCGGTTTTGCCGTTTTGATATACGTAGGGGCCTGCGGTAAAGCCCAGATCGCCGTTGGCAGATATACGGGCAACTTTTGGCTGCCAGGTAAGTTTGCCGGGCTGCTTGTCGATAGTGGAATAAAACTCAGATATCTTAACCGCGTTTGGTTTAAACACTATCCCTTCGGGGTCGGCAACGGCCAAAAAGCCTGCTTTGATGCCTTTGCGCTCAACCAGGTTATTAAAGTCGATTTCGGCATTTACTATCCTGCTTACTTCAACAGGTTTTGTTTGTGCCGACGCATGCTGGACCATGCCAGATAAAACGAAAGCAGCTATCAATAATTTTTTCATAGTGTGTATTGGGCAATATCTATTTTTCGTGTTATAAATGTAAGCATGCCCCGCTTAAATTCAATGTGTTATAATCGTTAAAAATGGTTAAATCCGTATCCAATCGGTAGTGCCTTGTTTATTATCGTTCAGTTGAAAACCGATTTGCTTCAAGCCCTCCCTTATCTTATCAGAAGTGGCATAATCCTTATTGGCTTTTGCCTGGTTGCGCAGGTTTACAATTAAACCAAGCAGACCGGCTGTATCGCCTCCTTCGTTATCTTCTTGTTTCAACCCTAAAACATCATAAAAGAAATCGTTGTACGTTTTCTTCATCCGTTCGAAAGTTGCGGCCGACACAGCACCCGAGTTGCGGGCTGCATCAGCAAATGAATTTGCCCACTTGGATATGTTGTTCAGAGCCTCTAACGTTTTTGGCGAATTAAAATTGTCGTTCATGCCGTTATAGCAATCTTCGCAAGCCGATATAATCTCGCCCTCTGCCTCGTCATCAACAGCAACCAGCGCATTTTGTTGCAATGCACTTAACTTTTTAGCGGCCTCAGCAAGTCTCTTGTAGAATTTCTCGGCTGCATCCAGTGCCTCATTAGAAAAATCTACCGTGCTGCGATAGCTTGCCTGTAAAAAGAAGAAACGAACCACCATCGGGCTGTATCCGCGTTTAAGCAACTCGTGCGTGCCCTCGAACAACTCGTGCGGCAGGAAACTGTTCCCTAACGATTTCGACATTTTTTGCCCGTTCACGGTGAGCATGTTGGTGTGCAGCCAGTAGCTCGCGGGCGTATTGCCGCAGCTGGCCACGTTTTGCGCAATCTCGTTGGTGTGGTGTGTGGCCATCAGGTCCATACCGCCGCCGTGTATATCAAACTGGTGCCCCAGGTATTTATTGCTCATGGCCGAGCACTCGAGATGCCAGCCCGGGAAACCTACGCCCCAGGGCGACGGCCACTTCATCAGGTGCTCGGGCTTGGCCTTTATCCAAAGTGCAAAATCGAGCTTGCCATGTTTCTCGTGCTGGCCGCCTAATGCGCGGGTATTGTTCAGCATATCTTCCAGCTTGCGGCCGTTCAGTATGCCGTAATCCTGAGTTTGGTTGTATTTCTCTACGTCGAAGTATATCGAGCCATCCACCTCGTAGGCGTAGCCTTTCTCCAGTATAGCCTTCACCAACTCAATCTGTTCTATGATATGGCCGGTGGCTGTGGGCTCTATGCTTGGCGGCAGGGCGTTGAAAATCTTCATCACCTCGTGGAAATCAACAGTGTACCGTTGCACTATCTCCATAGGCTCTAAAGCCGATAGCCTTGCTTTTTTTGATACTTTGTCCTCGCCCTCGTCGGCATCTCCCTCCAGGTGGCCGGCATCGGTAATATTACGCACGTAGCGTACTTTATACCCCAAATGCAGCAGGTAACGGAAAATTAAATCGAAGCTGATAAAAGTGCGGCAGTTGCCCAAATGCACATCGCTATATACGGTAGGTCCGCAAACATACATCCCGACGTGGGGAGCATCGAGCGGGATAAATTCTTCTTTTTTACGTGTTAAACTGTTGTAAACAAACAATTTTTGTTCCATGAGCGCAAACTTACAATTTTTAGGGTTCATGTATAATAAATCCCGGCCTATCTCATTCAATATTACCCAAACTTAACTATTCAGCAAAAAACCAAAAGTGTACTTAGGCTGATAACCAAAATAACGAGTAGCTTTCCCACAATCATAAACCCTATCGATACTCCTGGGAAATTGCCAACCCTTAGCCGCGTAGATGGCCTCCGCTTGCGGGTAATACTTCAGGATTGCCGCAAGCGGGTTGTGTTTCAGCTCCACCACATCGTCCCTTTTAAATGGCGAACCGCTGCTGATGTTGAATATCTCGAAATTGGCGAAATCTGCTTCCAATGCCAGCCGCAGGGCTTCGGCGCCGTCGCGCTCATCCAATCCGCGGTAGAGGCGATGGTTCAGCTTAAGGTTATCATCCTCGGGCAAAAACCGCCCTACGCGATAAACGGAAGCCTGCAGGCCTTCCTTGTAGAAAAAATCGCGGCAAAGCTGTTCGCTGGCTTGCTTGGTAATGTCGTAGATATCGCGCGGGCGCTCAACCAGTGTTTCATCCACCCAAACGGCTTTATCTTTATCTACCAATGCCTCGCCATAAATGGATGTAGTGCTGGTGTACAGGAATTTCTTGATGCCATTATTTACGCAGGCTTCCAGTAAATTCAACGTGCCGAGGATATTGGCGTGTATAAAGGCTTCGCGGGGATAGCCCAGCTCATAATGCTTGCCGTGCAGGGCCGCAGTATGGACGATGGCATCAAAGCCCTTTACTATGGAGGCCACCGTCGCCTTATCTTTTACATCTATAAGTGCATCGGTGGTGTCGGCGGGTATCAAATCGATACCTGTAACCCGGTGCCCGTGCGCTTTAAGGTGCCTAACGGTTGCGCTGCCTAACTGGCCCGACGAGCCGGTGACCAAAATATTCATGAAGGGGGTATTTATAGCGGGGTAATCCAATTTATTTCAACAGCACATCGGCCCACACCGGGTAATGATCCGACAGTTTCTTTTGGATGATCTGATAGTTCAATACGTCGAACTGCGGGCTCACCATAATATAATCTATCTGGTAGTTGGGGAAATCGCCGTTATAGGTGCGCCCCAGGCCCGAGCCTTTCTCGAGGAAAGCGTTCTTCATGCCCAGCGCCATCGTGTTAACGGCAAACGAGGCGGGCGTATCGTTAAAATCGCCGGAGTAGATGTATGGATAAGGGCACTCTTTTGCGTGGGCCTTTACAGTGTAAACCTGGTCGGCACGTTTCAGGAATGCTATCTTGAGTTTAGTGCCCAGGCGCTTGGTGGCCGTCATATTGGTTTTGCCTTGTTTGGAAACCTCGCCCAGGTATTTGTAATCCTCCGGCTCAAATTTGATGGATTGCAGGTGCATACTGTACAGCCTTATCTTTTTGTCGCCCTTCTGTATATCTACGAAGAGACACTGGTTACCCGTCATTTTCCCGGATAGCGACACCAACCCGAAATTGAAGATAGGGTAACGCGAGAAGATGGCCATGCCCGATGCCTGGTCGTAATTCACATCGAAGGGTTCGAAATAATAGAACTCGCTGTTCAGTATTTTTTTGATGGAGTCGATCATATCGTATTGCCCGCGCCTGCGGGTGTAAAACTCCTGTATGCCTATCACATCAGGATTGTTCTGGGCGATGAGCTCCAAAATTTCGTGCTTGGTAGAGATATCGTTATTAGCACCATAGCGCTTAAAATCGTGCGCGTTATAGGTCATGATGCGCAGCGAATTGGGCTGCGTTGGCCTGGCGGTATCGGTTTGGGTACGGAAGCCGATATTATTGATCAACACCTTATACCCTATGAGGATAGTGATTACCGATAGCAGGAAATAAAGCCGGCGCCTGAATAGCCAGTACACCACCAAAATGACGTTGAACAATAACAGGGGTGGATAAGCCAGCCCGAAGAACGCGATAAGCCATGCCTTGCGCGGATCCAGGTAGGGGGCCAGGTAACTCAGCAACAAAGCCAGGCACAGCGCATAATTGCACCACAACACAATCTTGCCGAAAAACCCTAAGCTTCTTTTATCCTTCATTATTGTTGCTTGCGCGGGATAGTGTTTCTTTCTCCTGCTTGCTCAGGCTATCATAGCCCGTTGCGGAAATTTTATCTAAAATACGGTCGATTTCATCTTGCCGGGGCATGTTGGCAGCTTTTTTTTGCGGATGGTTAAAGCTTACCACTTTCATTTTGGGCCTGGGGGCAAACAGTTTGTTAATGCCGCGGATCCAGTCGGTACCGCGCTGCAGCTGATTGATGTAGATAAAGGCAAACAAACCGCTGCCCACATAGCCCATCATGGTAAGGGGGCTATCCTTTGCGCCGATTAAAGCCAGCGTTACATAGAACACGCACACCCATTTTAACTTAACCGAGCCGATGATAATCAGGCGGATCTCATGTTCGGGAAGCAATGTGGCTGTAGCCACTATAACTGCCACTACACTAATCGCTGCGCCGGCAATTGCAGTATCGGGGATACCCACATGCGCCAGGCTGAGCAAACTGTAACCGGCTATTGCAAAAATAGCACCGGCCAACCCGCCAAGCAGATACACCCCCAGCAAGCGCTTATGATTTAAGAACTCCTCAAACACGCGCCCCATCCAATATAGCCATAGCATGTTGAATAATATCTGCAGGAAGCCCTCATGCATAAACATATACGTAAGGGGCGTCCAGATGTGCCTGGCCAACACCGGCAAAACCGGCGACAGTAAAAGATACTCGCTACTGTAGGCACGCACCGCCGGAATTTGTATGAGTAAAAAAAGCGCCACATTTATGCCGAGAAGCAGGGGTATCCGGCTATCGCTTTTGGATAATTTATATTGGATATCTCGCCAGAGGGTGTTCATATACGTTAGCTGTAATTGCTATGATAACAAATGAAAATTAATAGTAATTGTTTGGCCTCTTAATGCCCCAAATTTTAATCAAAATAAAGCCAAATAAAGCACCACCTAAGTGGGCAAAGTGGGCCACGTTGTCGCCCGAGACTTGTTTAACTCCTAAGAATAATTCAAGTACAATATAAACCGGTATGATATATTTAGCTTTAACAGGTACGGGTATAAAAAGAATCATAAGCTCTAAGTTGGGGAACAGCATACCAAAGCCTACTAAAATACCAAAAATAGCACCGGAGGCACCAACCATACCACCATTGTACATCCCATATAGCTGATTCGCTACCGCTTCATTTCCGCCGGCATAAGGCATAAAGGCATCAACATAACCTAAATGCACGTTTGGTATTATGAAAGTACCCGCAATATTGTGGATTTCGAACGCATGCCAGCCTATATTTAATAAATACGCACCAATGCCAGTGAGAAAGTAGAAGTTGAAGAATTTCTTCGACCCCAAAGTGCTTTCCAATATCGGCCCAAAAGAAACCAAAGCAAACATGTTAAACAGTATATGCATAAAATCCTTATCACTATGCATAAACATGTAAGTGATGACTTGCCATGGCTTAAACAATGGTGAGCCGAAGTAGTATGCAGATAAGTAGGTGTTCAGATCGATAACCGGCCTCAACGCAAACATGGCGATATAAAAAATGATATTGATAATAAGCAGGTTCTTAACAACCGGTGTTAAATTGGCAAATGGTGATTGCATGTTCTGTATAAATATTAAAACGCCTTCCGGTTATTTCTCAAACCGTTCGGCTAATTCGTTCAATGTAAAGGTAGTAATTACGGGCTTGCCATTCAGGGCCAAATTTGGCATCTGGCAGGCAAAAAGCTGGTCTATCAATTGGTTCATCTCTTCCATAGACAATCTTACGCCGGTTTTTATGGCAGCGTTGCGCGCCAGCGAGCGGGCCAGGTTATCGCGTTTATCCAGCTTCAGTATCGCCAGGTTATTTTTAAACCCTTCCAGCAGGTGCTCCAGCAGTTCGTGCTCATTGGCATTGTTGATATCCGCAGGGATGCCCTCTACCACTACCGTGTTTTTGCCAAATTCGCGTATATCAAACCCCAGTGCGCGTATATCGGGCAAAAGCTCTCTCAATAACTCAAAATCGGCACTATTTAGTGTGACAGATTGCGGAAATAAGCTTTGCTGACTCACGCCGCTATGATTCTGCAATTGCTGCAGGTAGCGCTCATACAAAATACGCTCGTGTGCCCATTGTTGGTGTATGAGCATAAAGCCCGATTTTATCTGCGAGAGGATAAACCGGTTGTGCACCTGGAAAAACTGCTTCTCGCTGCTTTTGCTTATCTCCTGTTCGTTTACCGAGGTGCTTTTCTCTTCGTGCATCTCGTGCTGCAGGTTTTCGTCGCGGCGGGCAATCTCGTAAAGGGTATCCCAGTTTTTGGGGATGGCTTGCCGGGGGCTGCCACCATCGCGCAGGAAAGGCAGTTCGCGTTCGGGCCGTTTCTCCGCCGCGAAGGGGTTAAAATCGGGGTTGAAGGCAATGGTTGGCTGCACAATTTCCTCGAAAGGCTTTTGCGTAATCAAATGCCCTATGCTGTTCTCCTGGTCGAAATCCAACGTCGGGGTAATATTGTATTTACCCAGCGAACGCTTCACCGCCGAGCGGATGATGGCGTAGATGGCCTTCTCATCCTGGTATTTGATTTCAGTCTTCGTCGGGTGCACGTTGATATCTATTTTGGATGGATCGATATCGATGAACAGCACGTACAGCGGGTAAGAGTCATCGGGCAGCAGTTCCTCAAAAGCCGTTAGCACCGCATGGTTCAAATAAGCATCTTTTATAAAACGGTTGTTTACGAAGAAGAACTGCTCGCCCCGTGTTTTGCGGGCAAACTCGGGCTTCCCTACGTAGCCGTTGAGTCGTATAATGGTGGTATCTTCCTCAACAGGTACCAGCCTTTGGTTATAATTATTGCCCAGCAGGTGTATGATGCGTTGCTTTAACGATGCCGCAGGCAGGTGATAAACCTCCTGCCCATCATGATGCATGGTTAAAAACACACCGGGGTTGGCCAGTGCCACACGCTGAAACTCATCTATAATGTGGCGCATCTCCACCGGGTTGCTTTTTAAAAAGTTGCGGCGGGCGGGCGTATTGTAAAAAAGGTTCTTGATGGATATAGAAGTGCCTGTATTGGCCGAGCATGGCTCCTGTTTGATCACCTCGCTGCCTTCAATGCATATACAGGTGCCCAGTTCATCCTCGTGGCGGCGGGTTTTCAGTTCTACCTGTGCAATGGCTGCGATAGATGCCATTGCTTCGCCGCGGAAACCCATGGTACGAATCGCAAAAAGGTCCTCCGCCTTGCGTATTTTTGAGGTGGCGTGCCGCTCAAAGCACATGCGGGCATCGGTAAGGCTCATGCCGCAGCCATTATCTATCACTTGTATCAATGCCTTGCCGGCATCTTTCAATATCAGCTGTATTTTATCCGCACCTGCATCTATGGCGTTCTCTATCAATTCTTTCACTGCCGATGCGGGGCGCTGCACCACTTCGCCTGCGGCTATCTGGTTGGCTACCGAATCGGGTAAAAGCTGTATTATATCTGGCATTTAAACGTATTTCCCTCCTCCCGATTTTTTCGGGATCAATTTCGATGCTAAATTAATTATTTGATTGCATAACTTTACCTTTACACGTTTGTATATAATATCAACGTTATCTAATTTACATCCACCTGTTTTTTATATGAAGAAACTCTGGCCCCTGCTGTTTGTTCTGCTTGCCGCTTGCAAGCAAAAAGAATACAATGCAGATACCCTCGTAAAAAATGCCCTCGTTTATACGGTAGATAGCACCTTCTCCACAGCAAATGCCTTTGTGATAAGCAACGGCAAAATAATAGCCGTAGGCAACGCCGATACCCTCGAACAAAAATATTTAGCCAAAGAAACAATAGATGCCGGCGGCAAAACCATTTACCCCGGCTTTATTGATGCCCACGCCCACTTTTTTGAATATGGCCTGGGCCTGCAGGAAGTAAAACTGGTAGGCAGCAAAAGTTGGCAGGCGGTGGTAGATACCGTGAGTTCTTACGCCCGCAAAAACACCGAAGGCTGGATAATAGGTAACGGCTGGGACCAAAACATATGGGCCGTTAAGCAATTCCCCAACAAAGCTAAGCTCGATTCATTATTCCCGGTACGCCCGGTTATCCTGAGCCGGATAGACGGCCACGCCGCCATTGCTAACCAGGCCGCCCTGAATATAGCCGGAATAAAACCCGGCCAAACCATTATTGGCGGGCAGATAGAAACCATTAACGGTAAACTTACCGGCATACTGGTTGATAACGCCGTGGGCATTGTAACCCGCAAAATACCTGAGCCAACCGAGCAGGTGGTACAATCGGCATTGCTGGATGCGCAGCGTAATTGCTTCGCGGTGGGCCTCACTACCGTTGACGATTGCGGCCTGCCTTACACCATGGTAAGCACCATTGCATCGTTGCAGCACAAAGGCGATCTGAAGATGCGCATGTACCTGATGCTGGCCGATAAAGAAGAAAACTACGAATACCTGTTTAAACGGGGTGCCTACAAAACACCATCATTGAACGTGCGTGCTTTCAAGGTTTATGCCGATGGTGCCCTCGGTTCGCGCGGGGCCTGCCTTTTAAAACCCTATGCTGATAAGCCCGGCTGGAACGGCTTTTTGCTGAGCAGCAAGGCACATTTTGAAGAGGTAGCCAAAAAGATAGCCGCCAACGGTTTCCAGATGTGTACGCACGCCATAGGCGATTCGGCAAACCGGGTAATACTTAAGGTTTATGCCGATGTACTGAAAGGCAAGAACGACAAACGCTGGCGCATCGAGCATTCGCAGATCGTATCGCCGCAGGATGTAAAATACTTTGGCGAATACAGCATCATCCCATCGGTACAGCCAACGCACGCCACATCTGATATGGCATGGGCCATCAACCGCCTGGGCCCCGAGCGGCTGAAAAGCGGCTACGCCTATAAAGACCTGATGAAACAAAACAGCTGGATACCCTTGGGTACCGATTTCCCGGTGGAAAATATTAACCCCATGTACACGTTTTATGCTGCGGTGGTACGCAAAGACCTAAAGGGCTCGCCTGCCACAGGCTTCCAGATGAATAACGCCCTTAGCCGCACCGAAGCCTTACGCGGCATGACCGTTTGGGCCGCCAAAGCCAACTTCGAGGAGAAGGAAAAGGGTAGCATAGAAGTGGGCAAATATGCCGATTTTGTGATACTGGACAAGGATATTATGAAGGTGGATGGCAGCGAGCTGCCTAATGTGAAAGTAGTAAAGACATATATAAATGGTGTTAAGGTTTATGAGCAAAAATAAGCAGTATCTCTACCTGCTGCTTTTATCGGGGTTCGTAATTTTCAATTCAGCATGCGCGCAAAACCCGCCAATCGGCAAAAACTACCTGCAGGAGCAAAAGACGGCCGAGCTAAGCACCGTACTGCTCAACAACGAAAAGCAGATCATCCCCCTGCAGAGCCTCGATGCTGCTAAAATAGCCAGTATCCATTTCTCGGGCGCTTACGCTACCGTTTTCGATAGCCTGCTGAATAAGTATGCCCAAGTAAAGCCCTTTAACGGCAACGATTACCTGGGCGTTAAATCCCTCGATGCCTTATCGCTCGATACCAAATTTTACAACACGCTCATCGTACAACTGGCAGAGGCAGACCTGAACAATCCGCAGATACTCGATTTTATCAGCACCAACCAAAAGCTAAAGACGGTAGTGGTATCCCTTTTAGGGAGCGATAAGTCGATTGCTAAACTGAATGATGTAGCAGGGCCGTTGCTATGGTCTACCAAAGTTACGCTGGTATCCGCCATGTTCAGCGCGCAGGCTATATTTGGCGGGGTGGCGGTAACGCAAAAACTCAGCAAAACCTATACGCCAAAATACGCCAACGGTACCGGTTCGCTCACTGCCAAAATACGCCTGCAATATACCGTGCCCGAGGATGCCGGCATCAAGGCCGAAAACCTGACAGAAATTGATAAGATTGCCGCAGAAGCCATCAGCAACCAGGCCACCCCCGGCTGCGTGGTAATGGTGATAAAAGATGGTAAGGTTATCTTCAACAAAGCCTATGGCTACCACACCTATAGGAACGACATACCCGACCGGATAACCGATATCTTCGACGTAGCCAGTATGACTAAGATATCCGCCACTACCATGGAAGCGATGCAGCTTTACGATCAGGGCAAGCTGGCGCTAGATTCTACCGCAGGAACCTACCTGGCGCTGGCGCGTAAGAGCAATATCAAAACCCTTACCGTACGCGAATTGCTGGAGCACCAGGCCGGCCTGATACCAGATATACAAACTTTCACCAAAATAAAACCGACTGACTACACCGTAGATTCCTCGGCCAATTTCCCAACGAAAGTGAACGATAACTACTACTTGCGCAAGAATTACTTTGAAGAAGTAATGTGGCCCGATATGCTGAACGCGCCCATCAAAACCCGCGGGCAATACGTGTACAGCGATGTGGGCATGTGCATTATGCAGCAGATAGTAGAAACCATTACCGCCAGGCCTATTAACCACTACGTGCAGCAGCAGTTTTATAACCCGCTGGGCATGCAAACAGCAGGCTACCTGCCTTTGTACCGTTTCCCGGTGGATAGGATCCCTCCTACCGAAGACGATAAAAAAGACCGCCGTACCTTAATAGATGGCTACGTGCACGACCCAACCGCAGCCTTAATGGGTGGTGTTGCGGGCCATGCGGGCCTGTTTGCCAGTGCGAACGATATTGGCATTATGTACCAGATGATGCTGAACCGCGGCACCTATGGCGGCGTGCAGTACATTAAACCCGAAACAGTGGATTTGTTTACCGCCAAGCAAAGCGCGGTAAGTCGCCGCGGCCTGGGTTTCGACCGGTGGGACCCTATTGCCGACCATAAGTACCCTTCGCAACTGGCGTCGGATCAGGCATACGGGCACACCGGCTTTACCGGCACCTGCGTATGGGTTGACCCTAAGTACAACCTGGTTTACGTTTTTCTATCGAACCGCGTGCATCCCAACGTAAGCAGCAAACTGGGCAGCCTCAACATCCGCCCAAGGATACAGGATGTGGTTTACGGTGCGATAACTAAGGGGATGTAGTTGGGCTGAGCGTGGCGGTTATGTCCGCGTCGTGAGTTGACTCACCCGGCCGACGCTATCGCTGGGCCACCCTCTCTGCTTCGCAAAGAGGGTTTGGCTACAATCTACTTTTCACCTTCTTTCCTAACCCTCTCTGCTGCGCAAAGAGGGTCGACGCCCGCGCATGCGGGCCGTCGGGGTGAGTTAAATTTTTTTTCTTCTCTTTCTTTCTTCACCCTCTTTGCGAAGCAGAGAGGGTCGACGCCCGCGCATGCGGGCCGTCGGGGTGAGTTAAATATGCGTGCGATTCCCCCCTACTCCAGCACCACCTTCTGGTGCTGGTAAGGTATCTCTACCTCGGCAAAGCCTTTCTCTTTAAGCTTTTGGGCAAAGTGCTGCTGCACCTCATATTCGCCATGCACCAGGAACAGTTTCTTAATCAGTTTCGGGTCCTGGCAGCTTAGGAAATGCAACAGGTCGTCGTAATCGCCATGGGCGCTCATGCTTTTTATAGACTGTACTTCGGCTTCAACGGCGTACTCTTCCCCAAAGATGCGCACCTCCTTTTCGCCGCGGGCAAGGCGGCCGCCTAATGAGTTCGGCTCGGCGTAGCCCACCATCAATATGGTATTCTTTTGGTTGTTGATGTTGTTTTTGATATGGTGCTTCACCCTGCCCGCCTCGGCCATGCCCGATGAGGAGATGATAACGCAAGGCCGCACATCATTGTTCAGCGCGATAGATTCCTGGGTAGATTGCACGAACTTCAAGCCCTTAAAGCCAAATGGGTCGGCATCCACCTTCATCACTTCTTTCACGTCTTTATTATACACCTCGGGGTGATCCTTCAGTACCTGCGTTGCTTTCTCGGATAGAGGGCTATCTACATAATATGGAACATCCGGCAACACACCTTTCAATTCCAGGGCATTTAAGGCGTAAAGCAATTCCTGTGTACGGCCCACGCTGAAGGCCGGGATTATCACTTTCCCTTTTTTCACCTCGCAGGTTTGTTTGATAATTTCCAGCAGCGCATCCTCAATGGGGCCGATGTCTTTGTGCAGGCTATCGCCATAGGTCGATTCCAGCAGGATATAATCCGCCTGCGGGAAGGTCTGGGGATTATTGAGCAGCATATCGCCATAGCGCCCCACATCGCCGCTGAAGGTGATATAGGTGGTTTTGCCGTGTTCCTGTGCTGCTATGTGCACGGCCGCGCTGCCCAGCACGTGCCCTGCATCGGTGAATTTAAATTTGATGTTGGGCGTGATATGATAAGCCTCCTGGTAATCTACTATTTTGAAAAGGCCCAGCGCTTTTATCACATCATCCTCTGTATACAAAGCCTCCAGTAAGGGCAAGCCTTTCCGCGCCCGGTGCTTATTGCTGTACTCTACATCCTGTTCCTGTATCTTGGCCGAATCTAAAAGCAATATCTTACATAGGTCCATGGTGGCGGCGGTGCAGAATATCTGCCCCTCGAAACCTTCGGCCACCAGGCGCGGTATCAATCCGCAATGATCAATGTGCGCATGCGAGAGGATAAGGTAATCAACCTTAGCCGGGTTGAACCCGAAATGCTCATTCATCTCTTCTGTTTGCTCGCCCAGGCCCTGGAACATTCCGCAATCTAAAAGTATGCCGGTGCCATCCTGAAGGCGCAAAAGGTGCTTGCTGCCGGTTACGTTACGGGCGGCGCCGTGAAAAGTAATATCCATGTATAATTGGTTGTGCGTTTTACAACCAAACATGCACATAAAAGTTTGATAAATAAAAAACTAAGTATTTAGTTGTAATTTTCATTTTAATATTTTAACTTCGTTTAACTAATATTTTAGTTTATCTCACATAGTATGGAAATTAAAGATTTAACCCGCGCCGAAGAACAGATAATGCAGGTGCTTTGGCAGTTGAAGAAAGGCTTCGTAAAAGATGTTTTAGATATTTTGCCCGAGCCAAAACCTGCATACAACACGGTATCAACCATCATCAGAATACTGGAAACCAAGGGTTTTGTTGGGCACACGGCCTACGGTAAAAGCCATGAGTACCACCCCATAGTGAGCAAAGAGCAATACCAGAATTTTGCCGCCGATAAACTGCTCAGCGGCTACTTCGACAACTCGGTAAACAGGATGCTTTCGTTCTTCGTGAAGAAAGAGAAGATAGACCTGAAAGAAGCCGACGAGATAATGAAACTGATTGAAAAACTAAAAGATAAATAGTTATGGCCTGGTGGAATTATTTATTACTGGTAAATATTTACCTCACCCTGTTCTTTGGCTTTTATTCGCTGCTGCTTCGCCGCGAAACCTTCTTTCAGCTTAACCGCATCTACCTGGTAGGTGCGGCGTTGCTGTCGTTTTTTATCCCGCTGATACAATCCGACTGGGTAAAAAACCTTTTCATAACCCAGAAGGTACAGTATGCTGTTTATGGCACCGGCGCCGAAATTAACATTACCGCACTGGCGCCCATTGAGGATACCGCCTACACCCTGGGAGAGATCATCGTGATGATATACCTGGCCGGCGTAATACTGCTTGCGTTACGGCTGATGTGGCAATTTATACAACTAAAAAGGGTGATTAAACAGGCCCTCCCATCCATGCCCTACTCGTTTTTCAATGTGATACATGTTGCCGATGATACCGAAAATAAGGAGGTAATTATGGCGCATGAGGAGGTACATGCCAAACAATGGCATTCGGCAGATGTGCTTATTGTTGAAGCGGTTATGATCATCAACTGGTTCAACCCTGTAGTGTACCTGTACCGATCAGCGATTAAGCATATACACGAATACATTGCCGACAGGCAGGCCATAAAAGCAGGCAACGATAAAGCCGAATATGCGATGTTGCTGCTGAGCCAAACCTTTAATGCGCCCACACACCGTTTAGTTAACCCCTTTTATAACCACAGCCTACTAAAACAACGCATCATGATGTTACAGAAAAACAAATCGCAGCGCATCAAATTACTGAAATACGGGCTGTCGGCACCCTTGTTCATCATGATGCTGATATTATCGTCGGCTACGATCAGCGATAGCAAAGCCGTAAAAAGCATCAATAACAACGCCGAGGAATTGTTTTTGCAGCCTGCATCAGCCATCATTCCGGAGGAGGAAGCCAAAGCGTTATACCCCGAGGTGGTAAATGTACTTAGCACGGATAAATTCGCCCCAAAGAAAGCAACATTACTGAAAGAGAAGGTTTTTGCCTTAGATACCACTAAAAAAGGGCAGGTTTATGTGGCCGTAGAACAGCAGCCACAATTCCCCGGCGACGATAAAGCTTTTGCGGCTTACCTGGGCAAAACAATAAAGTACCCGCAAACAGCGCGTAAAAACAATGTGCAGGGCCGCGTAATACTGACTTTTGTGGTAGAAAAAGATGGTGCCATTTCCGATGTAAAAGTGCTGCGTGGCGTAGGCAGCGGTTGCGACGAAGAGGCAGTGCGCGCACTGAAGCAATCGCCAAAATGGATTCCAGGAAAACAAAAGGGCAAAGCCGTGCGGGTGCAATTCACTGTGCCAGTAGAATTTAAGCTGTCACCTAAAACGGCTTTAAACATAAGTCCTGCAAGCAAAATACCTGGCTTGCCCGATGCCATATTTACGCAGGTAGAGCAGCAGCCGGGCTTCCCGGGTGGTAACGCTGCATGTGTTAAATACCTTCAAACAACCATCAAGTACCCAGCCGAGGCACGTAAGAACAAGGTGCAGGGCCGTGTAGTAACCAGCTTTGTGGTAATGAAAGACGGCAGCATAGCCGATGTAAAAGTATTGCAGGGCATAGGCGCTGGTGCCGATGAGGAAGCAATACGCGTAATCAAAAATATGCCTAAATGGTTCCCGGGCATGCAAAACGGCAGGCCGGTAAACGTGCAGTACACACTGCCAATCTCCTTTACATTAGACGGCAAACAACTGAACCTGCAAGGCAAGGTAGACCCCTCCCTGCGCCAAAAAACATCTCAGATTGCGGCAAGCGATACCGCCAGTTACCGGATAGCCGGTGGCTCTACTTTTATACAGTTGAAAGGAAGCATCAATCCATTGTACATAATTGATGGTAAGGAGGCAACCAGTATTGATGCACTGAATCCTAAAGACATAGAGAGCATCAGCATTCTAAAAGATAATAGCTCAACGGCTATCTACGGCGATAAGGGAAAGAATGGCGTAGTGCTAATTGTTACCAAAAAAGCAAAATAAGCTCAGTTTAGTTAATTATAAACCCGGGCCGGCAGCGTAATACTGCCGGCTTTTTTGTGGGGGAGTGTGAAAGATGACGTCTATTAAAACTCAATAGCCGCCTATCGTCATGCTGAACTTGTTTCAGTACCCCACACGGCAGGTACTGAACTATGCTAAACGGCATGCAAAGCGGATTAGCATAGCCGCCACTTTTATGATGGGGTGTTGAAATAAATTCAACATGACGATAGTTTTTTAAAGCGAGATAGCGCGTAGCTTATTATATCGCCGTAGGCCTGCGTATAATACCTAATATGATGGCAATGATAGCAATAACAAGCAATACGTGGATAAGGCTGCCCACGGCAGTAAAAAACACGCCAATTGCCCAGCCAATGATGAGGATAACAGCGATGATATACAGTAATGAGTTCATGGTAGATGATTTAAATGTTTTACAGGTGTTAGTACGTCGAATAGATATAATAGCCGGGGATTGAAAAATGTTTTAAATATTTGCACAGGCAAAAGCAATACAACATCGGTAACAACCCATTATGAAATATTACACTTTTGGCGATGAGCCAGCCATATCGCCCGATGAGTTTTTTATGAACGAAGCCCTTAAAGAGGCGCGGCTGGCTCTGCAGGAAGACGAGATACCTATTGGTGCCGTAGTGGTTTGCCAGGGCAAAATCATCGGCCGGGGCCATAACCTTACCGAGCGGCTGAACGATGTCTCGGCCCATGCAGAGATGCAGGCGTTAACCGCCGCCACCAACTATATGGGCGGAAAGTACCTGCCCGAATGCACCCTATACGTTACGTTAGAGCCCTGTGTGATGTGTGCAGGTGCGTCGTACTGGTTCCAGGTAGGCCGGATAGTTTTTGGGGCATATGATGCCAAACGCGGTTTCGGCAGGCTCAACCAAACCATTACCCACCCCAAAACGTTAATTACCGGGGGCATTTTCGAAAACGAATGCGCGCAGCTGGTGAAGGATTTTTTTAAGAGGAAGAGGTAGTCTGAATTTGTCTGAACTCGAATTAAACGAATTCATGGAATTTTTAGAATTCCGCACATTCGCTTAATTCCTGAAATTCGAGTTCAGACAACTATTAAATGACATTTATTTAGAACAAAAAGTCATTTACACGCTTATATTTGCTCGTCACAACATCGTAAAACTTAAAAACTGAATATTATGGCATTTACACTACCGGCGTTATCTTACGCTACCGATGCACTGGAACCACATATCGATAAATTGACCATGGAGATACACCATGGCAAGCACCACAACGCTTATGTTACTAACTTAAACAAAGCTTTGGAAGGCAAACCAGAGGCTGATGCACCTATCGAAGACATCATCAAAAACATTTCTAAATACCCAATGCCGGTACGCAACAACGGTGGCGGTCACTATAACCACAGCCTGTTCTGGACATTGCTTTCGCCAAACGGTGGCGGCGAGCCTACAGGCGCTTTAGCAGCAGCTATCACCAGCACTTTCGGCTCATTTGCCGATTTTAAAACCAAGTTATCTGATGCCGGTGCAACCCGTTTCGGTTCGGGCTGGGCATGGCTTATTGTTACTGCCGATAAAAAATTAGCCATCACCTCTACCCCTAACCAGGATAGTCCGCTGATGGATATCGCCGAAGTAAAAGGCACGCCTATTTTGGGTATCGACGTTTGGGAGCACGCTTACTACTTAAAGTACCAAAACCTGCGCCCGGCTTATTTAGCTGCCATTTGGAACGTAGTTAATTGGGCACACGTAGCTGAGCTTTACGCTAAAGCGATAGCTTAAGCGGCCCCACTAAAAAGCAAGACTTAATATATTTGAGCGGCAGGTTGGGAACAATTTGCCGCTCTTTTGTTTTATTATTCACCCAATGTCATTGCGAGGAGCGACAGCGACGTGGCAACCTCATAGGACAATCGGATAAGCAAGGTCGACCGTCCTATGAGGTTGCCGCGCTATCGCTCGCAATGACATGGTGGGAAATATGCTATATCCTATGAAAGCCATCGTCCTTGAATCCGCCGAAAACCCCATCGTATATAAAGAAGTTGATAAACCCATCGCCGGGCCGGGCGAAGTGCTGGTACAGATAAAAGCCGCCAGCCTCAACCGTCGCGACTATTGGATCACCGTAGGCAGATACGCCAGCCTTAAATACCCCACCATATTAGGTGCCGACGGCGCGGGCATTGTTGCCGAAGTCGGCGAGGGGGCCGAAAAGTGGCTGGGCAAATCGGTCATCGTTAACCCATCGCATAATTGGGGCGCGCACCCGGAATTCCAATCAAAAGAATTTAAGATTTTGGGGCTTCCCGATGATGGCACCCTGGCCGAATACGTAAAGGTAAAGGCCGAATACCTTTATCCAAAACCCGCTCACTTAACCTGGGAACAGGCTGCTGCCTTGCCTTTAGCGGGCCTTACCGCATATCGCGCCTTATTCACCAAAGCACATCTAAAAAAAGGCGATAAGGTGCTGATTGTTGGCGTTGGTGCCGGCACAGGCACATTCCTGCTGCAATGGGCCGTAGCAGCGGGGGCGCAGGTGTTCGTAACATCGGGCAGCGGCGATAAGTTGCAGCGTGCAAAAGCTTTAGGCGCAGCCGCAGGTGTAAATTACAAAGCACAAGATTGGGCAGAGGAGTTGAAACATTTTTCGGGAGGTGGTTTTGATATCGTGGTAGATAGCGCCCTCGGTCCCGATTTTAATAAAATCCCCGATCTGTGTAACCCCGGAGGCCGCATCGTATTCTTCGGCGGCACGGCAGGCAATATTCCTGAACTTAACGGCCGCCCCGTCTTTTGGAAGCAGCTACAAATACTGGGCACCACTATGGGCACGCAGGAAGAATTTCAAGCCATGCTTTCTTTTGTGGCTGAACACCAGATAGTTCCCGTGATTGATGAGGTATTCCCGCTAAAGGATGCCGCTAAGGCGTTCGCCAAAATGGGCAATTCGGCGCAGTTTGGCAAACTGGTTATAACTGTATAACAGCGTGATAGAGTTTAGGGTAGACGGCATCAAATGGGAGCTGCAGGATACGGCGACCTTTTACCTGGTGGAGAAGATACTGCGGCCAGTGCCTTACAAAGCGGGACAGTTCCTCACTTTCGTGTTCGGCCACCATGGCGAGGAGATACGCCGGTCGTACTCGCTTAGTTCCTCCCCCGATGATGACCGGTTGGCCATCACCGTTAAACGCATCAGCAATGGCGAAATCTCCCGCTTCCTGCTGAGCAAGGTGAAAGTTGGGGATATCCTCACGGCAATAGAACCGGCTGGCGTATTCACTCCCGGCAATTACGAGGCGGCAAAGGATTTGGTATATTTTGCGGCTGGCAGCGGCATCACGCCTGTATTATCGCACATCAAGTACATCCTTAACAGAAAGGGATACAGCAAGTTGCACCTGCTCTACAGCAACCGGGATAAGCATGCGATACTATTCCACAACGAACTGGCCGAACTGGAGCATAACTATCCCGACAGGCTGAACATCACCTACCTCCTCAGCAGCGAAGCAAACCGCCTCAGCAATTATAAAGTGGAGCAGTTGGTGCAGCAGCAACTGCAATTTGAAGCCGCACTGGCCGAATTCTACATCTGCGGGCCGTTCGCATATATGCGGATGATTACCCTTACCCTGCAATTTATGGGCCTGGATGCCAGCCAAATACACAAGGAAAACTTCGTATTGGAAACCATACCTGTTACCGGCACATTCAAAACTTACCCGCCCCGCAACATCCGTATTAATTACAAGGGCGAGTGGCACGATATCGTAGCCGGCGAGAACCAATCTATCCTACAGGCAGCCCTGCAAAATAATATCCCATTACCCTACAGTTGCCGCCACGGTATTTGCGCGGCCTGTGTTGCCAATTGCAAAAGCGGCGAAGTGGAGATGGCCAGAAACGAGGTCCTCACCCCTGCCGATATCGCCGCCGGCCGCATCCTCACCTGCACCGGGCACGCCATCACGGACGGCGTAGTTATCGAATATCCCTAACAAAAATCTTAGGACCGGCGTTCGGTTTTACCCCAAAAAACCGTTAAAAATCTTTAAAAATCGGAGGTTTTTCTGTGCTTTTCTTTGGGTATCAAAATAAATCTGGTTATTGCCCGGCTTGCAAATGCCGATGCGTTTTGCGATGCGATACCGCGCGTGTCGGCTTGCTTTTGGTCTTTGCTTTTTTGCGTTTTCCCAACCAAATAATGAACCCTGTGATAGGCAAACTGGCGCAAATAAGGCTGGCCAAAAATGCGATGATTTTTGTAGTCAGCCCGAATATCTGGCCCACGTGGATATCGTAGTTCATTTCGTTAAGTTTCAGCCCGGCGCTCTTCTTTTCATAGATATAAGCCTTCAGCAGCTTGCCGTTATACTTATCGAATTCAAAGCCCGTAGCGTGCGAATAGTGCATCGATTTCGCGTACGCCCCAACGCCGATTGCCCCCGAAGCGACCGGGTCGTTATGTATCAGGAACATCTCGGCCTGAGGCACGGTTTTGCGGGCATAGGCAAATGCCAGATCGATAACGGGCTGCGGTGCTACCCCGGCTCGTTTCAACGAATCCGACTTTGGTTCCGTTACCTCGGTTTTATAATCTACCTTCCCAAGGTTGGCTACATTGTATATCGTCTTGCTTACCGGCTCGAATGCGATAGCTAAACCGGTGATAGCTAGTATCAACGCAATGGTGGTGGCATAAAAGCCCAGTACGTTGTGCAGGTCATAATTCACCCTGCGCCAACGGCCGCCCCATTTAATGGTAAAGCTGCGTTTGCGGTCGGTTTTGCGTTTGGGCCACCACAGGATGATACCCGTAATCATCAGCACTACGAATATGATAACCGCTACGCCTACCACCCATTTGCCGATAGCCGGTGGCAGCAATAGGTACAGGTGTATATATTCTACAATGATGAAAAAGTTGGTTTGCGGTTTTTCATGGTAAGTGATCTTACCTGTGTACGGGTTCAGAAAAACATACTCAAAGCCGTCTTTCCCTGTATTAGCCAATACCCCGGCAGGTCTTTCGGTACCGAAATAATAAATGTAATCGGGACTTGCCTTGGGGAATGCCCTTTTTACTTCGGCTATCAACTGCGTTGGCTGCACATAAGGTTTACCTGTGTTTTCAACGGTACGATAGCTGTACATGGCATCCTGTATCTCATCCTGAAAGCAGAAGATGCAGCCGGTGATGCTCACTATAAACACCACCAGCCCGGAAATGAATCCGAGCCAGCGGTGGCAAAAAAGCATTACTTTCTTGAAATCTGTCATGCTTTAGAATTTGTAGTTGGCGCTCAGCACAACCTGGCGTAAACGCTGCGGGTTGATGGTTGTATAGCCTGTATAATATTTTTTGTTGGCCAGGTTGTTTACGGCTAAGCCGAAACGGTATTTGGCTTTATCGTAAAACAGGTTGCTGTTTAGTATGGTGTAAGCAGGCAACGAGAAGGTACCCTCGGCAGCGCTGTTGATAATCTTGTTTTTGCTTACATAGTTGCCGCCGAAGCCAAGGCCTAAGCCTTTTAAGGCGCTGCCCGGCAAACGGTAGCTTGCATAGAAGTTAGCCAGGTATGGCGAACCTGCAGTATTAGGGCGGTAACCAATGATAGACGCATCGCCACCTGTGTATTTAGAGTCGTTGTAGGCAAAACCGGCTACGATGTTCACGGAAGGTATCGGGTTGGCAACAACTTCAGCTTCGAAGCCTTTGCTTACCTGGGTACCATCCTGCACCTGGGCAAAGTACGGTAAGCCCGCTACTGAACGCAAGGTATTGGTAACCTTTATGCGATAGTAACTCAGTGTGCTACTCAGCTTACCGTCAAATAAAGAAAGCTTGACGCCGCCTTCAGCCTGGTTGGCGTTTTGCAACTTTGCAATTACAGATTCGTTGCTGGCGTTGGTAAACAAACCGGGGTTAGAGAAACCATTCTGGTAGTTGGCAAACAGTGATACCTGGTCTTTAACCGGCTGGAATATCAGGCCGAATTTTGGCGAGAATGCGGTTTGGTTGAATGGTTTTGCCGATTGCGTACCATCTAACAGGTAACTGCCTTTGTTTTGGTAATTGTCTACACGTAAGCCTACCGAAGCGATTAGCCTATCGGTAAGGTTAATAACGTCAGATGCGTAAGCGCTGTAGGTGTTTGTGCGGTAGATGTAGGGATAGGTATTGGCGTTGGTAAGCGGGTTGGCAGCAACGGTAGCATCAACCAATTGTTTGTTGAACGCGCCATAATCAAAGGTGGGGTCGTTTATCGGGGCGATGCCATAGCTGTTGCCATAATAGATCTGGCGTGAGTTTTGGCGCTGGAAATCTAACCCAACCACAAAACGATGGCGCATGCCCCCTATGTTAAAATCGCCGTTGATGTTTTCCTGTATTTCGGTAGCCGCGAATTTACTGTCGGCGGTAGACTGGTCGTTACGGAAAATATAGTTGTTGTTACCCGGCAGATTTGGTTTAGATGGATCAAGCGCGACAGCTGTTTCATCTGTAATCAGGTAATAATAAGGACTTGGGCCGTTAGAGAAGCTGTGCGTATTTGAGATAACAGTTTGCGACGTAAGCTTATCAGAGAATTTGTATTTAGCTTCTGCATAGTAGTTTGAGCTACGGGCGTAGGAGGTGACGTTATCGTTAGAGTAGGCGTTTTTGTAATTGATGTTCAACTGGCTAACATCGGTTATGCCCATGTCTTTAGGGGTATTGTAAAAGAAGAAGAAAGGCTTGGCAGAATTGCGGCCGGCATACACTTCTGCTTCCAGCAAGAAAGATAATTTGTCGTTCGCCTTTATTGACAAACTTGGCATGGCAGCAAAAGAGCGGCTCTTGCCATAATTTTGGAAACTGCCTTCGTAATTGTAAGCGGTATTTAAACGGAAAGAAACGTTTGAGCCAAGCGGCGTATTCAAATCGATAGTGGTACGGCTAAGATCATAATTGCCTACGGTGTGGCCAATTTCTAAACCAAAGCTTTCGTAAGGTTTTTTGGTTACCCTGTTTATCAAACCACCATAAGAAGCTACCACGCTACCGAATAAAGTAGCAGAGGGGCCTTTTATTACTTCCAATTTTTCTACGTTTATGGCGTCTATGCCGCTGGTAACCAGTCCGGCAATGCCGTTACGTAAACGGGTTTGTGTAACAAAACCACGCAGGGTAAAGTAGCCTCCGCCATCGCCTGCACGGTTGGTAGCATCCCACATTTTCTGTATGCCGCTTGCGTTCCGCAAAGCATCCTCTACATTAAACACCTGCTGCTCTTTCAGCAATTCGCCGGTAACGGTGCTGTAGCTTTGTGCGTTCTCCAGGTTGGCCAAAGGTATTTTTGCAGCATCAACGCTTATTTTACGGGTAAAACGGTTGGCGCGGTTGGCTATTACGTTTACCTCGCTCAATTGCGAAAGGCTTGCGTTGATGGTAATAGTTGGTACCGCTGTGGTTTGGCCCGCAGTAACGGTAACCGGCACTTCTACCGGTTTTACGCCAACATACGATATAATGAGGGTATAGCTGCCTGCGGGGGCCTTAAACGAAAATTCGCCTGCGTTATTGGTGGTGTTGCCGTAGCTGGTACCTGCCAAACCGATAGACACATTATCGGCAACCTCACCTTTTGCGGTTGTTACCTTACCGGTAATGGTACCGCGCGTTTGCGCCAATGTATTTAAAGGATTTATTAAGGCAATGATAATCGCGAATGCGGCGAGGTATCGGAAAAGATGAGGTTGGAGTTTCTTCATTTTATTAAGACTAATTATAAATAATGAGGCGAAAATACACGAAGCTACCCAACTTTACAAGTTATTTATAATTATTCTAAATAATATGGTGATTATTTGGTGGTTCCTTTTACTCGTGAGGCATTATCTTTCGCAAATGTCTCCCAGCCCGAATAAGATTTCCTGGCCTTGCCGCCCGAGGAAACGGGTACCCGCTGGAACGAATGGCAAACGGCTACTGCCAGCCCATCGGTAGCATCCAAAAAGTCGGGGGTTTCTTTAAATTTAAGCAGGGTTTGTAGCATTGCAGCAACTTGCTCTTTGGTGGCGTTGCCGTTACCGGTGATAGATTGCTTTATTTTGCGGGGAGCGTACTCGGTTATCACCACATTGCGTGAAAGCGCCGCGGCTATAGCCATGCCCTGGGCGCGGCCCAGTTTCAGCATCACCTGTATGTTTTTGCCATAGAAAGGGGCTTCGATAGCCAGGCAATCGGGCTTGTAGTTATCTATCAGGGCAACGGTTTTTTCGAAGATGCGTTGCAGCTTCAGCATATGGTGGTCTATCTTTTCCATCTTCACCACGCCCATGCTTATCAGTTCAATTTTAGGCCCCTTCTCCAGCACCAGGCCGTAGCCCATTACCGCGGTACCAGGGTCTATACCTAAAATGATGCGCTCCTTGTTGTTTATCTCGTCCATCTGCTGCTACAAAACTAAGCTTTAGGCGATGGATTTGTGCAGTATGCCTGTATATTCTTCGCGGCTTATCATGTGGGCACCCATGCTTTCGAGGTGTTCGGTGTAAACCTGGCAATCTATCAGCTCATAATCACCGGTTTGGCAAAGCCAGATGAGGGCCATTTTTGATGCATTGCTGGCCCGGCTAAACATACTCTCGCCACAAAACACCCTACCCACTTTTACGCCATACAGGCCACCCACCAGGTTGCCCTGCTGCCAAACCTCTATAGAATGTGCATAGCCTTTTTGATGCAGCAATGAATACGCGGCTTTCATGTCATCGGTTATCCAGGTGCCGTCCTGCCCTTCGCGCGGCACGGTGGAACAAGCGGCGACCACATCATCGAAGCATTGGTTGGTGGTTACGGTGAACAAGCCGCTGCGCAAAACCTTGCGCATGGATTTAGATATGTTCAGCTGGTTGGGGAATAACACAAAACGCTCATGCGGCGAAAACCAAAGGATAGGCTCCCCCTCACTATACCATGGGAAAATACCGCTGGCATAAGCCAATAACAGGCGTTCGGTGCTTAAGTCGCCGCCAACAGCCAGCAGCCCGTCCTCTTCGGCAAAGGCCGGGTCGGGGAAAAGGATGCGCTCATCAAGCCGGAATATCATCCCGGCAAATTTATGCCTTCTTGCGTATTACCAGCTTTTTATTTTGCGCCCGTGCCACATTATCCATGTATTGCTGCATCTCGGCATATTTTGCCGCAGGGATTACATGGCTATCGAGATTGAATTTAGTGGTGCCCACTACCTGGTTTTTTGCGGCATCATACACATATTTCACTTCGTAATTGCCATAGCTGAATTTTAGCGTTTGGTTTACCGGCAAAGTTTCTACCTCGAAACCAGCGGGCAAATCTATGGTGGTAACGCATGACCGCTGCGAGGGGTACTTAAAGAAAAAATCCGATTTACGATTATCCAAGGCAGGGTAGGTAGTTTGCCAAAGATCAAACACACGCGGTTTGTAAAACTGTTTGTTGCCGGTGATTATATCGCAAAATTTCTCGTACTCCAGGGTCAGTTCTACCTCATCGGTACCATCTTTGTCCGTTAAAGGCTTAAACTCGAACGCCGATGGCTGTTTGATATTGAGCGATTTTATCAGGTATTCCTTTTGGTCGTCGGTTTTTTCGGAGGCTATCTCCAGGTATAGTTCGCGGAATTCGCCCGTGCTCATCAGCTTCACGGTTGCTTTTGCGCCGCCATCGGCATCCAACACGATGTGTACGCTGCTGTTGAATTGGTTATCAGCACCGTTGCTACGGGGCGTTTTCACCAGTTTGCCGCCATCTTCGGTTATCAACAGCGCGTTCCGGTTTTCGGTAAATGGCCCAAGCTTACCAAAAGTTTGCGTATTGCTGGTACACTCCAGCCAGGTGGTGTCGCCTTTAAAAGGTACACAAAGTATCACATGATTGAAAGTGTTGGCGGCAAATGCAGGATTTGCCGGCTCTGCATTTGCACCGGCATTAATAACCGCATAGCACGATGGTATATTGACCGCTTTGAGCAACGCATACATGTAATTGGATAAGGCCTTGCAATCGCCGTATTTTTTGTCGTCTACAAAAGTTGCGGGGAAGGGCTTCAATCCGCCAATGCCAAGTTGTATACTCACATAGCGCATGTTTTTCTGCATAAACTCATACAAAAACCGGGCTTTTTCTTTGTCAGTTGCCAGGTGAGCTGTCATTGCCCGTATCTCTTCTTCGCGTTTTGGGCTCAGCGTACTTACATCTGTTCTCAAGGCTTGTATCCAATTGCCAAAAGTTTGCCAACTGCTAAAGTCTCCGGCTTTACCATCATAACTAAAGGTGTTATCTACGAAGATAACCTTGGGGAAAACCTGCCATGCCGCAGCGTTGTCTTCCAGCTTAACGGCCTTTATGTTATTGGCTATCCAGGTATAGGTCTCCAAGCCATCCTGCGTGGTTTTGATGGGTTTGATGATTGTATTGCGACTACTATACCTAAAACCAGCTTCAGGGCTTACGGTAACCGAGCAGATAGAATTCTGTGTAGCTTCCTCGTTTGCCTGCGGCGTCCATCCCCCTAAATTTAAATAACTGTTTGCACTGGTCTCTAATATAATTTCTATAGTGCAAGGGTACGAAGCCACTGTATGCCTGATAGAAAGCACGCGATCATCGGTTACAATAGTACTCCCGTCGGTAGCGGAGTGGTCATACATATCGCTTTTGCCGTACTTCTTCAGCTTTAAACCGGCAGCATTGTAAATGATCATCTGAAAACCGTTAACGCTGTTGAATTTATCGTAGCCCACGCCAAATTCAGCGTTGTGGTCGCCTTTTTCGTTTAGGATGGTAACTATGCTGTGGTATTTGGAAGTAATCTTGCCCGCCCCTTTAACAACGTACTCCTGGTACTCGTAACGTGTAACCGCATGCGCATCCTGCTTAAGCGAATCGGGGATGGTAGCGGCAATATAAAGCTCCGGCAGGATTGATTTATCCTGTGCCGACGCCCTCGCCGTTAAGTAAAGGCTTGCTATTAACAGTATCCCGTAAAATTTAAAATACCTCATATTACGATTTTTTTAGCACGATCTGCTCATTCAGCATCTCGTACATTTTTTTATAAAATTCAAAAAACTCCGGATAGTCTTCCTTGAAGAATATCGACTTTTTATGCTCCACGCTGTACCGTACTATGATGGTGCCTTCTTGCTCGGCCACTATACGTTTAAAAGTTATGCTACCATCGGGCATTACCATGGAGGTGCTTTTGGGGAGCGACTCTACCTTGTACCCAGCCGGCATTTTGAATGAGCCTACCAGCGCATTACTTTTATGGTAGCCAAAATCCACATCGGTAAAGCGACTGGTGGCCAAAAACGGGTTCTTTTTTGCCAGGCCGAATATATTGGGGTTGAAATAAATATAATTATCATCGGAACCGGCCAAATCCTGCGTAAAATCAATCGCCTCGCCAAGCGGCAGCGTATCTACAGCCATATTCTCGAACTTAATTGCCGATATACTTAAGTTGTTATCGTTATCGCGCAAAAAGTCGAGGTACTTCTTTTCGCCATCGGCATTGTATTTGTCCAGCGCATTAACCCGCTCATAATTATAATCGGTTATATTGGCCGTACCGGATAACTTACCACCGGCCTTTATTTCACCATTTATTAAAACAGTCTGCCTGGCGGGGTTTTCGTTTTGCAGGAATTTTATGTCATACACCTTATTCCATTTATCCAGCATGAGCCCAAAACCATTAAGCATATTAGCGGGCACCTGGTTATAAACACTGTATTTTTGCGCAGCATCGAGCACATAGTTTTTATCGTCGTCTATAGCCACATAGGTAACCAGCGTATTGAATTTATAGAGACTTGGATACGCCGGGTTTACCTTGCCATTACCCTTGGTGCTCACCAGCATAAGGAAAGCCCTGTCGATACCGGCCTTCCGCAGCAGGCGGCAAACCATAATATTCATTTCGCTGGAGTTGCCCGTCTTTTTGTCCCAGGCCTTGCCAACGCCCTCGTAGGTGTACAAAAAATAAATTTTATCCCACTTTACCATGTTTTTTACTTCGTTGAAAATATAGGCGATCTTCTCATCGTCGGTTTTTAAGGCCTTCGCTTTTTCAAGTATTGCTTCTTCGCCGGTAAGCTTTTTATCCAACTGTACCCCTAATCCCCTGTCAAAAACATACTCGCCAACCTTATTCCAGGTGCCCAAATAGGTGCTTGAGAGGTAGCCGGGGGCATCAAAGGAAAGGAATTGGAAAAGTATTCTCTGGCAATTATCCTGGCGCGAGGTCATGTATGGCTCGTCGGGTATAGAAGGTATATTGGCAATCGCCCTCACCTGCGTACCGTCGTTTGATTTTTTGTCTACCACGTAAGGCTGATAGTGGCTTTCGAGATTTTTATAGGTCAATTGATCGGGGATGGTGGTCTCCAGTTCGCTGTACCGGTTCGGCAGCCTGCCCTGAAAATACCAATCGGGGAAATTACCTACGTTGTTTGTAGTAACCTCGTACTTATACTCCAGTACACACCCTGCTTTCACCTTAGGGAAAGAGAAAACTATCGCCATACGGTCATTGTCAACTACTTCGGTAAATATCTGTTTCTTGTCTACAGGGGTTATTTCAATAGCGCCATTAGTTTGATCGATGGTTTGCGCCTGCAAGTCTCCAATGGTTTCCAAATGCCCAACGGAAAAAAATTCTATCCTGATATCGCCTTCGTTTTTAGCATTATCGTTGAATATCTTTATCCGTTTGTGCCTGTTTGTTTTCAGATTTCCGGTACGGTCAAAGTAAACGGTTGCCTTGTCAAACAACACCATGGCATTGGCATCCTTTTCAAAGTCGCAGTATTTTAGCTCAAGATCGGCCTTATCTACTTTGCCAAAGGGTTGCGTGGTGGGGATAGTTTGTGCCTTAACCGTACAGACAAACAAACCAGCCAGCAGAAGCATGAAAGTCTTGTTCATATCAATTGTTAAATTAGGTTAGGAGTTTTCAATTTTTTACGATTTCTTAAGCACAATAGGCTCGTTCAGCATCTCGTACATTTTTTTGTAGAATTCCTGAAAATCGGGGTAGCTCTCTTTGAAATAAATGGTTTGCTTTACATCTATCATGAAACGTACGGATACGCCCCCACCCTGCTCGCCAACTATACGCTTAAAGCTGATGCTGCCATCGGGCATTAACATACTTACACTTTTGGGCAACGATTCTACTTTGTAACCCGCTGGCAATTTATACTGCCCTACCAGCATAAAGCTCTTGAGGTAACCAAAATCTACGTCGGTAAATCGGTTTGCAGCCAGAAACGGGCTCGTTTTTGCTTCGCCCAGTACGTTGGGGTTAAAATAGATATAGTTTTCGTCGGACCCGGTAAGGTCGAGGCTAAAATTTATAGCTTGCTTAAGCGGCAGGCTATCTACGTCCATATCTTCCAGTTTCAGCGAAGTTATCCTGAGGCCGTTGTCGGCACCGCTCAAAAACTCGATGTATTTTTTTTCGCCGTCGGTTTTGTACCGCTCCACAGCGCCTACCTTACGGTAGCCGTAACTAACCAGGTCGGCAGTGCCTGTTACTTTGCTATCGGGCTTTATCTCGGCAGCTATTATGGCAAAATGTTTTACTGCATTTTTGTTCTGCAGAAAAATCATTTCGTAGTTTTCCGCATCCTTATCCATGGCCAGGCCGAGGGTATTCAGCACGTTAGATGGTACCTGATTGTACAGGTTGTACTTGCTGCTGGCATCAAGCACATACATTGTTAAGGTATCTACCGGTATATAGGCCAGCACGTTGTTGAATTTATACGAGCTTGGGAAGCCGGGGTTTACCTTGCCATGGCCACGGGTACTTACCAGCATAGGCTGCACCTTTACGCCCGATTTTTTGAGCAGGTGGCACAAAATCATATTTATCTCGCCAGAGTTACCGGCTTTTTTGTCCCAGGCTTTGCTAACGCCATCAGTGGTATATTTCTCATAAGAGCCGTTAAATTTCATGGCGTTTTTAACTTCGCCAAAAATGTAAGCAATTTTTTCGTCCGTGGTTTTAAGGGCTTTTGCCTTGTCAATAATAACGTCCTCGCCGGTAAGCTTTTTGCCCAACTGGGTGCCGAGGTCTTCGCTCTTCATCATATTATAACCTACCTTGGCCCAGGTGTCAGAAAAATTGCGGGCATAGTAGCCGGGTATGTTTATGCTAAGGAGCTGGAACAGCAGTCGTTCGCAATTATCCTCGCGCGATGTCATGTAAGGCTCATCGGGGATGGATGGGATATTGGCAATGGCCCTTGTTTTGGTACCGCTGCCTTCTTCTTTGTTTACCGCCCAGGGCTGGGTGCGGGTTTCCAGGTTTTTGTAGTACAGTAAATCTGGTACGGTAGTTTTCAGTTCGCTGTAACGGGTAGGCAAATGGCTTTGAAAATACCAATCCGGGAAATCGAAAACGCTGGCAGCCGTTAAGGTGTATTTAAACTCCAGCACCGATCCTGCCTGCACATTGGGGAAAGAGAAAACCAGCGCTGAACTATATTTATCAACGGCTTCGGTAAATATCTGTTTTTTATCAACCTTAGTGATAACGGGCTTACCGTCAACCATATTGATGGTTTGGGCCTGCAGCCCGGTAATGAACTGGGAGCGATCCAGGCTAAAATACTCTATCCGGATATCGCCTTCGCCCTTACCGTTGGTGTTGAATATTTTGATGCGTTTGTGTATGTTGGTTATTATCTGGTACTGCGTATCGAAAAACACGTCGGCTTTATCGAAGAGTACCATCGCGTTGGCATCCTTTTCAAAATCGCATGCTTTCAGCTGCAGGTCGGCAAGGTCTATTTTGCCAAAAGGTTGAGTGGTTGGGGGCGTTTGCGCTTTAACGGTTATGGCAAGCAGGCAAGCCAGTAGTAAGGTAAGGGTTTTAATCATGTGATAGCTAAATTAGGATTAGGCCGAACGAATATAACACCTGCCGATGAAATTCCGTAATTTATTACGAATAAAAAAAACGAATTACTTCAGTTTTTTCTTTTCGTAAGGCTGGTTATCAGGATTTTTTGAGCACGATAGGTTCGTTCAGCATTTCGTACATTTTTTTGCAGAAAGCGTAAAACTCCGGGTAATTTGCTTTGCTGTACACGGCGTTTCTAAAATCGACACTGTAGCGTATAACAATATTTGAGCCATCGCTGGCCACCACACGTTTAAAAACAACGCTGGTATCAGACATCATCATGCTAGCCCCCTTTGGCAGCGCATCTACCTTATAATTAGCCGGTATAACAAAGGTGCCGCTGATGAGGTAGTTGTTATGATAACCAAATTCTACATCGGTGCTGCGGCTTTCGCTGAGGAAAGGGTTGGTGCGTAGCGAACTGAATAAGTTTGCGTTGAAGTAAATGTAATTCTCATCTGCGCCTGTCAAATCCTGCGTAAACTCAATATCCTGCTTAAGCGCAAGCGTATCGATCTCGATATTATCCAATTTAAGCGAAGTGATTTTTAGTGCGTTATTATTATCGGTTAAAAAATCTGCGTATTTTTTCTCGCCATCAGTTTTATAACGCCCCAGGCTGTTGATACGGTTGTAGCCAAAGCTGCTTATACTTGCTGTACCAGCCATTTTGCCGCCCGGTTTAATTTCGGCGTTTATTAAAACTACCTGCCTTACAGGCTCCTCCTTTTCCAGTTCTATGATATCGAAAACGCTCTTATCTTTATCAATATACAAACCCGAAGAGTTTAATAGCGAGGCAGGTGTTTCACTGTAAATATTGTATTTGCCGCTTGCATCTAATACATAGGTTTTACTGCCAAGGTCGGCGTAAACAACAGCTTTGTTAAACTGATACAAAAAAGGGTAGTACCGGGTAACTTTACCATGGTCGCGGGTGCTTACCACCATCGGGTAAACAGGCAACCCTGCTTTTTTTAGCAAATGATACAAAATCAGGTTTATCTCTGCCGAGTTGCCTGTTTTCTTCTCCCATGCTTTCACGGTACCGTCGTTGGTGTACCACCTGTTGGCGCCATTCCATTTCATGGCATCTCTTACCGTGTTAAAAATATAGGCTATCTTCTCGTCGGCGGTTTTGTATGTGGCGGCTTTGGCTATAATAGCCTCTTCGCCCTCCAGCTTGCGTTTAAGCTGTTGGCCAAAATCGGGCTCATCGGCCAGTATGCGTCCAACTTTAGGCCACGAGTCGGCAAATGTCCTCACTACCCCGCCGACAGGTTTTACCGAAACCAAATGGTAGGTGAGTGATTGCAGGTTATCTGCGTATGACGACATGTAGGGTTCATCGGGCAACGAAGGTATATTGGCCAGTGCTCTTAGCGTCTTTTTCAACCTAAAGGTTGTACCGAATACGGTACGGGCATCATCTGTCTCATTGAACTTCACCAACTGCTGCTTAAGATTCGATTTAATGCTAAAAGAAAGCTGCTCGGGCATTACAGTGGTGAGTTCATTATAGCGCGAGGGGATCATGTCCTGAAAATACCAATCAGGGAAGTTGACTATCGAATTGGTATTGAGCACATACTTATACTCTATTACAGAGCCCGACTTAACATTGGGCATGCTAAATACTAAAGCCGACCGGCTTTTATCTACCACTTCGGTGTAGATGAGCTTCTTATCCAGTTTGATAATCTCGGGTTTGCCATCTACCAGGTTTATGGTTTGCGCCTGCACGCCGTTGATGTATTCTAAATGGTTGCCGCTAAAGAATTCCACCCTTATATTGGCCAAATCTTTACCCTTATCATTAAATATCTTGATGCGCACGTGCCTTTCCATCGACAGGTCAAAATTTTCGTCGTATGCTATTATGCCCTTATCGAACAAAACCATGGCGTTGGCCCCTTGCTCAAAATCGCAGGATTTTAGCTCCAGGTCGGCAACATCAATTTTTCCGAAGGGTTGGGTGGTGGGTTGCGTTTGCGCTTTGGCAAAAGTACACAGGCACGATAGCAATAGGGTAATTAAGGTTTTGGAATTCATAACAAGGGCTTGGTACAGCGAATATACTGTACACGGAGCACATATGCTATCGCCTTATAATTTTTAATTAAAAATAAAAAAACTAAACCCTTTTAGTCCACAGCTGTCATACTGGTATGACAGCCAACATGAAGAGCATCCGGCATTTATATGCACGGGCGGGCTTTGGCCTTAGGTTTGAAGATTTGAATACCCTTGGGAAGCTATCTGTAAAAGAAGCGGTAGCAGCTTTGTTCCGTGCATCAGAAAACAGCGAGCCTGCCACTATCATTGCCGGCAACATCAACTACAAAGATTTTTTATTGGCCAATGAGGGCACCAAGAAGATGTTTCTGCAGGAGCAGCGCCAGCAGGAAAAAGCCCTGAATATTGATTGGGTGAACAAAATGAGCAGTACCGATGCGCAGTTGCGCGAGAAGATGACGCTGTTTTGGCACAACCATTTTGCCTGCCGAACTCAAAACGCCTGGTATGCCCAACAACTGAATAACATACAGCGCAGCAACGCCCTCGGCAATTTTAAAACCCTGCTGATGGAGGTATCGAAAGCGCCGGCGATGCTGCAGTTTCTGAACAATCAGCAAAACCAAAAGAACCACCCCAACGAAAACTTCGCCCGCGAACTGATGGAGCTTTTTACCATTGGCCGCGGCAACTATACTGAGCAGGACGTAAAGGAATCGGCACGGGCATTTACCGGCTGGAGTTTTAAGAAGGATGGCAGCTTTGTGGCCCGCCCCCTCCAGCACGATACCGGGCAAAAAACCTTCCTTGGCAAAACCGGCAATTTTGCAGGCGAGGACATCATAGATATGCTACTCGCCAAAAAAGAGACGGCCCTCTTCGTCTGCAAAAAACTGTACAGGTACCTGGTGAACGATATACCCAACGATGCGCACATCAACGCCATGGCTGACATTTTTTACAACGGCAATTACGAGATAAGGCCGCTGTTGCAATACGTATTCACTGCCGATTGGTTTTATGCAGATACCAACATTGGCAACCTGATAAAGGCACCGGTGGAGTTTATAGTGGGGCTTAACCGCCAGTTTTATATTACCTATCAAAACCCCGATGTGGTGTTACAATTTGAGCGGGCCCTGGGGCAGGTGCTGTTTAACCCGCCAAACGTAGCGGGCTGGCCGGGCGGTAAAAACTGGATAGACAGCTCATCGCTGATGTATCGCTTAAAGATACCCTCAACCGTGCTTAATGGCGGCGTAATTGAGTTTAGCGGCAAAGTAGACCCGGAGGACGAAGCCTTTATAGCCACCACCCGCAAACAAAAAGAAGCAGTAATCACAAAAATACAGGCACAGGCGGATTGGGGAAGATTGCTGAACAGCATACCCCATAGCACGGGCAAAGTTGCCGTAGCACAGACCCTGTTGGCAGCACCGTTGACCGCCGGCATTACGGAAATCATTAATAAAACTACCGACATAAAAGCGTTGGCGATAGAACTGGTATCGACACCGGAATATCAATTATGCTAAAAACATATCAGTATGAAACGCAGAGATTTTTTAAGAGGTTCGGCATTGGCATCGGGAGCATTTTTAATCCCTTCATTTTTGAAACCATTGGAAGCGATGGCCATGGGGCAGCTCTCCGGCTATAAGAATTTAGTGGTGATACAGCTATCTGGTGGCAATGATGGGCTCAACACTATCGTGCCCTTCGGTAACGACATTTATTACCAAAAACGCAAAACCATTGCCATACAGCAGGCCGATATAATCAAGCTAAACGATATGCAGGGCCTCAACCCCAACCTCGCTGCCCTAAAAGAAATTTACGACCAGGGCTGGATGAGCGTCATCAACTCGGTAGGATACCCAAATCCCGATAGGTCGCACTTCCGTTCAATGGATATATGGCAAACCGGCAGCGATGCCAATCAGTTTTTAACCACCGGCTGGATAGGCCGCTACCTGGATTCTAACTGCGCCACTTGTAACAACCCTTATACCGCCATAGAGGTTGATGATACGCTATCACTCGCCCTCAAAGGCGCGAAAATGAAAGGCATAGCCGTAGAGGACCCCGGCAAGTTATACCAGGCTACCCGGCAGCCATTTTTTAAGCAATTGGTGCACGGCCACGACGCTGCCCACCTTAACGAGGATAACCTGGGCTACCTTTATAAAACCATGATAGAGACCTATTCATCTGCAGATTATATACAGCAAACCTCAAAAACCTATAATACCACGGCCACATACCCGCAAACGCCATTTGCCAATCAGCTTAAAAGTGTGGCTAAATTCATCAACTCGGGCCTGCAAACGCGGGTGTATTATGTATCGCTAAGCGGGTTTGATACCCACACCGGCCAGCAGAATCAACAGGGCCGCCAGCTAAAGATTTATGCAGATGCTGTGGCGGCGTTCGTTAAAGACCTTAAACAAGCCAACAAGCTGGATGATACGCTGGTGATGACCTTCTCTGAATTTGGCCGCCGCGTAGAACAAAACGCCAGCAACGGTACCGACCACGGCACCGCCAACAACATCATGCTGTTTGGCGGCAAGCTAAAAAAGGCCGGCATATATAACAATGCCCCAAACCTGGCCCAACTGGATAACGGCGACCTGAAATACGAGGTGGATTTCCGTTCGGTGTACGCCACGCTTTTAGATAAATGGCTGAACGTAAGTAACAGCCAGGTGCTTAATAAAAACTTTGTGGGGTTGGATTTTGTGTAGGTAATTTTGAACTCACAGGCAGCGATGAGGTTGAAACCCGTGCTAGACCTATCTCTCAATCCCCCTTTACAAGTGAGAGAGGCCGCCCGGCAATAGTCTCAAAGCAGCAGCGTGTTGGGTCTAATCGCCAGCCCCTCCCGGCCACTTACCCTCTCAACTAACCGAAAATCACCCTCCTCCTCTGCTATTTTATAATATATTTGCGCCTCTTTGCCGTAATTAACGCTATTATCGTATTTTACATAAAAATTAAATAGCCGTAACCAACCCCTGCCTAATGGAGGATATCTATAAAATCATTCTGGAAGAAACACTTGCCGGCTATTGGGATTACTA
Organism: Mucilaginibacter sp. P2_D11; assembly: GCF_056404435.1. Classification (NCBI taxonomy): domain Bacteria; kingdom Pseudomonadati; phylum Bacteroidota; class Sphingobacteriia; order Sphingobacteriales; family Sphingobacteriaceae; genus Mucilaginibacter; species Mucilaginibacter sp. P2_D11. The sequence continues at coordinate 223,086 of NZ_JBFUEA010000011.1, forward strand.
CATTCAAGAAAATAAGGTAATCTTAAGCCCGGTTTTTAAAGCGATGTTTGGCTACCAGGACGATGAACTGCCCAACACCACCACCACCTGGGCCAACCTTATATTACCCGAAGACAAGGTACTGATGGATAACTGCGTTAGCGGGCATTATAAAAGCCATGGCGTAAACCCCTACAACGTTGACGTGCGCTACCGGCACAAAAACGGCAGCATAGTTTGGGTAAATAGCACCGGCCGGGTAATTGAGTGGGATGGCGATACGCCCCTTCGTATGGTGGGTTGCCACTTTGATATTACCCAACGCAAAAAAGCAGAGCAAAACCTGGAGATAAGCGAAGAAACTTTTCGGAATGCTTTCGAGCATTCTTCCATCGGCATGGTGCTGGTTTCTACCGAGGGGAAATTCATGAAGGTAAATAAGAGTATTTGCGATTTGCTTGGCTATACGCGCGAAGAGCTGCTGGCCAAAACCTTCCAGGAGATAACCCATCCTGAGGATTTGGAAGCCGACCTTACCCTGCTGCAAAAAACGCTGAACAAAGAAATCAAGAACTACCAGCTGGAGAAACGCTATTACACTAAATCCGGAAATGTTATTTGGATAGTGCTCAACGTATCTTTAGTGTTAGGGCAGGATGGCGAGCCCTTGTACTTCGTATCGCAGATAAAGGATATCACCGCCCGAAAGGAAGCCGAAGAAGCCCTGCACGAAAGCGAACGGAGGTGGATATTCGCATCGGAAGGTACCGGTGGCGGCCTATGGGATTGGGACATAAAAAATGGTACTATCTATCACTCAGAACAATGTTTGCGGATGATAGGCATGGAAAAAGAGGGTTTTGGAACCAAACTTGGTGAGTGGACCAGTCGTGTACACCCGGCCGATAAAGCAAAATACATAGCTGATTTAAAAGCCCACCTGCGCGGAGAAACCGATATCTACACAAACCAGCACCGGGTTTTATGTAAGGACAATACTTACAAATGGGTGCTGGACCGCGGCAAGGTAATGGAATACGACGGCGAGAATAAGCCCCTTCGTATAATTGGAACCCATACCGACATCAGCGACCAAAAAAACAAGGAACAGCAATTACGCGACACCTTAAACCTGGTGAGTGGGCAAAACAACAGGTTGCTGAATTTTGCCTACATCGTATCGCACAATTTGCGCACGCATGCCAGCAATTTTAAAATGATAATGGATGTATTGGGCGACCCGATGACCGAATCCGAGGAAAAAGAGGAGCTATCAGGGCATCTGCTGAAAGTATCGGAACAGTTGAATGAAACCATCGCCAATTTAAACGAGGTGGTATCGATACAAACTAATATCGACATCCAAACCAGTAAGCTTAACCTGCGTACTTATTTCGAAAAGGTCACCGAATTGCTGAGCAATGACATTGCGATGTGGAAGGTAGATATTGACAACCGGATTCCGGCAGACTTCATTTTAACCTATAGCCCGGCCTACCTGGAGAGTATCATCCTTAACCTGGTAAGCAATGGCATCAAATACCGCTCGGCAACTCAGCCTCCAAAAATCGTCATTGATTATTTTACCGAGCCCAATGGCGCATACGGCTTTACAATTGCCGACAATGGCGTAGGCATCAACCTGAAAAAAAATGGTGCGGATTTATTCGGCATGTATAAAACCTTCCACGGCAACCGCGATGCCAGGGGCATAGGGTTGTTTATTACCAAAAACCAGGTGGAAGCCTTTGGTGGTAAAATAGAGGTAGAAAGCGAGTTGGGTAAAGGGACTACTTTTAAAATTTATTTGGGGTAACCTTATTTTTCTGAACTCGAATTTGGGGGAATTAACGAATTTTACAGAATTGCTGCACCAACACTAAGGCTTTCTGGAAATTCATAAAATTCGTTTAATTCGAGTTCAGACAAATGAGCTCAACCTAAGCCCCAAACCTCGCCAAAATGGCTTCTGCACTTAACTTTTCCTGTTCGCCGCTTTGCATGTTTTTAAAGCTGAGCAAGCCGCTCTGCATCTCGTCGCTGCCGATAAGGACAGTGTAGGGTATCTGCTTGTTGTTGGCGTATTCCATTTGCTTTTTCAGCTTGGCACCTGCCGGGTAAAGTTCGGCACTCACGCTATTGTTACGCAGTTGCTGCAACAATGGCAAAGCATAAGCTTCAGCCGCAGCATCGAACCCGATGATGAGCACCTGTGTGCTTTGCTCTGCCGATGCCGGGAATAAGTTCAGTTCCTCCATCACATCATAAATGCGGTCGGCCCCGAAAGAGATACCTGCACCGGTTAAGCCCTTCAGTCCGAACATGCCGGTAAGGTCGTCGTACCTGCCGCCGCCGCCAATGCTGCCCATGGCCACTTCGTTGGTCTTCACTTCGAAGATAGCGCCGGTATAATAGTTCAGGCCGCGTGCGAGGGTAATGTCCAGTTCCAGTGTAGCGCGCTTTAGCGGTGTGTATTGCAGGTAGTTAAAAACCGTTTCCAGTTCGTCGCAGCCTTGCAGGCCAATCTCAGACGAGGCCAATGCCTCGCGCAGCTTTTGCAGTTTCTCCGCGTTACTACCTTCCAGCAAAATAACGGGCTTCAGTTTATCAATATCAGCCTCGGTAAAGCCGCGTTCCAGCAGTTCTTTTATCACGCCATCCAGGCCTATTTTATCCAACTTATCAATGGCTACGGTGAGGTCAATTATACTATCGTATTTATCTATTACTTGAGCGATCCCTGATAGAATTTTTCTATTGTTTATTTTAATGGTGAAATCCTTCAGCCCTAGCAGGCTTAAAGCTTCATCGTATATCATCACGAATTCGGCTTCATTCAGCAGCGAGGCAGAGCCGACCACATCCACATCGCACTGGTAAAACTCGCGGTAGCGGCCTTTCTGCGGCCTATCGGCACGCCAAACAGGCTGCACCTGGAACCGCTTGAACGGGAAAGTGATTTCGTTTTGGTGCTGCACTACGTATCGGGCGAAAGGAACGGTGAGGTCGTAGCGGAGGGCTTTTTCGGAGATAACTATTGCAAATTTATTATAGTCAATACATTCATCAACAAATTTTAATGCCAATTCTTCGAACTCTGGTTTACGCTCAGCAACCGGGTCAACAATCCCCTCGTCATATGCAGGCTGTCCTTTTCCTTCACGTACCTTGGCTTGAAGATAGTCACCCTCTAACGCGGTAAGCTGCTTAAATGCGGGAGACTTAGAAAAATAGTCCCCGCTGTTCAATACCTTAAATATCAGCTTATCCCCCTCATCGCCATATTTGCCGGTTAGGGTGCTTAGGTTCTCCATAGTAGGCGTTTCAATCTGCTGATAGCCATACTTGCGGAACACGCCTTTAATGGTATCGAAGATGAAATTACGTTTGGCCATTTCGGCCGGAGAAAAATCGCGGGTGCCCTTGGGTACAGATGGTTTGATGGATGCCATGGCGCAAATGTACAAAAAACAAGGTTAAGCTAAACTGATTCCGGGGAACGGCTTTAAATCCCGCCGTCATGCCGAACTTGTTTCGGCACCCCACACGGCAGGTATGCGGCATACATGGCGGATTTGCATACTGGCCACTTTTATGATGGGGTACCGAAACAAGTTCGGCATGACGTTTTATTTTTTTTGAGCCAGACTCAGTTAAAAAAACAAAGCCCTCCCGAATGCTCGGGAGGGCCTATGTTAAAACTATTATTTATCTGTCTTATTAAAAGCTTATTGGGTACGCGCCTGGCTTTTCATTTGCTCGTTGGCTACGATTACGATTTCTACACGGCGATTTTGTGCCTGGCCATCAACGGTGCTGTTATCGGCAATCGGTTCAGATTCGCCTTTACCAGATGTAGTTAACCTTGAGCTTGCAACGTTACTTGCGGCTATAAAAGCTTTCACGGCTTCGGCCCTGCGGATTGAAAGAGCCATGTTAAGCGCATCGCCACCGGTATTGTCGGTGTGGCCCACAATCAGGATGTTTGTTTGCGGATTATTCACCAACGATGCTGCAAGGTTTTGCAGGTTGGTACGGGCAGCGGCCTTAAGGTCCGACTTATTGATATCGAATAAAATACCCGAATCGAATTTCACCAGGATACCTTCGCCTTCGCGGATAACGGTTGCGCCCGGCACGGTTTGTTTTATTTCGGCAGCTTGCCTATCCATGTTACGGCCAATAAATGCACCGGCTGTACCGCCAACGGCACCGCCGATTATAGCGCCCAGGGCAGTGTTACCAGCTGCTTTACCAATAAATGCACCTATGGTACCACCGGCACCGGCGCCAATGGCAGCGCCTTTTTGTGTTTTGGTTAATGAGTTACAGCCGCTGCCGATAACGCCTAACGAAGCTATTGCAATACTGAAAGTAGCTATCTTTAATTTTAAAGTCTTCATGTTGTATATAGTTGTGTATTTGGTTAAACACTTGCAAAGCCGATGCCAAACCCCGCGTTTGGCAGCAAATCACAAGCATTATCCACCAGGCTTAAAAAACCATACCACAACTATAGTTTTTTAATTCAAGGGAAAGCCAGAAGGTAAAAATGGCAGTTGCCACAAATAATCTCTACAGCGACTGACCGTAATTTAGGACAAAATTAGCTAAAAACGCCTATTGCCTGATAAGCTTTGCCGGGATGATGAGCGTAAAGGTACTGCCTACGCCTTTCTCCGAACGCACCTGCAGCTCTATTCCGTGGAAAGCCGCTATCGATTTTACGATTGGCAGCCCCAATCCAAAGCTATCCTGCTTAGGCGATTGTTTTATTTTTTTGAACCTGTCGAAAATGTAGGGCAATTCATCTTCGGCGATGCCTATGCCGGTATCGTTTATGCTGATAACGTAATAATTCTTTACCTTTTCGCCGTTTACAATAATGGAACCATCGGGCTTATTGTACTTAATGGCGTTATTTATCAGGTTGAACAGCAAGTTGAACAGCAAAAATTTGTTTACGTTAACCAGTGCGGCATCCTGGCTCAGTGCCAGCGCGTAGCCTATGTTTTTCTCCTGCAGGCGTATGGATATCTCTTCATACAAATCCTGTAGCATATCCGTTAGCGATATCTCGTCTTCCTTCAAAAACTGCTCGTTCTCTATCTGCGATATCAACAAGAGCGTTTTGGTAATGCTCTTGAGCCTGTTCAGTATTTTCTGCATCTCCAGCATGCGCACCTTCATCTCATCGTTTATATCCTCCTGCTGAAACATATTCTCGATTTTGGATTGCAGGATAGAGATTGGGGTCATCAGTTCGTGCGAGGCGTTGGAGATAAACTCCCGCTCTTTTTGGAAAGCATGCTCAATTGTTTCGATCATCTTATGGATGCTGAGGTCGAGGTGCTGAAAATCGGAGGTAGTGGTTTTCACCTGCGCATACGAGGTAAAACTGGGGAACTTGGCGCCAACCAGCTTGGTACGTATAATGCGGCTTAAGGGCGCGAGGATATAGTTAGAATACACCTGATCGGCCAGGATGGTGAGCAATATCATGCCCAGCAATATCAGGAAAGCGATGTTTTGCAGGGGGCCGGTGGTATCGTCTATGGTTTCGGTGCTTTTGCCAATTTCCAGCAGGTAGTTCTTTTTGCCAACTATAAAGGTATGGCTCAGGATGCGATAATCGATAGTGTCGCGCTCAACCGAGCGGCGTTCGTTTTGTATGGTATCGGCGTAGTAATCGGGTTCCGCTTCATCCAAACTAATATACTCTTCCTTTAGCGGCAGGTAGCTGCCGTAGCTTTGCCCATCTTCTATATAGGTTTGGATGCCCTTCTCCTTTACTATCTGCAGCAGCTTATCCTTTTGTTTAATGAGGCGGTCGTCGGTATAGTTGCGATTGATGCTTTCGATAATGGAGGGCAGCAAAAGCACAAAAAGGGTTACGATTACCAGTTTTGATAAGGCATTAAACAGCGTTAGTTTGGTTTTTAGCTTCAAATGCTTAAACGTTTGTTTTTATGCGATAGCCCAGCCCGCGTACGGTTTCCAGCCAGTCGGCAGCGGCAAAGGCACCCAGTTTTTTACGTATATTTTTGATGTGGGCATCAATAAAGTTGCTGTCGTAATCGTCGTTCACTACGCTACCCCAAATGTGCTCGCTCAGCTGTGCACGGGTTAAGGTGCGGTTCTTATGCAATATCAGGTAAGCAATCAGGTCGAACTCTTTTTTAGTAATAGCGCTAACCGCATTGCTCATGTAAGTGATGGTGCGGTCGGTAAGGTTTACTAAAAAACCATCAAGATCTACTACCTGGTTTACCAGCCCGAATTTGCGGCGGGTTATGGCTTGCATGCGGCTTTGGAGCTCTAACAGCGAGAAGGGCTTGGCCAGGTAATCATCGGCACCCAGGTCAAGGCCTTTAATACGGTCGTAAACTTCGGCGCGGGCGGTAAGGATGATGCAGGCTGCTTCCGGGCGACTCCTTTTGGCCTCTTTAAGCAAGTCTAAACCTTCATAATCAGGCAGGCCAAGGTCTATCAGTATAAAATCGTAGAGGTTTACGGCAATTTTTTCAGATGCCGATGCGCCGTTGAAGCATAGTTCGCAGATATAGTTGTTCTTGGATAAGAACAGCTCCATCTCGTAAGCCAGAGCTTTTTCATCCTCTATTATTAAAACATTCATCGGGCATCAATAAAAAACGTAATAAAATGTAAGGTTGTAAAAAGATTCGCGGCGGTTGAGCAGGGCTCCCTCCACATTTACCGGGATAGAATATTTGTACGAAAACTCCAGCGTGTAATGCGGCCTGTTGTACGATACGGGTATCTTGAAGCTGTAATTGAGCATGGTGAATTTGGCGTTGGCGCGTGCCCCCGTCGCGTTCTGGTTGCGGATATAGATATTGTCGGCCTCAAGCTGGTACTTATGGTCGATAGAGTATCGCTGTACAAAGTTTTGCGTACCCAATATAAAGTTGAACGATGGGTTGATGGAGAGGTAATCCTGGTCGTCGAAAATACTCCAGCTGCTCTCCCAGTATTTGGAGTTGCTGACAGTGGCAAACACATCGTACGATTTACCGAAAAGGTAATCGGCCACCAGGCTGGTTTTCGCGAAGCCCCAATCGTACGAGTTTTTGAAGTTGATATCGTTGGATGAGGCCGACTTGATGATAGCCGATTTGTTATTGAAAATAAACCGCGTATAGCTTAGCGTGCCCGTAAAGTTTTTAGACAGGCGGTAGAAGTACCCGCCGCCAACGTCAATCTCATCAACCAAAGGCACTTCGTAACCTAATACCTTCAGTGCCGATCCATATATAAAAAAGCCCGATTTGTAGTTAACTACCAGATCGGCGGCCAAAAAGGGATATTTTTTGGGGCCTGTGCGGCCGAAGAATAGCGCATCGCTACCATAATTTATCCCCGCCGAAAGCGAGTTTTTGCGTACGATAACATTGGTATCGGCAACGGCTTTGGCAACGGTATCTGTATCGGCTACCAAACGGGTTTGCAGGTCTGCAAAAGGCGTAGGCTTTGCCACTGCTGCGTTAAACGCATTGCAACTTATTACTAAAACTAATATGCCGAAGTATCTCATTGATAAAACGCGGTAAACTTAGTATTAATTATTGTTTCTTCTGGGAATTTCGGGTGGCCGCTCCATGCCATCGGGCCGTCGCTGCCGTTTAGGCTTCACTTTTGGCTTGCCGGTAAGCGGGTCTATTTCTTCCACTTTTTCGGGCTTAGGTTGTTTTTTGGCCTTGGCTACCTCTTTTATTTTCTTTTTCTCTTCTTCCTGCTGCCGTTTTTTGTCTTTGTTAGTGGTATCGCGCTGTTGTTGAAAAGCCGGGCGCGCGTCTATATGCATGGCACCGCCACGAAAATTATGATTGCTGCTGATATTGGAGCTGGCAGATAAAAGGCGTGGTGCGGATATCAACAAGAGTACAATATACAAAAACCACTTTATCATTTCAGAAGGAAAACAAATGCGTTATTATCCGCATAAACAAAACCCAGGGGCAATTGCCTACATCAATAAATAACAGCAGAGGGTAAAAATTAACTTATATAGAGGGCTGGTTAGTAATATTGGTAAATATATAAATAGCCTATTGAGCTGCCAAACGCTTAGGCCGTTAATTTAATATCTTTTGATGTGTAAACCCGGGCATGGTCATCAATAATGATGCAGGCCATTTGATTAAGTTTGTTGATGAGGTATAAACCGGCGTTTATGCCCATGGCAATAATAGGGGTTGCCATGGCATCGGCAAGCTCAGCACCGGGCGTAATAATGCTTACGCTTTTTATTTTGCTCACTGCAAAGCCGCTATCGGGGTGGATGTTGCCCGCAGGTACAGCACCGCCGGTATAATTAAGTTTTTCTGAATTGAAGGAGGTAGCGATAGCCATGTTGCTGATGTTTACGTCTGCAAAAGGCTTCCCGGCTTGCGACGGATCTGCTGTGCCAATGGTCCACGGTGTGTTATCGGGCTGCAGGCCCCAGCTAAGCAAATCGCCGCCGGCATTTATAACGCCGCTGCTTACGCCTTCCATCTGTAACATATATTTTGCCCTATCGGCAGCGTAGCCGCGGCTTATGGCGCCCAGGCCTATGCGCATGCCTTTGTTCTTTAAAAACACGGTTTGTTTTGCGGCATCAAGCACTACGTTTTTGTAGTTGGTGAGACTAAGCTTGCGTTTTGCTGCCTTGGTATCGGCATCGGCAATTTGGTTGGCGGGGTAGGTAACATCAAAAGTACCGTAAGTAAGCTCTGATATTTGCAGTGCCCTATCAACCAGCTTAAAAATTTCGGCATCTACACGTACCGGGCGTATGCCGGCATTGCGGTTAATCTCGTTCAGTTTGCTTTCTTCAGTAAAGGTGCTCAGCAGTTTCTCAACGCGGTTTATTTCGTTGATGGCGCTATCTATGCGCTCATTGGCCCAATCGGCATCATTAGCCACCAGGCTTATTGCAAACCCATTACCCATCAGGCGTACTTCGCGTGCGAAAATTGTATTGATACCTGTTAAATTTTTTACTGCCAGCATATGCTTCAAGATTACGTACCGTGGTGATTAGTTGCAGCCGCCTTAAAAAACAGGGCAAACGCCTAACCTAACATTGCTAATGTAGCGGGGCATTATGAAATTGGGATGAAAACGCCGAGAAATGATATTAAATCATTATTTTGCACCAGCGATATATATAAATATTACAATATATATTTCATACCTGATTATCTTAAACAATTAAACCGGCCCGCCAGAACGGGCCGCCTATTTATGAGAAAACTCGCCCTTTTTGCTTTGCTGCTGTGTACGTCCAAGTGTTTAATGGCCCAAAACGGCAACAAGGCAGAGCTAAACGGCCTGGTGGGCTTAAGCTCGTTCACCGCAGAAAAATACAAGCTGCCGGGCCGCCTGCTTGGGGCGGAGTTTGCCTACCACTTTGATATGGCAAACAACAAAGCACCATACATCCGCATTTTGAATATACAAGCCATTGATGTAGTTGGCGGCATCCGCAGCTTTAACAATGTAAGCGTGGTAGATAGCGTGTCTACAACGCATCCGATAGGCCATGTTTACACGGTAATGGGGCGTTTAGAGATCCCTATTGTAAAACTCGGCGGCACGCGCCTGGTTTTTGCCCCGGCATTGGGTGTTGCTTATGCTACAGGCACGTACTTTTCTAATGGCAACCCGCTTATTGGCAGCCACATTAATTTGTGTACACAAGCGGGGGTGTTTATTTCAACCCCACTGAGCCAAACCATTGCTATAAAAGGGGGAATAGATATTTTCCATTACTCCAACGGCGCGGTGCGGGTGCCTAATAACGGCATCAATACGGTTGAGGCCTCATTCGGCCTTATCAAAACGCTGAACACACCTGGGCCGCAAACCAGCAGCAAAGCTTTCAGCGAGTTTTATAAACATTCTTTTGAAATAGGGTTTGATGTAGGCCGGCGCGGGATACAAAAAGCCGACGGAGGATTATATAAGACAGGTTTTTCTGCGGCGTATAACTACCGCGTAAGCCCGGTCCTGAGCTTAAAGGCTGGTGGCGATGCGGTTTACTACTACACCCTCTACCACCCAGATAACGACCCCAAAACAAATCTGGAGCCTACCTACCAGTACCACGGCACGTCGTATGACAGATGGCGTTACGGCCTAAGCGGCGGTGTCGATTTATGGATGGGCCGGTTGGCTATTATGGCCAATTATGGTTTTTACCTGCACTATAAAAGCACCACCAATATCAACAGCTATTGGACCCCCGGCGTAAAGTATTATGTGCTGCCATGGATGGCCCTACAGGTTAAGGCCTACATACATGGCAGCGACTGTGATTATTTGGGTGGAGGCTTAATTTTCCGCGCGCATTAAGCGGCGGTGCCTTCTTTTAACCTTTCGGCGTTCTCTGCAAACTGCAAGGCTTCCATTATCTCCTGCAAGTCGCCATTCATTACACCGGCAAGGTTGTATATGGTTAAGCCTATGCGGTGCTCAGTTAAGCGCCCCTGCGGGTAGTTATAGGTGCGTACCTTGGCACTCCTGTCGCCAGTGGCTACCATGGTTTTGCGTTTCTTGGATGTTTCTTCCAGGTGCTTTTGCAACTCCATTTCGTAAACACGTGAGCGTAAAACGCCCAAAGCTTTATCGTAATTTTTTAATTGAGATTTCTGATCCTGGCATTGCGCAACAATACCTGTTGGGATGTGCGTTAAACGCACCGCAGAGTAGGTAGTATTTACCGATTGACCACCCGGACCAGATGCGCAGAACAAATCCTTACGGATATCGCTCACCTGCAAATCAATATCGAACTCATCAACTTCGGGCAGTACCACTACCGATGCTGCCGACGTATGCACGCGGCCCTGTGTTTCGGTATCGGGCACGCGCTGTACGCGGTGCACGCCACTCTCGTATTTAAAGTTGCCGTAAGCATCCTCGGCATTTACGTTAAACACAATTTCTTTATAGCCTCCAGCGGTACCTTCGGTATAATCTACCAGTTCGGTTTTCCAGCCGCGGCGTTCGCAATAACGCATATACATACGGTACATATCGCCTGCAAACAACGCTGCCTCGTCGCCGCCCGTACCACCACGTATCTCGATAATGGCATTTTTAGAATCTTCAGGGTCTTTCGGTATCAGCATCAAACGGATTTTTTCTTCCATCTCATCCTGCCTGGTCAACAACTCGTCCAATTCCATTTTAGCCATCTCGCGGAACTCCTCGTCCTTCTCGGTAGCCAAAATTTCTTTATTGGTATCAATGTTGCTCATAATGTTTTTGTAAACATTATACTCGTCAACAATTTTGGCAAGGTCTTTATATTCCTTGTTCAGCTGGGCAAAGCGTTTCATGTCGCTCATAGCGTCAGGTGTGCTCAACTCGGCTTCTACGGCTTTCCAGCGCTGGTATATCAGTTCTAATTTCTCTAACATTTTATTTCGAAAATCAATGGCAGCGCTTGTTGGTTAGGCCAGCCCCGCTTTTTATTACAAGCCTTTTTCTACTCGTAAATCCCAACGCTCAAAAGGCTTTCCATTCCAATCGGGTTTAGTTTACGCAGTGTATTGCAAAAAACATGCAAAAATACGCAAATTAAGGGATATAATATATTCAGCGGATTGTAAATAGATTAGTGCTTCCAAACGGGTACAGCCTCACGCTCGAAATACTTTAGGGTTAAGTCGGTACCGTCGAAAACTGCGTAGCTGGAATTATACAGCCAGTCGCCGAGATTGATATAACGGGAATTTTCCGTTAACGGGCTATCCAGCGGTTTATGCCGATGCCCGTAAACCATGTAATCGTAATGCTTACTTTGCAGCAATTCGCGTGAATAAACTTCTATCCACTCCTGCGGGTGCAGTTTAGCTTCGCCAATACGGGCATTGGTTTGCTTGCTATCGTGCGACCACGCATTGGCCAACCCTATGCCAAGGTTGGGATGTAACCTGGCAAACATCCACTGGCAAAGCCTGCTGCGGAATATCTTCTTAAGGAATTTGTATTTTTTATCGCCGGGCCCAAGGCCATCGCCATGGTGCAGGTAAAAAGTCTTCCCATTGCGTACAATTTCCAGTTCGTTGGTGATAATGGTGGCGTTCAATTCTTTCTCGAAATAATCGAACATCCACATATCGTGGTTTCCTTTAAAAAAGTAAAGTTTTATGCCGGCATCCGCTAATTCGGCTAGTTTGCCCAAAAAGCGGATATAACCTCTTGGAACTACCGTTTTATACTCAAACCAAAAATCGAATACATCACCAACCAGAAACAGTTCAGCGGCATCCACTTTTACCAGATCCAGCCAACGGATGATGCGAGCCTCGCGTATGGCCGAGGTGTCGGCACCGCCTACACCCAAATGAAAATCTGAAGCAAAGTATAATTTATTACCGGTTGGCATACAGCATCAAAAATACGGCAATAATCCAAAGGAGCAAATCCGATTTAAGCAGGCCTAATATGCCCCGGCTGTGAGCGGTGGCATATTTTCTATGCGTTTGGCAAAGTATAAATCCCATGCATGCTGCTGCTGTTTGTTGGTGCTGTGGCCGGTATCTTCGTCGTAATCGATATTCAGCTGTTTGTATTTGGCATCTATACGATTGAATATATCCATCGCCTCGTTTTTGTAATTGGCGGTAAAGCGGGTGCGGTTTACAACGCGCAGCACTTCCTGCTGTTCCAAATAGGCGATATTGTAATGGCCCTGCTCGTGCTTTAATATTTCGGCAAGAGATTGCTGCGAGGTAATGCGCGAGCGGTCTATCCACGATTTGTAGTTGTTCATATCCAGCCGCACGTTGAAATGCAGGATGTACTCACCGTCCTGATGGCTGGCCTGGAAACGAAAATCGATTGTACAATTGGTATAGGCCACCACGCCGCGGTTATTAGCGCGGGGGTAGCCCTGGAAATCATCAGCCGTTAGCTGCCTGAAAGGCTGGGCATGAAGCGTAAAAGTAGCAAGCAGCAACAACACCAATACCGTGCCTGCACGTAATAGTTTAAAAATCATCAGAAGGGGTTAAAAAGTAATTTTACTTTTTGACTTTATCTGACTGCAGAAGGTTTAATGCCATCATTTCTTTCATGGTATGCTCCATGCCGGCGGTAGAGCCGTCTAAAAATATCACGTTGCCGTTAGAGTTTTCGGCGAAGTGCTTGATAGATTCTGTCCACATGGTGAAGAGGATAACCGAGGTATCCATATTTGCGCCTTGCATTTCTTTAGCGGCCGTAGTCATACCCTTGGCCACTTCCTCGCGGAATAAGGCGATACCCTGCCCACGCAACTGTGCGGCCTGGCGCTCGGCCTCGGCAGAAATTTTGATGGCGTTACCATCGGCCTCTGCTGCTTTGGTTTTGGTGATGAGCAATGCCTGGCCTTCGTTCTCGGCGGCGGCTTTTAGGTTATTAGAGGCTACTACCTGGCTCATGGATTTCATGATGACGTCATCGAACGTGATATCGTTCAGCTGCAGATCTTGCAGGTGGTAGCCCCAGCCTTCCAGTATGGTGTCCAGTTGATCTTTTACGTGCTCCACAATGTCGCGGCGCAATATCAGCACTTCGCTTTGGCGCTTGGTGGCTACGAATGCGCGGATAGAACCCTCAACGGTGCGGATGAGTGCCTGCATCAGGTTACGTTCGTCTACGAATTTAAAAGCAACGTTCTTGATGGCCTCTTCTGATTGATCCAGTACCGAATACAGCAGCATGGCCTTGAAATAAACGTTGGCCTGGTCGAACGTTACGGCCTGGAACTCCAGCTCTACAGAGCGGTTCTGGATGGATATTTTTGAATAAACATTTTCGATGAAAGGAATCTTGAAATTCAAGCCCGGGGCTAATATGCGGCGGTATTTACCGAATACGGTTATGACCACGATGGTGCCCTGTTTTACCGTAACGAACGATGAGGCCACCCCGATAAAAACAAGAAACAGGATGATGTAAAAAACAATAGATGTTGATTCCATTTGGCTTTATAATTTGAAATAAATATAGGAGTATTTATGATAGCTGCAAGAGGAATTTAAAAGGAATGATTAAGGGCAACCTCACGCAAAGGCGCGAAGAAAAAAAATAGCGGCTTTGCGCCTTTGCGTGAAATATTTAACGTCTATTCCGCCACCCAAACCGCATCCACAAACCAACCTTTGCTATCAAAAAGCCTATCCAATGGCTTAAAGCCGGCAACTGCGGCCATGTTATCCACCTGCTCTACGGTAAACTTCTGCGATATCTCCATGTAAATGTACTCGTCTTTGGCAAAGCTTATAAGCGCATCGCCAATATTCACCTGCTGCTCTTGTAAGCTAACCAGATAGCTGCGGCAGGCCCCGCTCTCCGGGTCGTACATGGCGTAGTGGTCGAATTGTGAAACATCGAAATCGCCGTTCAGTTCGCGGTTGATGCGCTCCAATAAATTCAGGTTAAAGCGTTTGGTAATGCCTCCTTTATCGTTGTAGGCTGATAAAACGGTGTGCGGGTTCTTCTTCAGGTCTGCCCCTATCAACACCATATCGCCGGGCGACAGATGCTGACGCAGTACTTTGCAGAATGCCTCGGCATCCTTCACCTGCATATTGCCGATGTTGGAGCCCAAAAACATCACCACTTTTCGTTTATCAGATATGGTAGCAGCTTTTTCCAGCATATGAAAATACTCGCCCTGCAAGCCGTTTATTTTTATGCCCGGTAAGGTAACCGGCAGGGTAATATTGAGGTAGGCGATCACATTTTCCGAAATATCTATCGGCAGGTAGGTAAAATCCGCCTGCTCATCAATCAAATATTTTAACAGATGGCTGGATTTTGTTGCGTCCCCTGCCCCCAACTCAATCAGCTCGAAAGCGTCGCCATCGCCAATGACGGCTTTGGCCAGGTCCGCAGTTTTTTGGGTAAATATCTCTAGCTCGCAATTGGTTGGATAATATTCGGCGCAGTTCATCAGCTCCTGGAATATCTTATCGCCATTGGCATCATAAAAATATTTAGAATCCAGTCGCTTTGGTGTTGCGCTTAAACCGGCTATCACGTCCTTGTAGAACTGTCCGTTGGGGCTTGTTTGCTCTTCAGGTTTTTTCAGGGTGCAGGTAGATGTTTCCATAGGTGTTTTTGCAGTGTTTTATTTTGCGAGGCGTATGCCGGTAAATTGCCAGCGTAATTCGGGTTGAAAAAAATTGCGGTAGGTAATGCGGCTATGGTTGGGCGGGGTTGCTTCTGATGCGCCCCTCAAAACCTTTTGCCCTACCATAAATTTGCCATTGTATTCGCCAATGGCTCCGGGTGCTTTGGCAAAGCCAGGGTAGGGCAGGTAACTGCTTCCGGTCCACTCCCAGCGACCGCCCCAGTTAAACTGCGTGGCAGCTACCTCCCACTCAAACTCTGTCGGCAGGCGCATCCCTTTCCACGAGGCGTAAGCGTAAGCTTCATAGTAGCTGATGTGGCAAAGTGCCTCATGCAAGTGCAGCGGCTCTAAACCATGGTAGGTGTAATAATGCCATTCATCATCAATCAGATGCCAGTACATCGGCGCTTCTACCTTGTTGGTGTTCACCCAATCCCAACCGGCTGCATGCCAGTGGCGAAAATCGTGATATCCCCCGGCATCTATAAATTCCAGGTATTCGGCATTAGTAACCAAAGCGGGACTAATCCCAAAGGCATTCAAATAAACCTTATGTCGGTTATGCTCGTTATCGAAAGAAAAACCTTCGCCCGCAAAGCCAATCTCGTAGACGCCTTCGGCGAGGCTTATGAGATCTGCGCCATCACCCTCCTCTACTTTCGGCTTTACATAATCTTTGGAGTAAGCCGGAAACAAAGGGTTATTGCCCAGGATGTATTTGATATCCGTCATCAGCAATTCCTGGTGTTGCTCCTCGTGATTGAGGCCCAGCACTAACAGCGCCTGTACGTCGGCACTTAATGGGCCACAGGCTATGAAATTCTGCAT
Source organism: Mucilaginibacter sp. P2_D11 (assembly GCF_056404435.1). Classification (NCBI taxonomy): domain Bacteria; kingdom Pseudomonadati; phylum Bacteroidota; class Sphingobacteriia; order Sphingobacteriales; family Sphingobacteriaceae; genus Mucilaginibacter; species Mucilaginibacter sp. P2_D11. The sequence goes on from NZ_JBFUEA010000011.1 coordinate 239,026, forward strand.
GGCATCATCTACGTATTTGCGGTAAAGCTGGATATCGATAACTGTGGGGCGACTCAAATTGCCCCTATCCGTGCGGATAACGCGGTTACCAACGGTTTCGTAATAGCTGTTGAAAACGTAATTGTATTGAGGATCGTACTCCTGATAGCCCATAAAATAAGGCTTCAGGATAAAGGTTTCGAAAAACCAGGTGGTGTGCCCAATGTGCCATTTAGGCGGACTAACATCTACCACGGGCTGCACCACGTAATCTTCGGTTTGCAGCGGGGCGCAAATAGCTTCCGTTCGCGCCCGTACTTTTTTATAACAGTCGGCTAAATCCATTGGCATTACTTACTATCCAAATATCGTTTAAGGTCGGTAATTGTTTTGATCTGGAGCTCATTTGCCTGTTTTTGGCGCATCATTAAGGCATAGGCATTATTAAACCCGATAGGTTTAAGCCACTTCAACCGATAACGCTTTTCAAATTCGCGGGCAACATAATTGTAGGTGCTATCCTTACTCATTTGCAGCTGCACCACCGTTTTTGCCGGGGCCTGCAGTATGGCCAATAAGCCGGTGCCGGTGTATTCGGGGTACAGGTCTATCTGGTCGTTTGTGAGTGCATCGAAAACTATCTTGGTGCCGCCCAAGCCGGTTTTTGTGGCAACGTCGTAATCGGTATAGCCTTTGATCAGCATGGTATACATGCTGGCCAAAATGTATTGCTCGCCGAATATTTTGGAGCCGATGCGCACCACGCCCTCTTTGCCGCCCCTATCTGCCCGGTATAAATGCTTCGCCACCAAAAAATCTTTGGCTACGCGCTCGGGCGATTGGTGCAAGTAATCGGTTTTGTAGTTCAGCTCCGTCATTACCGAATCGGTAATGGTGCCGGCCAGCAGGTTCAGCGTTTTTTCCAACTGGGGAAATTTCCGCAGGGCATCCTCACGCACCACCGGCGCAGCGTAATATGGAGGGAAAATCTTTTTATCATCATCAAGCACCACCAAATCGTAAGCCTTCAGGCGGCCGTCGGTAGAGTAGCCGCTTATCACATCCAGTTCCTTTTCCTGCGCGGCTTTGTACATCACCGCATCGCTGATAACAATGGTATGTATCTTCAGTCCGTATTTGCTTTGCAGCCCCAGGTTACCATCTTGTCGGCCCATAAACTCGGGCGTAAAACCGGCGGTAAGCTTACTGCCATAAGCCGATGGCACAAAATACAGGCAGGATAATATCAGCAACAAAACCGGCGCAATTTTTACGGCGCCTTTTATCTTTTTAAAGTTGAGTTTCTGCACCAGCGAGAGTAGGAAATCGAAGATTATCGCAAGTAGCGCCGCGGGGATTGCCCCCGCTAAAATCATATTGGTATTATTAAGCGATATACCGCCGAAAATAAACTCGCCTAAGCCACCCGCAGCAATGTACGATGCGAGCGTAGCCACGCCCACATTGATTACCGTAGCCGTGCGGATGCCAGCCAAAATAACTGGCATAGCTAACGGAAGCTCCACTTTGAACAGTACCTGCCACTTGCTCATACCCATGGCAACAGCCGCTTCTTTTACCGTAGCATCCACCCCGGTAATACCCGTATAGGTATTGCGGATGATAGGCAACAGCGCATACAGCAGCAGTGCTACTATTGCCGGCTTTGCGCCGATGCCCAGCAAGGGTATCATAAAACCAAGCAATGCTATGCTGGGGATGGTTTGCAGAACGCCCGCTATGCCCAGCACCAAACCCGACAGGCTTTTCTTTCGGGTGATATAAATACCCAAAGGCAGGCCTATCAGCACCGCGATAAACAGCGAGATAAACGTAAGCCCGATATGCTGCAGCGTTTGCACAGCCAGCTTATCGGCCTGCTGAGCCATAAAGCCCCAAAGGGTTTGCTGTTGCTCATTCATGCGGTTGCAGGGTTTTATACCGTGAATAAGCAGCCATTAGCTGCTCGAAGTTGATTGCCTTTAATTCGTTCGTGCTGTTCGCAATCTGTATTGTTTCGGCTTTGCTAAATTTAAACTGCTCCAATGCCGACCAAAAATCAAGCTCCGCAGAAAGGGTTGGCGATTTTGCTTTACCACTTCCCGCAGGCAAGTGCTCCCACAAGTCGGCTAGTTTGATGGCTCTGAATTCCAACTGCAAACGCTGCTCCTGTAAAAAGTCCCGCACGAAATCATTCTTCGGCGCAAACAGTAATTCGGCAGGGGTGCCGATCTGCACTATCTTGCCTTTATCCATCAGGGCAATGCGGTCGGCCAGTTCAAAGGCTTCCTGCACATCGTGCGTTACCAGGATAATGGTTTTGCGGTTCAGCTCATCCAGCGCCTTAAATTCGCCGTGTATTTTTGAGCGGGTAACGTTATCCAGTGCACCAAAGGGTTCATCCATCAGCAACAGCGGCGGGTCGGCAACCAGGGCACGGGCCAGGCCTATACGTTGCTGCTGGCCACCGCTCAATTCATTGGGATAAGCGTTGAGATGCTCTTTAGCCAAGTGTAGCTTCCCCAGCAGTTCGTTGATGCGTCTATCGGTTTTGGCTTTATCCCATTTCAACAATTGGGGCACTATGGCAATATTCTCGGCAACGGTATAATGCGGGAAGAGGCCGTTGTTCTGCAATACATAGCCAATGCCACGGCGAAGCGTCTCGGGATTTTCTTCCAGGATGTTTTTACCATTAATATAAATGCTGCCGTTATCGGGTTCTATCAGGCGGTTCAGCATTTTTAGGGTGGTGGTTTTGCCGCAGCCGCTGGTGCCCAGCAAGGCCAGAGTTTCGCCTTCGGCTACCTCAAAGGATATGCCGCCCACAGCCTTTGTGCTGCCGAATGTTTTTACCAGATGCTCTACTTTTATCATAGCGGCAAATTAATCCTCCAAAGTCATGAAAAGATTATTGAGCGATTCGGAGTACGTGGGGTGCGCAAACACGCAATTGCGTATCCTATCGTACGTAATGCCGCCCTCCATGGCCATCTGTAGCACGGTCATTATTTCGCCGCCCTCTGTACCCACTACGGCTACACCCAATATCTTTTTAGTATCGGCATCTACCACGGCTTTCATCAATCCGCGCGTATCGCCGGTTTCCAGCGCCCGGGCCACGTGCGACATTGGCAGTTTAGCCACTTTTATATTCAGGCCTTGCTTACGAGCCTCAGTTTCGGTGATGCCTACGCGACCGAGTTCGGGGTCGGTAAACATGCAATAGGGCACGGGCCTGTCCCTGGTGTTTAAATCCTGTTTTTCTATCAGGTTGCGGTAAACGATGGTATAATCGTTATAAGAGATATGCGTAAACGCCGGCCCGCCCTTTACATCGCCCAGCGCATAAATGCCGGGCTGCGTGGTCTCCAGCTTATCATCTACCTTAATGTAGCCTTTCTCATCTACCGCTACGCCGGTCGTTTCCAGGCCGAGCCCATCGGTCTGCGGGGCGCGGCCAATGGCTACCAGCACATGCGTGCATTTCAGCTTGCTTTCCTTACCCACGGTATCCAATGTAGCCGTAACCTGGTTTTTGCCCTTGTTTTTGAATTTTACTGCTTTTGTGTTGGCGAGCACTTTTATACCTTCCTCCTGTAGTATGCCGGTTATCTCTGTAGAGATATCTTCATCCTCGCGCGAGAGCAGCCTGCCCGATTTTTCAAGGATGGTAACCTTGCTACCGAACCTGCGAAACATCTGCCCAAATTCCAACCCGATGTAGTTGCCGCCCAGTATCAATAAATGTTCGGGGACTTTCTCCAGCTTAAGGATGCTGGTTGAAGTGAGATAATCTATCTCGTCCAGCCCTTCGATATCATGCGGGACGATGGTTTTACAACCGGTGTTGATGAATACCTGATCGGCCGTAAATTGCCGTTTCTTGCCCGTTTTGGGGTTTACGGAGATAGTTTTGTTGCCAACAAAAGTAGCCTCGCCAAAAAGCAGGTCGAGGTTTTTTGTTTTCTCCATTGCAGCCTGGCTGCCAGTGCGCGACTTCATTACGATGTCGTCGGCACGTTTCACTACCTGCTTCAAATCTACCGTGTAGCCTTTTATGCTGATGCCCATATCGTTGCATTTGCCCGCCAGATAGGCGAGCCGCGCACTGGCCACCATGGTTTTGGTGGGTGTACAGCCATCGTTTACGCAGGTACCGCCAATGAAGCGCTTCTCTATCAGCAGTGTTTTCATACCGGCATTGGCCAGCTTTTTAGACAAAGGGGAGCCCGCCTGCCCCGAGCCGATGACAATTGCGTCGTAATGCTTCATATCAATCGGTAACTTTTACGCCTTTCCAGAAGGCAACATGGTTGGCAATATTGGCTGCTGCGGCCTTTGGCTCGGGATAATACCAGGCAGCATCGGGGTTTTGCCTGCCATCAACGTCCAGCGTGTAATACGATGCCAGCCCTTTCCAGGGGCAGGTGGTTTGTGTATTGCATTCCTTAAAAAACTCCGGCTTGATACTGTCCTTAGGGAAATAATGGTTGTTTTCTACAACGATGGTATTGTCGCTTTCGGCAATAACCTGGTTGTTCCAAATGGCTTTCATGTGAGGTTGATTTGTGTATAAAGATACCGCAACGGCATCGGAATTATAAATAGCGAAATGTATTTTTTGTTTGTCCGCATCAAAAATGAGATGCTATACACAATTGGTAGCGCGAGGCGCAAGAACCTTACAGCGAAAATATTTTAAATTTTATTTTTAATTTCTCAGAAAACGCATATCTTTGCATTCCCAAAATAAGGGGAACGAAATTGAAAAACAACGATTTCGACACCCAGAAATGGCCCGTTCGTCTAGGGGTTAGGACAGGAGATTTTCATTCTTCAAACAGGGGTTCGATTCCCCTACGGGCTACTAACCCTCTTTACAAAGCGTAAAGAGGGTTTTTACTTTTAGCAGTTTTTGAAAAGTGCTCTAATTGCATTTAAACGCACATTTTTAGTTCGATTCCCCTAAGGTTACCCCAAGGGGAAAGGATTCGCGATCTAAAAATGAAAACACAATACTTTGCTACAATATCATTTTTATCAAGTACCTGTATTGCTTTGACAACTGTAATTCTTCTTACTGTAGTTTTGACCATTGGATTTTTTATGATCATTATAAATATTTCTTTAGTCTCTAATTTCCCTCAGGATTTTGTTCAATTCATTAACCGGTATTCCTGTGGTGTTTTGCCAACCCGTTGTTTGAAAAGACGTGCAAAATGCTGCGGGTATTTAAAGCCCATGTCGTAAGCTATTTCGCTTATTGATTTGCCTGCGTCAAACATTCGTTCCTTCGCTGCATCAATTATTTTGTTTTGAAGGTATTCCTGAGCCGATTGTCCCGTTTCTTTTTTTACCAGGTCGCCAAAATATTTCGGCGAAAGATGGAGCTCTTCAGCACAATAAGCTACGGTAGGGAGGCCTATTATCGCTGGTTTATCCGATGTGAAGTAATTATCCACCAGGCTTTCAAACCTTGTTAATATATCTTTATTAACATGCTCACGAGTGATAAACTGCCGGTCATAAAAGCGCTCACAATAATTAAGTAACAATTCAATATTGCTGATCACCAATTTCTTGCTGTGCTTATCTATCGACCGTAATAATTCCCTTTGGATTTTGTGAAAACATTCCAGCAAGTCGCTTTTTTCACGTTCAGAAACATGCAGGCCTTCTTTGACACTATACAAGAAAAAATGATAGTCATGAATGTGTTTACCTAAACTGGTGCCATGGATAAAGTCGGGATGAAATGCCAGCGCCCAGCCGTTTGGTTGAATAAAAGTGTCTTCCTCATCAAATCCCGCCAGCTGCCTCGGCGCAATAAATATGAGCGTTTCTTGCTGGTAGTCATAATGGCTCCGGCCGTACAACATATCGGCGCATTTTTCTTCTTTCAAAAACACAACATAAAGCCCCGAGGTAAAACGGCTCATTTTGATAGGCTTTGAACTTGACTGGTCCAAAACACTAACGAGGGGGTGTAGGGTCTCCTGTCCCCGTTCAGTGTTGAATTGGGTTACGCTATCTAATTTGATGATCTTATTCATATTCGGTATTAAGCTTACTCAAAATTAAGTATAAGTAATCCGGTTTTTCCAAAGTCAATGGATGATCTGGAATATTGGTTGGTAATACAGGAATTTGTATAACTGTCACGTAGATAAATACCAAGACCTTTGACAATGAATCAAATATACATGATCATGAAAAAGATATTCCTTTTACTTATAGCTGTTTTTTTTACTTCAATTGGCATTCATGCACAATCAAAAACGGATACAGCAAAGATTAAAACAATAAAGAAATACCAGGCGAAGGCACCAGCAACGCAACCGTTCGGCAGGGAGGCTTTTACCAAATCGAACAACACTACCATTCGCTGGCTAGGAATGGCCGGTTTCCTCGTCAACAGCCGGGGAACCACGTTCATGATTGACCCCTTGCTGAAAGGCTATGATATGCCATTACTGATGAAATTTCCAATCCTGCCCAAAGAGGTACCGCATTTGGATGCCGTATTTGCCACTCATAGTGACAACGACCATTACAGCGTAGAAACCTTCAAAGACCTCGCTTCTATAACTACTGCATTCTATTCGACGATCTACGTAGATTCGTTAATGAAAAATGATGGTTTGAAATCTTTTGGTTATCCCATCGGCGGTAAATTTCAATTCGGTAAAGTAACGGGTAAGCTGATTCCGGCAGATCACGCATGGCAAAACGCCTATCCGAGGCCAGGCCAAAGACATTTTGCTCCCCGTGATGCCTGCGGTTTCTGGTTTGATACGCCGGACGGTACGATCTATGCCACCGGGGATTCCCGACCCATGGAGGAACAACTGCATATGCCTGCGCCGGATGTGATACTGTTGGATTATTCAGAAGATGCGCAATGGCACCTGGGACTAGAGGCATCGGCAAAACTGGTAAATGCTTACCCCAAAGCTACTGTACTTTTAGGCCACTGGGGTTTTGTTGATGCACCGGACTTTGCACCCTTTAATGCAGACCCCTCAAAACTTAAAAAACTAGTAACCAACCCCGAACGGATCAAAGTGCTTGCACCGGGCGAGCCTTTTGTTTTAAAATCTGCAGACAAGTAAAATGAGCTTATAATTTTTCATTATGAAAACAAAGTCATCAATAGTCTTAACCAGCCTAATTGCAAGTATTTTTTACAACACTGAAATGAAAGCTCAAAGCAAGGAGCCAATTGTAAGACTGGCTAAAATTATCGTCGCCCCAGAAAAGCTGGATGACTATAAAAATTACTGAAAGAGGAGATTGAAATGTCTACTCGCATAGAACCCGGAGTTCTAACGTTATACGCTGTTTCTGAAAATAATAACCCTACGCATATAACCATTTTTGAGACCTATGCAGATACAGAAGCTTATCAGGCCCATTTAAAACGGCCGCACTTTCTGAAATATAAAGTGGCTGTTAAAGACATGGTAACGCAACTTGATCTGATAGAAGTAAGCAAGATCGCCTTAGGCGGTAAACCCATAAACCAATTTTAGTCTTATGAAAACACAATGGAATGTTGTTATGGGGCTTTGCCTGTTTTTCTGCCGCTTATGCTGCAGCCAGGAAGGTTTCTTACAAAGCAGACTTAGCTCTAGGGCTTCACAAAACATCGCCGCCGATAAAGTATTGTTAAAAGCATTTGAAAGCGGCGGCGTAAGTAAGCTCGATTAGATTATCGACCCCTTGTTTGTCAACCACCATGCAGGGGGCGACATTCATGGACTGGACAGCCTGAAAATCGGAATTGGCACTTACGGTGAAATACAGCTTGTTACAGGCTGTCGTCTAGGAGGCAATCCATTTTAGGCGAATTTGGGTTGCGTTAAACCTAATGGCTTTTTTTGATAGCTTAATATATATATGCCAATTTTTCTTTTTTTGCTCTTGTTAATTTAACAGACTTTATTTCCCCTGGGAAATGGAATCTGTTATATGAAAAAAGTCAAAGTCTGCCGCCCCGCCTATGTTTTTCGTAGCATAATTAAACAAAGCAAAACGATAGCCCATAAAATGCGGGAAGGTATAGGCCATTTTTAATTGTGTGCCCAATGGCAGCCACGTTTTCCCGTCAAGGCTATAAAAAAAATCTGCCACGTCTTTTCTGTCCGTAAAATTGCATTCTGCCTTAAAGTAAACTACCTTTTGGTTTAGGGGGATCTTTTGTGCTTCCACAGGTTTCCCGGTGCTTGCATTGATCATTACGATCGCTTTGCTATCCCCTGTTATTTTTACGCCGGCCAACCCGTAATTTTGTTGCAAAAGGCCCAAGCCCGCAAAATCGCCGTCTTTCATTTTAGAAACGTCGAGCGAAACTGTGCCGGAGCATACAGGGCCGATAGTGCGTTGTGTTAATGTGTTTCGTGCCATCAGGAAATTGGTGTCAATCCTGCCGGTGCTGAGCCGTAAATACCCTTTCCGCGCGGTAACAGACCATAAACTATTATCCGGGTTATGGTTCCATTGCCAAACCGGTGGTAATGCCCGTTCGCGTTTTTTACGCGTAAAATCGTCTGAAGCGACGATGCCCGGGATCAAACCTTTTCCGGCCGGCAGGTCGAGGGTATCGGTTACTTTGCCGTTAATGCCCAAAACGGGCCATCCATCCACCCATTTTACAGGAACCAAATAAGGTATCCGGCCCACCGAGCCATAATCGCGGAACAAATAAGAGTACCAGGCCCCGTTTGGCGCTTGTACCAATCCACCTTGCGCCACACCCAGATCCTGGAGGGCAATCCGCCCTTCATAAGGGCCGGTGATCTTATCTGCCCGGTGTATGGTAACAGTGCGTACGTGGCCCGGTGGCCATGTAATATTGAAAAGGTAATATTTGCCTTTTATCTTAAACAGCTGGGAGCCCTCTGGGCCGAGGCCAATGCCGCCCGAAGGCGAGTTTGCTTTTTTAATGATAACCTGATCCGTTCCGCCGGGTTTTATACCGGAAAGATCGTCCTTCAATTCAACTAACCTTAAATCTCCGCTCCCGCCAATCATATACGCTTTTCCGTCATCATCAAAAAACAAGGAGTGGTCACCCAGGTTGGGGGCAAACGACCTGGCTTTCCACGGCCCTTTTTCGATATTTTTTGTACTGTAAATGTGCGTTTTATTGGTATTTGCAGAAAATGTGCTTACATAATAGGTGCCATTATGGAAACGGATTGAGCTTGCCCATGAACCCTCCCCATACATGTTTTTGCCATTTGTGAGGTTCGTTGCATCAATATTTGCTAATGTATCATAGGCATAACCCACCGTCTTCCAGGTCACCAGGTCGTTCGACTTCATAATCGGTACACCGGGGCTCATATGCATGGTTGTGCTGCTCATGTAATAGCTATCGCCTACACGTTCTATCGATATATCCGGTACATCTGCATAAATAATGGGATTGGTGGCTTTTTGTGCGTATAAATTCGGCACTATAAGGGTGATAATTAAGGCCGTCAGCCATAACCTGTAAATCGTATTGCTCATATTGATATTTGAGTTTTTTGTCCTGGCAATAACTTTTTCATCATGAAAGTTTATAGTACAAATTGTGTTTTTACACTTATTTTACTGGATCAATGGGGCCATTCCCATTGGAAATTATTTCTGAGTTTATCAGTATTCCAGATAGCCTGCATATCCGGTTAACAGATTTTCCATAAACTTCACACGGTTTCTGAACTGAGTTTATCTAACCAGGATTTTTACTGTTTTTGAAATGTTGCGCGATGAATTACCTAATTGAAGAATGTATTCACCGGATTCGGTATTCCAGCCTTTTTTTGTCACGTCGTAAAAGGCCAGGTCCTCCACCCTTACATCCAGTTCAACTGTTTTAGTTTCGCCCGGTTGCAGAAAAACTTTTTTAAAAGCCTTCAATTCTTTTTCAGGACGCAAAACCGAACAAACCGGATCGCTTACATATAATTGCACCACTTCGGCGCCGTAGCTGCTGCCTGTATTTTTAATGGTGACTTTTGCACGGATGGTTCCGTTTTTCCCGTAGCTTAATTTATCAGTCGAGAAGCGGCTTATGGAGAAATCAGTATAGGAAAGCCCATAACCGAAGGGGTATTGCGGCTGGATTTTTTTGGTGTCATACCAGCGGTATCCAACCAGTACGCCCTCTTTATATTCTGCCGTTGCACCTTTCCCCGGGTAAGTATTTAAGGCAGCAGCAGGAGTGTCTCCTAACGATACGGGGAAAGTAAATGGCAATTTACCGGACGGGTTTACTTTCCCTTTTAAAACTTCGGCCAGTGCATTGCCAGCTTCCGAGCCGTTGAACCAGGACCAAACAATTGTATGATTTGACTTTTTGATCTCGCTCAGATCGTATGGTGCACCCGCCATGATCACAATAATGGTATTCGGGTTAGCTGCGGTAACCGCGTTGACCAATGCCTGCTCTCCAAAAGGCAGCGCCAGGCTTTTACGGTCATGGCCTTCGCTTTCATATTCACGGTTTGAGCCGATGCACAAAATGGCGACATCGCTGGTT